>NZ_OY761553.1:1816500-2119250 GCF_963664735.1 uncultured Cohaesibacter sp. | reverse complement strand
TTCTGCGTCACGAACCCAACCTGTGTCCTGATCCATCAGGCACATGTTGATGGAAATCTCTGCTTCGCAGTCTCGTTGCTGAATGATGAGCAGATGGACACGGAAACTGAAATGTTGGCCACCGCCGCGCAAGCTGGTCGAAAATTGCCAGGATTCCAAAGGATGAAGCCCGCCATGCCAAGCGAGATCATGCGCGAGTTTGGTATTGGATTTCTTGACGACTTTGCCCCTGTCAGGCGATGGGTATCCGATGTCTTCCGAAATGTGGGTCTTGTTGAGTTGCATAAATGACCTCCCTCTAAGCAAGTCCTTGCAGCACACAAAGTGCTGGGGCTGGATGGAGCTCTGGGATCGGCGGAAGGCGGTAGGACTAATCACGCTGGTTTGACTTTATGCGCGATCTATCCGGGGACCGGCCAAGGCAGCTGATATTCCTCCAAACATCAGTGCCGGGGACACATGCGCGAAACTGATACGGCTTACTGAGACCGACAATTGTACGAACACGCCTTCAACTACTTCCCTGAGCATTTCTGCTTATTCTTCAAGGTTTGCATTCTGCTTACAGACTAAGACAAAATCAGATGGTGTAAATATTTTTACCACTTGACATCTGTAAATGCTGTGCTTTGGTCGTTAGTTTTCGACTCGTGGTTACCCTGCAAGTATATGTTAGCGCTTATTGTTGTGCGATAGTCAAGAAAAATTTCGTCGCATTATCAATTTTTAATTTTGTACTTTTTTCGTTAGAAACGAATGCTATATCAACAGGCAGTATACTGGTATTCATGCTAAAAAAATGGACAAAAATGCAATCGAACTACCATACTGGTCTTCATTTTTACTATCTCTAATGAGTTATATATCAGTTGGAAAGGAAATCCCGAGCAGAGCTTCACTGTCCCTCCAGAGCCGGATCCAATGGTCTTCGTTGAGCCCATGAGAGGCTATGCGGCTGTCACCGACTGGGCCGAGCATGTCGAGAAAGCCGGTCGGCCCATAATAGTGTCCTCGTTGGGCTTCAGTCCCAGCGGCGGCCAAAACCGTGGGCAGGGCTCCCAACTTGCTGGGCTGAGCCAAGAAGGCATTGAGCGGCTTGTAGATCAGTTTGAGCAGCCCGGATGGCCCTGTGCTTTGCAGGTTGGTGGCCGAATAGCCCGGATGGCAAGCAATGGAAATCGCGCGGTTTCCTGCAGCTTCAAGGCGGCGGTCCAGTTCCATTGCAAACATCAGGTTTGCAAGCTTGCTTTGTCCATATGCCTTGGATGGGGTGTAGCCGGTTCTAAAGTTCAGGTCGGCGAAGTTCATCCTGCCAACGCGATGCGCAATGGAAGATACTGTCACCACACGGCCAGCCGCAGCTTCAACAAGGTCGATCAACAGGCTGGTCCACAAGAAATGCCCCAAATGATTTGTGCCGAACTGCAACTCAAAGCCATCTGCCGTCTTGCGCTCAGGGGTTTGCATGATGCCGGCATTGTTGATCAGACCATCAATGCGTGTGGTCAGATTCCGTGTAACTTCAGCGGCTTGCTGAATGGAGGAGCTGTCAGCCAGATTGAGTTTGACTATGGAGATGAAACCCGAAACCGCCGGTTGCAAGCTCGTCTTGGCCTCTTCACCTTTCTGGATCGAGCGGCAGGCCAGAATGAGGTTCGCTCCCCTTGCTCCAAGCATGCGTGCCGCTTGCAGTCCTATCCCCGAATTGCCGCCGGTTATAACGAAGCATTTTCCGCTAAGGTCAGGCAGCAGATGTTCCTGCCAGTTTTTGACAATATTTCTTGAAGGGTCAATGCCAGTCATATTAATCAATCCTCTCGAATTTCATATCAGGGGCTTGAGTCAATTCGGCTCCAGAGATAGGTTATACAATCGACAGAGTTTACAATAAGTATCAAAAATGTCGTCTCTGTAATCGGTTATAGTAGGGTTACCATGAATGTCAACGAAGTAATCATGATTTTTTGCCAGTACGGTTTTCGTAAGGCATCGATGGAAGACATTGCCAATGCAGCAGCCCTGTCTCGACAGTCCATCTATAAGAAGTTTGGCTCCAAGGAAGGGATTTTTGAATGGGCTGTTCTCACGGTAACCGACAAGGCCTTTGAAGCGACGATGGCGGCTCTTTCAGATGAAAGCAAAGACGAAAGAGCAAGGCTTATCGAGGCATTCGATCGTTGGGCAGGTGATTTGGTGCCGATCGTTCGAGGAACTCCTCACGGCAGGGAAATCCTTGATTTGGCACTGGCGCTATATAGCGAGAAAGAGCATGAAGTCGAGGAGGCAATTTATGACCGTGTGGCTCGATTGCTGGAGCAATCCGGAATAGCGAAAACGAGACAGGATGCCGAAGACAAGGTCTACACTCTCTCCACATGCGCAAAGGGGTTGTGGCTACGCGTGGACACCCGCCAAGAGTTTACGCAAGGGATGACCCGCGTTGTGAGATCGATTTCCCAATAATGCCTCGGGTTTGATATTGGATGGCGGGAGCCGTCCCTGTCAGCTATTGTATTTCAAGCAAAATACCCCCGGACATGCCTTTCCGGGGGTATTTTGCTTCCAGGTGAAGATTTTTGTCAGCTTACATTCTGCAGCGGCGGCGAGGGCCGTTATATGGTTGATAGGTACAGTCCCAAGCCCGGAAACTACGATAGCGAGCTGAGCAAGCACGGATGTTGCAATAACGAGGTGGTGGTGGCGGTGCCCATCGTCTGACGGGAGGTTGCCATCTGTATACCGGTGGTGGCCGACGATAGCGGAAATCTGGTGGCGGTGGACGGCGGTAGCGGAAATCTGGTGGTGGTGGACGGCGGTAGTCTCGCGAATAATATGGAGGTCTATATTGTGCCGAGCCTGTTGTCGGCAGGACAAAGCTTCCAAAAGCGGAGAAAATCAATGCTACAGCGACCACATAAGTGAGTTTCATTGTTGTAACTCCTGTCGCAAGTGGTGACGTTAAAATTCCTAGAACACATTACAAAAACTTTGGACAATTATCTCACTTTTGACGAAATGCGTCGAGAGCTATTTATGTAGCAATAGAAATTCCAGAAATATTCAGAAGGTTTAGAGTGATGTCTGGCGTGCCTGATCAAATGCACTTTTCATGATAATTTCAGGCTATTTCGGGATGAGGCAAACTATGGCTTGTCTTGAGTGCGTGGGCGCCATTGCCTGACGATGTTACCCTCGTGGGCAATATCGAAAACAGGTTTCGGCTTGGCTTTGAAGCTTAAAATATAGCCAAGAAATTCATCCTGTTTTTTTAGCAACTTGCCTTGGCGATGGTAGATCAGGATGGAGCAGAACTGAGCGCCGCAAAAGCTGCTCGCTGTCGCAGCCCGATTACAGGCCAGCCCTTGATGGGAAAGAACGAGATCGAGATGGCCATCTCCGTCCAAATCCACTTCATAGATGCCTTTATGGTCGAATTTTCCGGCTTTCCCGTCACAACCTGCTTTGATCTGTTGTTTGAGCAGGTAGCGTGTCGCATTGGTATATGGAGCGGCATTGGCTCGTTGGGGCATTGATATGGCCAGCGAGACCAGAATGAGGGCCAATGAGGCCGATCGAACCATGAGACTCTCCGCTAAAACTCAAAGATTTCAATAAAATCATATCCTCTCTTGGCGTTTAAACTCAAGACTGGACCAAGATATTCATCTTTGAGAATGTTACTTGTATCGGATTGCGCCAAACAGAAGACCTATTCGGCAGCCACCGCCGCGCCATTGGAGACATTGTCAAGCGCATTGACAATATGGGCCGCCAGCGCATTGTGAATGCGTTCCTGGGCATTTGTGGAGCGCAGCAGGGCGATGTCACAATGATGCAGCTCCGGGAAGCCCTCACGTTCACCCAGCACCCGCATATCTGACGTCAGAGCGCTTTCTGGCAACACGGAAATGGCCAAACCAGCCATTACGGCGCCGGTCTGTGCCGCGGCAGACGAGCTGACATAGGCGATCCTGTATTTTCTGCCAATGCGCGACAAGGCCGCAGTTGCTGCTGCGCGCCAAGAGCATGTTTTGGTGCCAAGAGCCAAGGGAATGGTTGATTGACAATGAACCGAATGATGGGCCGATGAAACCCATAGCAAGGGTTCTGAGCGGATGATACGGCCATTGCGTTCCGGTGTGCGATTGCCATGGGTAACGATGCCCAGATCCAGCCGGTCTTCCTGAATGCGGCGCTGAATGCAAGAGCTTTGCTCGCACACGACCTCGATTTCTATGTTGGGATGGGTGGTGGCAAAGCTGGCAAGGACCGTTGGCAGAAGTCGCGGCGCATAATCATCAGGCAAACCCAGACGCACCGTACCCGACATGGAGTCCGCAGAAAAGGCAGCGATGGTCTCCGCATTGAGAGACAACATACGTCTCGCAAAATCCAGCAGCCGCATTCCCGCGTCAGTGACCCGGCTCTGGCGCCCATCACGCACGAAAATCGTTTGCCCGACACGTTCTTCAAGGCGGCGCATCTGCATGGAAACGGCAGACTGGGTTTTGTTCACCTGCTCGGCGGCTTTGGTGAAGCTTCCTGTTTCAGCAATGGCGATGAATGTCCGGAGCTGGTCAAGGTCGAGAAGGGCGTTCATCAGCGATCTCCAAAGGTGAAAATGGGCAACGCAAGGGCTAGGGGCGTTGCTGGAACATCTGTGCTTGGTCAATTGTCCAAGTTTGTATCATTGTTCCGAATTCGGATCTATCAAAAATATAGATGGATTCTATAAAAAACATTCGTTGGATTTATTGTTGAGAGTTTGACATAGTCTCTTCAACAGCAAGGGACACAAGTCTGAAACACAAAAAAACGCCATTAAGGCTTCGTTTCAGTCTCAAGCCCACCGCACTTCGCAATGTGGTGAGCGTTTTTCCTTCGCTCCGACTGATTGGGTGTGTGAGGCCAAGCTCTGCGTGGATAGCACGGTCGCCTCAGCTTCGGGGCGAGCGAAGGAAAGCGGCACCATGGACACAAACCAGACCTCCCTTTTGTAACGTTCATTCGGCGGGGCTCAACCACAGGAGACAAGACATGCTTACAGTCATTCTGCACTCTGCATACTCATTTGCAGCCACCGCTCTTGCACGCCTGGTGGCGTATGGCTCAACCATCGTGCGCAATCGTGCTGCCCTGAAGAATCTGCAGCAGTTGGATGATCGCACATTGGCCGATATTGGTCTGACGAGAGGGGACGTGATAGCTGCCGCATCGCAGCCGCTGCACAAGAATCCGATGCTGATCGATCCATTCGAGGCAAAGCGTCGTATTCATGCTCGCGAGTTGGATGTGCTGGCGCGCTGGCACCGTCCAGAACAAGAGATCATCGTGCCTCGACCAGCAGAAAAACTTGCGGCAACCGAGCCTGCCCAGCTCTGTTGCAAGCCCTGAGGTTACGCAAACAGTTTGCCTGACCGTCGGCTTCAAATAGACGGTCACTCATTTGACTAAGCAGCCAGGGGTCGCTGAAGACCCCTGTTATCCTTGGCCCGCCATTCATGGCGGGCCTTTTTTTATTGAGAAGTGCTTTGGGATGTGAGACCTAGGCAGACTAGCGCTCTCACTGAGGGAAGGGCATGGATCGCCATTGCTCGACAGCTACGTCAACGGCGGCTCGATTGGGCACAAGCGTTGCCTTGCCTGACCCGACAGGGAAGGCGCGAGCAAGGCCTTTGTGCAGAAGCTGATCGAGAATTGGTTCAAAATGCGCTGTTTCACCAGCGGGTTCGCAGCAATAGCGTTTCCAGTGGCGAGCCCCATTTTTCATGATGGGAGCGGCCTGCGGCTCAAGGGGCCGATCTGGCCAGGCCATGCTTTCTGCCAGATGGAGCATCGTGAATTTATCAAACCCGACGCCAAGCAAGAGAGTTTGGGCCTCAAGCTCATAGAGTTTCTCCAATGGAGAGCCCGCAGCGAAGGGATGCTCCAAACTGTGCGAGGCCAGAATCTCCCCAGCCTTTGGCCCAAGAGCAGCAAAGGGTGTGTGGGGGTGAGCGCTTCGCAAGGCACCCGGCCAAGTGCGGAAAAGCTCGGCCGTTACCCCCATGCCGCGGGTCGGTGTTATCCGTGCATCATAAGCTGGCATCTGGGCTTCAAGGATCGCAAACCAGTCTTGCGGGATAGGAGGGCGTTGCCAGTGTTCGGGATTGCTGAGATTGGTGAAGCTGGGCATGACCAGCGTTCCTTCCGGGCCGACAGCATCCAGCAAAGCCTCAATCACCGCGACAGGGCCACCCGCAACCCAGCCCAAGGCCCTAAGCGAGATATGGGTGATAACCACGCTGCCGACCTCGACCCCGCCCGCGCAAAGCAAGGCATGAAGGTGCGCACGCGTCAGGGGTGACGAGGTCGCACGGATGATGTCTTCTTCGTTCACGGCAGGCGCCTTTTGCGGTGATATGACGGATCGCCTGCCTTATCCCACCACAATGACATGAACAGCGCGCGGGCCATGGGCTCCGAGCATGATTTTCTGTTCTATGTCTCCAGAGCGGGACGGCCCGGTGATCATGTTGACAGCTCTTGGCATGCGCGCTTTACCGCGTACATCGCGGAGCTGATCATGCACGCTTTCATAGTCTGCGAGTATGTCATCGGCATGAACCACGATAATATGGTTCTCTGGCAGAAAGTTGATCGTCGTTGGGTTGTTCGGGCCAGACGCAAAAACGGCGGTTCCCGTTTCTGCCACGCCACCCAGCGCATGGCTGACGCCAACCAGATCCGTTCCATCGGAAGGACCTATCGTGCGTTCCAGCTGCGGTTCAGATTGCCAGTTAACGGCAGCAAGCCGAGGATCTGATCCCGTGACAACAGATTGCGGCAGATTGTGAACGCGCAGACAATGGGCAATTTCGCCGGGCAGTTCATCGTAGGAAGCAATGCGCGCGGTCGTGGAAGAGACCCGCTCGGCATAGTCCATGAACATGGCAACTTTTTCGTAGTGCCCGACTTGCCCTCGCTTGGGCACGATACCACGAGGTCTTTCCTCCAGACGGTCTTGCGCTTCCGCACGGGCGAGAGAACGGTTCGGGTCCGGCTTGGCATCTGCGGTCGAAAGAGACCTGCGGATTTTGCTCAGAATGGCAGACCGTGCGGCCTTATTATGGTGGGACACGCTCATGCCGCATCTCCTTTATTCTGTCCGTTTGCCGCTTGACGTTCAGCCCACATCTGCTGGAAGGTCTTGCCTTCCGGGATAGGGAATTCGCGATGCTTGGTCCAGCCGCTCGCTGCTGGCAACAGGCGCATGAGAGAGGTTCGCGGTGCCAGATATTTCATCATCCGCATGCCTATGCGCATGGATCGATGATAAAGCCGTGGCCGCCGGGCAAAATAGGCCCAGCCCTTGAGGCCCCAGCGCTGTGCCGCCGGATTGAGGTGGCGTTCAAATTCCCTGTCGCGCCAATGCCTGAGCATCTTGGGCAGGGGAATGCGCATCGGGCACACGCTCTCGCACCGCCCGCAAAGCGTGGAAGCGTTTGGCAAATGCCCCGCTTTCTCCACGCCGATGAGAGAGGGGGTGAGCACCGAGCCCATAGGCCCCGGATAGACCCAGCCATAACTGTGCCCGCCGACCGCATGATAAACCGGACAATGGTTGATACAGGCCCCGCACCGAATGCACCGCAGCATTTCCTCAAAGTCTGTTCCCAGCATTTGTGACCGGCCATTGTCCAGCAACACCACATGATATTGCTCGGGCCCGTCCGGATCGCCAGCCCTTTGTGGGCCGGTGGAGATGGTGGTATAGACGCTTTGCTCTTGCCCTGTGGCCGAGCGTGCCAGAAGACGCAAAAAGACATCCAGATCATTGAGCGTCGGGATGACCTTTTCAATGGAGGCCAGAACGATATGCACCCGGCTAAGGGTTTGGGTCAGATCGCCGTTGCCCTCGTTGGTGACGATGACTGACGAGCCGCTTTCCGCAACAAGGAAGTTCGCACCCGTGATGCCCACGTCTGCGGCGAAATATTTCTCCCGCAAAACGGCGCGCGCTTCACTGAGCAGGGACACCGGATCGTCAAGGTTGCGGTTGGGGTCAAGATTGGTGTGGGCGCGGCGGAAGTCCGCTTCCACCTGTTCCTTGGTGACATGAACCGCCGGAGCGATGATGTGACTGGGGTGCTCGCCTCGGAGCTGAATGATATATTCGCCAAGGTCCGTTTCGGTCACTTCCATGCCGTCTTGCTCAAGGAATTCGTTGAGCTGCATCTCTTCGGAGATCATGGACTTACCCTTGGTCATCGTCCTTGCGCCGACCGAATGGCAAATGTCTCTCACGATCTCGCAGGCGTCTTGGGCGGTTTCTGCCCAATGCACATGGCCACCGCTGGCAATGACATTCTTCTCATATTCCTCCAGATAGACATCCAGATGCTTGAGCGTGTGGGTTTTTATGTCACGGCCACAATCACGCAAGGCTTCAAACTCAGGCAGCGCATCAACCGATGCCTGACGCTTGCCTATGAAGCCCAGTTCCACATTCTTCAAGGCCCGCTGCAGGGTGGCATCTGCCAGCGCTTGACGGGCATTTTCCTTGAAATCAGGTGATTTGATTTCCATTCTAGCTCCCCTCTAGCGCCCGGACTTCTCGCCGATGGCCGGACCATCGGCCATGTCTGCCAACACTTCGGCAATGTGCCGAACTTCCACGGCCGAGCCTTCACGCTTCAGCTTGCCTGCCATATTCATCAGGCATCCCATATCGCCAGCCAAAAGTGTTCCCGCGCCGGAATCAATAATATTCTGGGTCTTCTTGGTAACGATGGCATCAGAAATATCAGGATATTTGACGCTGAAGGTTCCGCCAAAGCCGCAGCAGACATCATTGTCTTTCATCTCCCTGAGTTCAACGCCCGGAACAGACGCAAGCAATTTGCGCGGCTGATCCTTGATACCCAATTCCCTCAGGCCTGAACAACTGTCGTGATAGGTGACTGAGCCCGTGAAATGGGAGGTAACCCCCCCGATGCCAGCCACATCGACCAGAAAACTGACCAGCTCATAGGTCTTGCCCGCAACATTGGTGGCCCGCTCGGCCCATTCCTTTTCATCGGCCAACAGCGTTGGATAATGCTTGCGGATCATTCCCGTGCAGGAGCCCGATGGCGCAACGATATAGTCATAGTCCTCGAAGGCCTTGATCACCTGTTTGGCCAGCGCCTTGGCGTCTTCCTTGTCACCTGAATTATAAGCCGGCTGCCCACAACAGGTCTGATCCTTGGGGACTTCCAGCTCAAAGCCAGCATCTTCCAGCAGTTTAACCGCGGCAAAGCCAACCGTCGGGCGAAAAAGATCGACGAGGCAGGTGACAAACAGGCCAACCTTTTTGCCCTTGGCTTGCTTTTGTCCGCTGCTTTTTTCGGCAGGCGCTGTAAAATTCATTTCAATCTGGTCCATGGATCTCGGTCTTTTTAAAGCTTCGGCGTTGTCAATTCATAGGTGATGGGCCGGGCAATACCAAGTATGCCCGCGATCGGGTCTTAGCAGCTGATCGTGAAACTGCTGAGCCAGAAAAAGGGGCTTGCAGCATGTCTCAGGTGAGGAAATCCTTCTGTCAGCGAGAATGTCGTTGTCGGCACTTTGAAGCGAAACAGTCCAATGTGCAAGACTTCCAGAAACGCAAAGCGCCTATTTGGAAGCGTTGCTCACTGGCTGCATGCAATATCAGCTCATTTCTCGTGCCTATCGGCCATTCCGGGGCTACCGGACTTCTTTTTCATGCTGGCTTGGCCATTGTCAGAATTGATCAGCGTTAACAATGTCCTAACAATTTCCTGCAGAATCCCTTTAGGCGTGATAAAACAATTGCATGCAATCGCTTGGTGACGACCCATGCCGCCTGACCTTGAATATTGGTTCCTGGAACCGATTATTTTGGGCAAGCCGAAGCAATCGCCATATTGATGTCGCATAAGGTGCTGTAATAATTCGGGTTTGAAACTGGTCGCCGAATGGGGGAACTGCGCATGAAGGGCTCTGTTATTGCTGTAATTGGCTGTGCCACAGCGATCTATGCCTTTTTTGCAGATCAACAATTTGTCGGTCTCGCTATTGCTCTTTCCGGTTTACTCAGTCTTGTTGCCGCTTGGTGGCGAGGTCGCCCTATTTTGCTGCTTAGTGCGTTCAGTCTCTTTCTTCTTGCCTTTGATTGTCTGCCGCAGGGGCTGGCTTATATCGCCATGCAAAAGGGCGTGGATGTTGAAGCCCTTTATGGCCTGCCTATTTACGACTTGCAGTCTTTGATTGTTCCAGCGAGCAGCTGCGCTGTTGTGGCCTTGCTGTTTATGCTGAGCTGTCGGCGCCAGAGTGGCGGCATCCGGTTGAGCGCTCAGGAAGTCAGCGAAGATTTAACGAAAGTCGCTTGCTTCATTTCGCGAGCAGGCTCTTTGCTTTACATACCCATTGTCCTTTTGCCGCTTTATCTTCTGGTCAAGAGCGATGGTGGGGCGCTGCAAACAGAATCGCAAACATGGAACGGCCTGATCAGTCCGCAAGGGGTCGCATGGCTTGTCGCGCTTTTGCTGCTGAGCAACCTGGCTGCTGCCTACATGCGCGATGTGCAGCATCGATATGTCGGCCTTCGTGCTCATTTGGGCGCTCGGGCGCAAGCGTGGATCGAATGTCTGGGCGGCGTGTTGTTACTGTTCCCCACAAGCTGGGCCCTGCTGCAATTGGGTTGGAAGGCTTCTGCTCCCCTGTTCGATCTTGGCAAATCGGGGACCGGCTTAGCCTTCTCTGTCGACGGGGTTTCGCCTGATAGTGTTCTCTATGGTGCCTTTTGTTTGGCGTGCCTGCTGATGGCGGCGACCGCGGTTGCCATGATCTTTCGCTCGCTCGTTTATCTTTTCGGGCCTCCATATCTTAAAAAACGCGCAGCCAGCCATGTGGATTTGCCGCATGATCCTTCCGTGCATATCCATGAAGCCGGAGCGGCTTCAAAACTGGCGCTGGAATCAAAAAATAGCGGGCAGATAAACCAATGATGGATGCATTACAAAGCCTTTTGCCCCATTATCAAGAAGCATTACCTGTGGCGATGCTCATTTGCCTGTTGCTGCTCACACTTTCCGGTTATCCCGTGGCATTCATTCTGGGGGCTCTCGCGCTGGGCTTTGCTGCGATCGGCCTTGCCTTTGGTGTCATGGATGCATCTGCGCTGGCGGATGCGCCGCGCGAAATTATCAATGGAATACTTCTCAATCCTTCGCTGATCGCCATTCCGGTGCTTGTTCTGCTGGCAGAACTGGCCGTCAGCACGGGGCAGATGGCGCAGGCTTCCAAGGCAATAAAGGGCCTTTTTGATCCTGAGATCTACCGTCCGGAAGCGCCGAGCACAAATGGAACAAGATCTGCGCGACGCGATGACAAGCAAAAAGAGAAGAAACAAGCCCACAGGCAACGATCCATGGCAATGGCCTGGCTCCTACCCGCAGGCTTGTTGCTGATTATTGTGGCTTATCAGTTTGGTTTGCCGTCGGAACTTCTTGCAAAAGCTCTTTTGGTGCCGATTGCTGGGCTTTTTTGTTTGTATCTTGGAAATTGGTTGACGGATCTTTGGATGTCCGCCTTTGCCAGACGTCTGAAAGCCTTTGCAACTCATGAGGGCGGGGTGCATCGCGCGTCCCCTGATAAAGAGGTGCCTTTTTCCCGACCCTATCCTAGGCCTTGGGGACAGATTTTGCCGGCTCTGTTGTTACCGTTATTTTCTCTCGGGCTTGCTATCGGATTGCTGTTCTATTGGCCGCTGCCACTGTTCGCCGATATCGCCATTCTGTGCATTGTGCTGGCCTTTTTTGCCGCACTCCAGCTCAAATTGCACCCCGCTGTTCTGTTTGCGGCTCTCAGCCGCTCAGCCCTTGCCAGCGCCAGCCTGTTTGCCATGCTCATCATGGCCGCCACTTTTCATAGTGTTTTTCTGGCGCTGGGAGGTGCTCGCCAAGTTGACATGCTCACGGAGCTGTTGGGCCAGGGATCACACGATGTTTCACCGCTCCTGATGTTGATGTGCCTTCTTGTTCTACTCATGATTCTGGGACTGGTGCTTGACTGGATGATCATGGCTCTGATCATTTTGCCCCTCTCCATGCCTCTTTTTTCACATTGCGACTTCGGTGTGCGCCTGATGCCTTTGTGGGAGCAAACACAAGGGACGTTGCAAAAATCTGCTTTGACCGTTCATGCGTCAGCTCGGCATTTTTCAGTGCCTGAGGGGCTCTGGCTTGCGGCTCTGGTCTGGCTGGCGCTTCTTTCGGCTCTGATCACTTTCGGTCGGCAAAATGGCGAAATTGCGCAAAAAGAGCTTGTATCATGGACCGGAAAGATCAAGGATAGTCCTGCAAGCACGGGACTATTTGTTGTGTTGCAGATCATAGGCCTGATTGCAATAATCATCGTGCCGCAGCTGGTTCTGTGGCTACCGTCTGTCGTTTTTTGAGTTAGTAAGCCCCTTGACCTGTCGTGTGTAGGCCCATGTGGGGCGGAAAATTGTGCCCGCTTGCCAATAATGGCTGTTGCTGTCAAAGCAAGGGCCGCGTTGCCTCAGGGTAACGCGCAGGAGATGCATTAAGAGCTGCAGGAGATGCATTAAGAGCTGAAGAGGAGGCTGGAGAGCTGAGGCTGTGTTTGAGCACCTCAGCTTTCCTCATTTGAGGCCTTATTCATCGCCGACTATATGAAAACCAATCTAAAGAGGCATTATGTCCACGTCTTCGGCTCCTTCCCCTTCCCCTGTTTTGAGATCTGCCAAGCCTGATGATGCCGAGGCAATTGCCGCGCTCAAGGTCATCTGTTGGCAAACTGCATATAAAGGCCTGATGCCTGAAGCCAGCCTTGAGCATTTGAACGCAGCCGATGAAGTACCCCATTGGCGCAATTGGCTTGCAGACGAGACGTCTGGCCTCATTGCAAATCTGCTGTTTTATGAGGGGCTTTTGGTGGGCTATGGGCTGGCGGGGCCCATGCGGCTGGGCGACCGACCCGGCGAGGAAATAGAGGCCGACGCAGAACTCTATGCGCTCTATGTTCATCCGGACTATCAGCGTCGGTCTTTCGGGCAAAAGCTGTTATCCGAGCTTGTGGGTACAATCATGGCGCAAGGCTTTGGCAAGATCGGGGCCTGGATGATCGGTGGCAATGTCAAAGCCGAGGGTTTTTACAAAAAGACCGGTGCTGTAGAGCTACGCAAACGAGTTGAAATCCATCATGGCCGTATCGGCTATCGGGAGAAGGCGTGGATTTGGGATGATTTGCCAAAGCTCATGGCGCGTTTGACCCTTCGATCTGTAAAGGATTGATGGGCGGTCTCTGGATGATGGCGGCGGGAAGTCTGTACCAAACAAAATCCCGGCACCACGGCCGGGATCAAATAGTTGTTTTAGAGCCAAAAATCTGCTGCGAAAAAATGGGCAGGCTTATTCGCTTGCCGCAAATGTTTTCAAGTAAGCGATGACATCTTCGCGCTGATCTTCTTTCTTGAGCTTGAATGTCATTTTTGACTTGTTCTTGACGCCGGCGCCTTTCAGAAAGTCTTTAGGATCGAGAAGATAGGCCATCAGCTTCTCGTCATCCCAAGTTTCACCTTGCTCGCCCAGAGCGATATAGCCATCGGAATATTTGTAGCCCTCTACCGTACCGATCTTGCGCCCGACAACACCATTAAGCTGTGGTCCAACCTTGTTTTCCGCACCTTCGCCAACTTGGTGACAGGCTTTGCACTTTTTGAAAACCTTTTCTCCCTTTGCTGCGTCACCTTCAGCAAGCGCGCCAAGGGTAGAAGCAAGAAAAGCCATTGTGGCCACAGCAACCAAACGTTTCATTCTAGGGTCCCTTTCTGAGAGTGGCAGTCAGCATCCTCCTCGGTTCATGCATGACTGTTCTTCAATATAAGCAAAATAGCGTAGCCGTTTCTCTGATCAACCGGGCAAATCGGCACAGTCCTTGCCATATATTCCAATGGAGCCGCGAGGATGGCTGTTGTTTGCGCGCGATCAAACTCTCTGAATGGTTGCAGTTCAGCAAACATTTGGCAAGGGATAGATTGGATTCTTTCTAAAAAACATAGACATCCTAACAGTCAGCATAAATTTTGTAATAACCGATGACCGCGAAAATAATGCAATTTTCAAGAGGCGCGATTATGAAATGCGTAAAAATTCACTTCGCGCATAGAACTAAAGAATGATCAGTTGTTAAGCTCGAATTTTGCAAGTCGTTAAGTTTAGTTTCCTTACAGTGGGTCAGAACTGAAGAATTATAACAATAGAAATAGTATCTTAAGAAGATTTTATAATCTTTGCTCTATTCGGTGGAATAGGTATTCTCGTAAGGTTTGTAGCTGTATGGATGCTGGAGAAATTGTCCCGGAAGGGGATCTTTATCCTATTTATGACGATTTGAGCGATGGTATCTTGATCATTGATCTGAATGGTCGGGAGCTTTATCGAAACAAAGCCATGCGGCGATTTCCTGAGCATCTGGAAAAGCGTTTGAGAGGCTTTCTTTTTTCTAAGGAAGACCCGGCAGTCAAAACACCTCATGAAGATCTGGCGGCTCTGGCCAAGATGGAAGGCTGGAGCTACAACTGTTACGCCTATGGCGCAAACAAGCTTGTTCTGGTTCGATTTGACAGCATGCTCGGCCAGAGGATCAAGGCAATGCGCCGCGAGTTTTCTGAAGAAATAAGAGACGGCATGCTTCCTGCCTTTGCTGCGATGAAAGTTCTGCGGGAACATGTCAATTCTCGCTGGATCGCCATTGGCAACGTGAACCGTGCTCTTCATCAGGTTACTTTCGACCTCGTGTATGATGGTGCGCATCTGGAGCCGAATGGTTTTCCACCCTTGATGTGTTCATGCAAGAATACCTGCGAACAGAATGCTGTTTTGACCACGAAACCGGAAGATTTCTTTCTCAATGGTGACGAACTAAAAGCCATGGGTGTTGGTCATGTCATCGGAATGAGCATGTATAATCACCACAACGAGTGTGTCGGCTATGCCCTGCTGGCCGATGAAGACACACCGCAGCATGTGAACCAGAAGGTTACTTTGCTCAACGAGCTATCCGTGCTCTACGGGCCTTATTTCGAAGTCAAATCCGCCCATCAGAAAGTCAGTGAAGCGGTCGCCGATGCCAATACTGACGCATTGACGGGGCATGGCAACAGAAGAGCCCTTGAACACCTGTTGCACGAGTGCCTCAGTGTCATGGAGCAGGAGCAGAATAGCTCGGATGTGGTATCCATGTTTGATCCCAATGCCATGCGCAACACGGTCATTATGCTGATCGATCTTGATGGCTTCAAGCGAGTCAATGATCTCATGGGGCATGTGGAAGGCGACAAGGCCTTGCAGCTGGTGGCTGACGGACTTTACGAGATCGATCACAATAGCCGCGTTTTCCGCTTTGGTGGGGACGAGTTGGCCCAGGTCTTCCCGCGTGCAGGCAATCTGGAAGCGGAAGAATTACGCCACAGTGTGAATGAGGTCGAGCAGAAGCTTGCCGAGGCGGGCTTCCGGGGTCTCGGGCTCAGCATCGGGATTGTGCATCTTTTCGAGGGTGATGGGAGCTATGCATCCCTCATGACGCTGGCTGATGCGCGGATGTATCATGAAAAACGCTTGCGTTCGGTATCTTTTGTCTAGAAGAGCAGGGGCTTTCCGCGCGTATCAGGCAAAGAAAAAGGGCTATCCAGAGGATAGCCCAAGTCAGATCCCATATCGGATCACTCTCAAGTCAAATTCAACGAGTGGCGATGCTGCTCAAATCCCTCCCGATGCGCAGCATCTGTTTAGAGTCTAAAATCAGAGAACCTTTACGGACGTCCCAACACGGACGCGTTCGTAAAGATCCATGACATCTTCGTTGCGCATGCGGATGCAGCCTGAACTGACCGCATGGCCAATGGACCATGGTTCGTTGGAGCCATGAATTCGATAGAGCGTCGAGCCAAGATAGAGCGCGCGGGCACCAAGCGGGTTGCGTGGGCCACCTTCCATGAATTGAGGCAAGCCTGGCTGGCGGGCACGCATTTCGGCTGGCGGTGTCCATGTTGGCCATTCTGCCTTGCGTGAAATCTTGTGCATACCGGCCCATTCGAAGCCGGGACGACCGACGCCAACACCATAACGGCGTGCCGTGCCATCTCGGTTCACCAGATAGAGATAGCGCTCACCGGTATTGATAACGATGGTGCCCGGCTTTTCAGGCCCATAATAATCAACCACCGTCGGCAAGAACCGAGGATCAATGCCGCGGGTGCGTGTCGCGGCCTTGGCGCGGGACGCGGCAAGGGTTGGTCTGTCTGGAACAGAGGCTATGCGGTTCATGCGAGGACGCACATCAACCGGACGCGCATATCTCAGCCCCGGACGCAATTGCATGACCCATGGCTGGATCTGATCCGGGCTCAGAATGACGGGCGGAGGAGGGGCATACCGCGCCGAACTGGCGGAGACTGGAGCTGCAAGGCAGCCAAGGCCCAGCGCAACAGTGCAAGCTGTAATAAGCAGGTGCTTCATCGATAGAACTCACAACACGAAATCGACGACCAAACGGCCCTCAGGCCAAAATTCAAACAGAAACAGTGAAATAAAATCGGCACTCTTGCAGATATTATACTTAACAAATGCTTCTGTATTTCATTCAAATTTTATGCTGGAAACCAATCGGAAAGGTTAACGATACATTGATATTCAAACAGATTGGAGTCAGCGTTAATAAAGGGTAAGGGCTCAGATATTAACCTTAACAAATCACAAAACTGGTTCTTTTCTTGGCTAAGAAGTGCAGTTGAAACGTCTGACTATGTCATTTTGACAGGATATCTATTTGACCATCCCTGTCCTCAATTCTCCAAACGGAATTGACCAAGGGTGAAATCGTTAGCCAAGAGCTAATGGATGTGCAAACGAGGCTGGTGCCGGTTTTGGCAAGGGATCAGTTCTGCCCCGTCATCTTTCGGGCATAGAGCAACAGCTTTGGCGTGAGCGGCTCGACCTGTTTGCGGGTCATGCCCGGTTTCAGATCCGGACTGTAAAGCATGTTCAGGATGAGATGGTCAAACTGGGTGAAATAGTCAAAGCTGCTTTCGTCATTGAAGACAGAATGAACAAGGCTCTTGTCATCATTGACCGGCCCCAACCCTTGCAGAATTTCTTCGACCATGCAGCGCTGGAAAACAGAGCGGCCCTGATCTGACACGATGACGGCATCAGAGCGCAGGATACCGGATCTGCGTGACAAGACCCGCACAATGCATTGACCGGGGACATTCATGGTCCGATTGTTATAAACCTCGTCCTGCACCGTTTGCACATAATTGATCCTATCGACAACATAGATATGGAAGTTTGCATCCTTGTGATTGTTTGCCATACGAACCTTGAGACCGGGAATTCTCTCGGGCAGGCTTTCAACAAAATGCTGTATGGTTTTCAGCCTGTTGAGCTTGGCTCTATTATCGATCCAGAACTTGACCGGCGTGACATATTTTTTGACGCGATTGGTCTGGGTGCCCCAACTGAGAGATTTTATTTCGGCTCCGAACACTGTTTTATAAAAGCCGTGTGTCACTTCCTTATCACTATAACGGCTGGCCATGGCGCTTTGAGCCGGCATCGCGAAAGCCAGCACAAGCATAAAAAAGAACAAGCAAGCAATGCCTAACTGATTTGCTTTGAGGGCAAGCTGTTGTTCTTTGATGCAAAAAAGTTGCATGAAGCCAGTTTACTCCGCCACGGTCAAATTGTTTGAAATATGCATAAAGTGTCTTGGTGGCAAGACGGTGCCCAGTCCACAACCGGATGCGCCATACAATGGCTACTTGCTCGCACAAGGTCAATTAAAAGCTTGAAGATACCGACTTTTTCCTAACTCCGTGGCAAATAGGTTCCATTCCTTGATCAAAGCCAAAGGAAAGTCAGGATTCGACTGCCGTTTTAAAGTTTCTCTATCCATGTGGCTACCTGCAGATAAGCTCTGGGAATAGCATAGCTATTGCGGAAAATCCTTCTTTCACGATGAAAGCTGTCGTTTGAGAAAAAGGTCTTTAATAAAATTGCTTTCAAAAACCTAATCTTAACGAAGGGGACTATATTGTTTCAGCAATTAGTCTGTTCGACTTGGTGCCTTGGACGGCTTTTGCAGACATCATTTTGTCTTCCAGTGCAAGCCGGCCCATTAAACAATAAGAGTATTTTGAGTTCGGGAGTATAATTGGAATGGCGCTGGCTACGAAACCATTTCGGATTGAGCAGGTCTTGGGCGATGCAGTAGCTCCCAGAACCGAAGCTGCAAATAGTGCTCTATCTGGCGATCAACATCGGCAAATCATGGATGAGCTGGCAGCTCTGAGAAGGCTTGTTGAACCTGCGCAAGAGATGAATAGCAACCTCGTCGAAACCTTCCGGTCTGAATTGAGCGAAGCCGTCAAGATCAAGAAGGAAATGGACGAGATCTATGAGGCGATCGCGGAAACGAAACGCGAAATCGCAACTTTGCATGTCAACGGTTTGCATTCTGCAGAAATGAACCGGGTGACAGACGAATTGGACGCGATTGTGTTCGGCACCGAGCAGGCCACGGAGCAGATTCTTGAAGCTGCCGAGATCATTGACGACAATTCCGGCAAGCTTTCCAAAACCCTGACCGGTGAGGAAGACCAATGGACACATGAAATTCAGGATGCCGTGGTTTCCGTATTCGAAGCTTGTAACTTCCAGGACTTGACTGGCCAGCGCATTACCAAGGTAGTGAATGTCCTTCGCTTCATCGAAGAGCGCATCGTCGCAATGATGGATATCTGGGGTGGTATCGATCAATTCCAGGAAATGGACGTGGCCAACCCGCTTGAAAAAACAGGGGACGCGGCGTTGCTCAATGGTCCGGCTTTGGCCAACGAAGACGGTGTTGCAAGTCAGGACGACATCGACGCGTTGTTCGATTAGCTTTTTGCGCAAGCAAAAAGCGTACGATCTATGCCCAAGCAAACTTGCCCCGATTTTTGCGCAAGCAAAAAGCGTCTAGTTATAAAGCCTGCAGCACGCCGAGTGCGACGGGCTTTTCTTTTGACTCGCTCTGAGCCGTTTGATATAGAACAAATAATGAACAAAGGGGCGGCGTGAATCGATGACAGACCAGACTACAGACCTTATGGCAGATACAGGCCCTTATGGTGACCCGATCGATGGCCTTCTGATCGGAGACGATGGCAAAGCGCGTTGCTGGTGGCATGGCGGCAAGCCGGACTATATCGCCTATCACGACAAGGAATGGGGGCGACCGGTCAAGGATGACCGAACCCTGTTTGAAAAGATCTGTCTGGAAGGCTTTCAGTCCGGCCTCAGCTGGTACACAATTCTCTGCAAGCGCGAGAATTTCCGTGCCGCGTTTGCCAATTTCGACATTGACAAGGTGGCAGCCTTCTCGGAAGCCGATATCGAGCGGTGCCTTTCAGATGCGGGCATTGTGCGCCATCGCAAGAAGATCGAGAGCACCATTAACAATGCCAAGCGGGCGCAAGAGCTCAGAGCAGAGTTCGGCTCGCTAGCCGCCTATTTCTGGGCCCATGAGCCCGCAGAGGAGGACCGCCCGGCTCGCTGTAGCTTCGAAGAGCTTCGCCTGCTTGGCAAGACTGATGTGTCGACCAGAATTTCCAAGGATCTCAAAAAGCGGGGCTGGTCCTTCGTCGGGCCAACCACGGTCTATGCTTTCATGCAGGCCATGGGGCTGGTAAATGACCATCTGGAAGGATGTTGCTGCCGAGAAGAAGTAGAGCAACTGCGCAAAGATTTCGAGCGGCCCAGATCTGCAAACTAACTTACTGATCCTGCTTATTTAAATATTTTGGGAACAATAAGCTCCGGAAAAGCGTTCTCCTCATAGCATAAGCCTCACCAGACCATGCATGGATTGCCGGGTCTGGCGCTATGCACATGTCTGCATATAAATCAGTTGAGAAGCGTTGCGCTTTTCGCGATATAGATGCATGAGTATTTTTGAATATTTACAAGAGGCTTTCTTTGGTAAGCCTACGGCCCTTCGTGCCGAGCCCAGTGTCATGCCATTTCCGAGAGGTTGAAATGAACGTTATTACTGAACAAATGGGAGCCTACGCGCCACTCCTTATAAATGTAGCCAAAGCGATCATATTCCTTATTCTGGGCTTTTTCGTTTCCAGCACAGTTGCCGGATTCATCCGGAACCGCATCGTCAATCATCCGCGCATTGATGATACGCTGGGCAACTTTGCAGCGTCATTGGTTAAGTGGCTCATTCTGGCCTTTGTCGGCATCGCCGTGTTGCAGCTTTTCGGCTTTCAGGTCACCAGCCTTATCGCTGTTCTGGGTGCTGCTTCCTTGGCTATCGGTCTGGCCTTGCAGGGAACGCTCAGCGATCTGGCTTCCGGCGTGATGCTGATCATCTTCCGCCCCTACAAGCTGGGGGATTTTGTCGATATTGCCGGTACTCTGGGCACTGTAAAATCGATTGATCTTTTCGTCACCGAGCTGTCCACGCCCGACAATATCAAAATCATCATGCCCAACTCCAAATCATGGGGTTCGATCATCACCAATTACACCAATACCACGACCCGTAGGGCCGATCTGGTATTCGGCATCGCCTATGAAAACGATCCGGACAAGGCCATGAACGTTATTCTGGATGTCGTGAACGCAGATGATCGCTGCCTAAGTGATCCGGCTCCTTGGGTCGGTGTTACCAATCTGGGCGATTCCTCGGTTGATCTCACCCTGCGGGTTTGGTGCAAGCCTGCCGATTGGTGGCAGCTGAAATGTGATCTGCTGAAAAATGTCAAATATGCATTTGATGCCAATGGGATTGATATTCCATATCCGCATACTCAGATCATTTCAGTGAGCAAGGAAGCATAGGCATTCGCTTGATCTGCCAATGTACCAAATCACATTCAAGGGGTGGCATCGGCTGCCCCTTGATTGTTTAAGTGGTCCGCTCGAACAGGTCAGCCAGAACAGGTCAGCCAGAACAGCCTGACAGGTAGGCTTTCTATTAATGTAATCTATTATGATTATGTCTGTTCATAATATCGACCATCGGGTGATTTCATGCGCAGCAGCCCGGAGCGGTCTGGAATTCATGTCATTTACGTGAAGTTTCTCGCCTAACCGCCCTCGATTGTGCGCTCTTCTCTTGCTGCCTGCCTTTGGATGGGCTAGGAAAAGCGCGCAAGGCCCGTCTTTTTTAGAAAGACCGCGCCTCCTTAACTTCAATTCTAATTCATAA
The DNA here is from genome assembly GCF_963664735.1 of uncultured Cohaesibacter sp. NCBI lineage: Bacteria > Pseudomonadati > Pseudomonadota > Alphaproteobacteria > Hyphomicrobiales > Cohaesibacteraceae > Cohaesibacter > uncultured Cohaesibacter sp. Next base: position 2,097,980 of record NZ_OY761553.1, on the reverse strand, counting down.
GTGACGTCCAATCATGGCAAAGAATAAAAAGCCCAATAAGCTCCAGGCCCGCCTGCCGCGCGGATTTGTGGACCGGACTGCCGACGATATTCGCGCAGCCGATGACATGCTCGCTAAAATCAAGGCCGTCTATGAGCATCATGGCTTCGACCCGATTGAGACGCCGACCTTTGAATATACCGATTGCCTTGGCAAGTTTCTGCCCGATACCGATCGTCCCAACGCTGGCGTATTCTCCGTGCAGGACGATGACGAGCAATGGATGAGCCTGCGCTATGATCTGACCGCGCCGATGGCCCGTCATGTTGCGGAGAATATCAACGAGATCCAGCTGCCTTACCGCACCTATCGCGTTGGCTACGTTTATCGCAATGAAAAGCCGGGGCCGGGTCGTTTCCGCCAGTTCATGCAGTTCGATGCCGATACGGTTGGTGCACCCGGCGTGCAGACCGACGCCGAAGCCTGCATGATGATGGCCGATACCATGGAAGCGCTCGGCATCGAGCGCGGCAACTATGTCATTCGCGTCAACAACCGCAAGGTTCTCGATGGCGTCATGGAAGAAATCGGCTTTGGCGGCGATGAGCATGCCGAAGCCCGCCTCACGGTGCTGCGCGCCGTTGACAAGCTCGACAAGTTTGGCCCCGATGGCGTCCGTCTTCTGCTTGGCGAAGGCCGCAAGGATGAAAGTGGCGACTTCACGAAAGGCGCAGGCCTCAGCCCTGAAAATGTCGAGAAGGTCATTGCTTTCACTCAAGGCACGCTTGATATGGAAAATGACGGCACGCGCGAGCTGGACACCATGCAGGCCATCTTTGATGCCTGCGGCTATGGTGAAGATCGCATCAAGATCGACCCGTCTGTTGTCCGTGGTCTCGAATATTACACCGGCCCGGTCTATGAGGCCGAATTGCTGTTTGATGTAACCAACGAGAAGGGCGAAGTGGTCCAGTTCGGCTCCGTAGGTGGCGGTGGTCGTTATGATGGCCTCGTCAAGCGCTTCGTCGGGCGTGATGTTCCGGCAACCGGTTTCTCCATCGGCGTTTCCCGCCTGATGACTGCCCTCAAGAATCTGGGCAAGCTGGGCAACGAGACCATGGTTGCTCCCGTTCTGGTCACCGTCATGGACGGCGACGTAGCAAGCCTTGGCCATTATATGAAGATGGTGCAAGAGCTGCGCGCTGAAGGCGTTCGCGCCGAGCTTTATCAGGGCAACTGGAAGAAATTTGGCAATCAGCTGAAATATGCCGACAAGCGCGGCTGCCCGCTGGCCATCATTCAGGGCTCCGACGAGAAAGAAAAGGGCATCGTCCAGATCAAAGATCTGGAAGAAGGCAAGCGTCTTTCCGCCGAGATCGAGGACAACGCCACTTGGCGCGAAAGCCGCCCCGCTCAGGTGGAAGTGCCGCTTTCCGAGATGGTCGAGACCGTGAAAAAGATGCTCGCAGATCAGGCCGCTGATCGCGCCGCCGAGACGAAATAACCGCTCAGCCGGAAAGGCGAGAGGAGATAGCTATGACTCATCTGACCCAAACCATGCGTGCCGAGCTGGCAGACCAGTTCGAGGCCGCTGGTGCCAGAGTGATTGATCTGCCGATCCTTTATTCTGCGGATCTGTTTGTCGATCTGATTGGCGAAGACATTCGGCGTCGGCTTTATGTCGCGCCCGGTTCCAATGGTGAGGCAATGGCCCTCCGGCCAGAATTCACCATTCCCGTCTGTCTGCATCATTTGCGCCATGGAGAGGCAACCCGCAAGGCAACCTATGCCTGCCTCGGGCCGGTCTTCCGTCAACGATCAGACGACGAACCGGGTGAGTTCCATCAAGCTGGTATCGAGCAGATCGACCCTGAGGGCGGGATGGAATTCGATGCGGCCAGCGTCGCCAGCGCCGTTTCCATGGTGGAGCGCCTTTCTGGTAAACGCCCGATTGTGACTATTGGTGATCTCGGCCTCTTTTCTGCATTGCTCAATGGTTTGGGCACGCCTGCCGTTTGGCAGCGTCGTCTGGAAGGGGCTTTCGGAGATCGGAAAGTGCTCGACCGCATGCTCAAAAGGCTGGAGCAGGGTGGTTCTGAAACCCACGGCGCCTCCGCCGGTCTTGCTCGGATCCTTGAAGGCAAGGACCCCGAGGCAGTGCGAGAGGCGGTTGAAGAAATGCTCGATATCGCCGGGCTCGACGCCGTTGGCGGTCGCTCTGTAGGCGATATTGCTGAACGCTATATGGAAAAGGCCCAACTGGCGGCCATGGCTGGATGGGATGCCGACAAGCTGGCAATCATCTTGCGCTATCTTTCCATCACCGGATCGCTGGACAACAGCCTTGATCTTCTGACAGCCTTTGACAAGGAAGAGGGCGGCCTGTTGGGCGCGGCGCTGGAAGGGTTTGCCGCTCGCATCCAAGCCATCAAGGCAGCAGTGCCAGATGGAACCCAGCTACAATTCAAGGCCGATTTTGGCCGCCGCCTCGATTATTATTCCGGCTTTAATTACGAGTTGCACTTCGAAGGCGAAGGCAAGCCGGTTGCTGGTGGCGGGCGCTATGACCGCTTGCTGGGCATTCTTGCCTCCCGCGCCAAACGGGGCAATGCGGTGGACGCGGTTCCGGCTATTGGCTTTGTCGTCTGGCTTGATCGCCTCGCATCAGCGGACAATGAAGGCTAAGGAGAGATAGACATGAGCAAGACACCTCTGATCATTGCAATCCCCTCCAAAGGCCGCTTGCAGGAAAACACAAACGCCTTTTTCGCCCGCGCCGGTCTTGATGTGGCGCGCCCCGGTGGCGCACGCAATTATCGCGGTCACCTCAAGGGCATTGACAATGTCGAGATCGCTTTCCTCTCAGCCTCCGAGATCGCCAAGGAGCTGAAAGCCGGTTCCGTGCATCTGGGCGTGACTGGCGAAGACCTGATCCGAGAACATCTGGCAACACCCGAGAGCTATGTCGATCTGTTGATCAAGCTGGGGTTCGGCCACGCCAATGTGGTCATCGCTGTGCCGAAAGCATGGATCGACGTGCGCAACATGGAAGATCTGGGCGATGTGGCAATGGACATGCCCGCCCGCTATGGTCACCGCTTGCGTGTTGCGACCAAATATATCAACCTTACCCGCGCCTTTTTTGCCAGCCATGGCATCATCGATTACAAGATCGTTGAAAGCCTTGGCGCAACTGAAGGGGCTCCGGCTGCAGGCTCTGCCGATATCATCGTCGATATCACCTCCACAGGTTCGACCCTTGAGGCCAACAATCTCAAGATCATTGAAGATGGTGTCATGCTGCGTTCCGAGGCCAATCTGGTAGCTTCCCTGACGGCAGATTGGTCCGAAGAAGCAAAGTCCGCTCTGGGGGAGATTCTCGATCGTATTCAGGCCGAAGAAGCCGCCCGCACCATCCGCGAGATTTCCGCTGCCCATTATGACGCAGCAACCATCAGCCAGCAGATTTGTGACGAGTTTAAAGAGGCTGGTGTGACCGCTCCCTATGGCCACAACGAGCATATCCTGCGCTTGCATACGCCTCAAAACAGCGTCTATGCCATCGCCAGTCGCCTGCGTGCGCTAGGGGCTATCTCGGTCTCTGTCGGTCGTCTGGACTATGTCTTCGAAGCATCAAACCCGTTGTTTGACCATATGCTGAAACGGCTCGCGCAATAGGTGGCTTTGCAACTCCTTGTGCCAAGTCGGCGCAGGCCTTGATTTGGACTCATTGCTGGGGCCATTCTTTGCGCACTGAAGGGATTCGGCCAAGAGCTGTTTGATGAAGGTGGAATCGGTACAGGAGCTGTCCCGGTTTGGTCGCAGCAAGAAGAGCATTGCATGACGTTTATTAGAGATATTTCTCGCCGCACAACCTTGAAGCTTGTCGCTGCTGGTTTGGCGGCTCCCGCGCTCATCCGCGCCAATGTGGTCAATGCCGCAGAGCTGGACAATGCCATAGGCAGTCTGATCATGGTGGGATTTTCCGGCAAAAGCGCCGGTGAAAGCTTTGCGCGAACGATTGCAGGCCATATCTCCAAAGGCCGTGCGGCATCGATTGTTTATCTCTCTACCAATGTAGGCTCGCGCAAGGATGTACTCGGGCTCAACAAACTGTTTCATGATGCTGGCGTCACTCATATCGCTATTGACCATGAAGGTGGCACTGTGCAGCGCTTGAAGGAGCAGCAAGGCTTCACTCGCATCGCACCTGCGCTGACCATCGCTCAGAAAACCAACCCTGACGGTGCCGAAAAAATCTATGCAGTGGCTGCCAAGGAACTTGCTGCGGCTGGTTTCACATTCAATCTGGGGCCTGTTGCCGATCTGCACCGGTCATATAATCCGGTGATTGGCAAAAATAAGCGCTCTTATGGCAAAGATGCGAAAACGGTCATCCGCTATGCTGCTGCCTTTGTGAAGGCGCATCGTCGTTACGGCATCACCACCGCGCTCAAACACTTTCCCGGCCACGGCCTCTCCAAGGCCGACAGTCACAATGGCTTTGTTGATATTCGCGATACCTGGCAGCCGGAAGAGCTGACCCCTTTTGCAGAATTGATCCATATGGGGCTCGCCGATGTTGTCATGTCCGGACATCTTTATGTTCGGGTTGGCAGTGGAAGTGATGGGGAGCTTACGACATTTTCTCGCTCGCTCATTCGCGATGCGTTACGCAAGCGGATGCAGTTCAATGGCCTCATCATGACGGATGATCTCAACATGGGGGCCATTCGCAAGATCGCGTCTCCCCGAGAGGCTGCCGTCAAAGCTGCGATGGCTGGCTATGATATTCTGCTGCTGTCCAATAGCCTTAAGCCAGACCCCAACCAGCCTGCCGAAGCCGTTGGCTGGATTCGAGATGCTGTACGGCAGGGACAAATTGCAGAAAATCAAATTCTGGACAGCGCAGCCCGTCTGCGTCGGTCCCGCTCAGGCTGATGAGCAGCCTGAGGCGTTTTTTGCCAGTCTCTTAATGAGTGAAGAGGCCGGAGGGCTTTTCGAAAAGGAAGCTCCTTAGCGAACCGTCCGGGAAAATTTCTGAGCCAACTCGGGATAGTGGAAGACCAGAGTCGCAAAGAGGGTTTCGTCCACGGCATAGCCTAGCCCGGCAGCGATCAAACGAGCGCTCTGTTCGGTGCGGTCTTTCAAGCTGGTAAGCGATAGTCCGCTGCGTGCACCCAGATCATAGGCTTCGCGGAAAGACATCACGCGAGTACGAAAGCCGGCTTCCAGAACCGCAAGGGTCTCTGTGCTGGCAACTTTTGTGGAACGAGTTCCTGCGCTTTTGTCCGCTTCCCTTGTTGAATTGGAGGCGTGATTGACAGGAAAATCATAATTCTGATCGATAGCTTCAAACATTGTGTTTCCTTCCTAACATGCCCATGGACAACGCCCATGCACGGGTTTGGAAGACTGACGACAACAGGTATGGGAATTCCGCTTGGTTGCGTCCATCTTCGCGGTTTGCAAAGATGCCGCCACATCCCGTACAGGTGCCACCTTGCCGCGGTCGGCAGGTTGGCGAGGGCGTCAGCCCTTCTCATGATGATGGCGAGATGAATAACGTATATGGGAAAATGAATCAAGCATCTTGTGGATAGAGCAATTCAACTTGTGAAATTTGCCGAGTTTTGCCTTTGGACACGCGTCCATTTTGCTCGCATAGATTGAAAATTGTGCAGTTTAGAATTTGTCGCAATAGGTGATTAATTGAGATGCACGAAAATGTTTCACACAAAAAATGATGGCGCATCGTGTCGGCAAAAAAATAAGAGGCCGTCAACTGACGACCTCTAGTGACGGTAAAGTGTGGGGGACCGTCCTTTAGAAAGGCATTTGTTCTTTGCTCTTGAGGTGCCTGTAGGGAGACTTGCACCATCGGCATTTTCTTTTGGCCTTTCTTGATTATGACTATATTCAATATTTGCATGTGTTTCTACTATACCTTGTTCAAAAGCGCAGATAATGGCTGGTTTTCAGCTAGTTATAAAATGGATAACGGCGATTTCCTTATTAACTTAGGGGAGTAAAGTCTGGAAATCAAATGGTATTACTAATATTTTTAGCTAGTTATTATGAGTTAATCTGAACTTAATTCTTAAATATAGATGCGAATATTGAAATATATATTTTGCGTGTATCGATTCTCTATAAGTAAAATGACATTTGCGGGTGGGTAAGAGGAAAACGTTTTCTTCGAAAATAGCCAAGTAACGAGGTATTTTGAATTTGAATTGAAATCTAGACAAATGAGTGAATAATAATCGGCGCTTTCAGGTGGTGCCAGCTCTGATATATACTCAGGGTAGGTGGTGTACACAATTTTGTGAAACAAATTATTAACCAGCGGATCGAGATTTTTGTGACCTTAAGTTGTGGAAGCGAAATTTTTGCTGATTTCAGGCGTCTTGATTTTATTTCGCCAAGGGCGCAAGCATCGCGTGGTTGATTTGGCTGCTTATTGGTGATTCAAGCTACAGCCTTCCTCATGAAAAATGTGACGAGCTGAGAAGCTGCCAGTCACTTTTGGAGATTTGCGGTGCTGTGTGCTTTGGATTTTGGTTTGGCTGTTGGAGTCGACGATGCGATCATCCAGCTTGTCAGAGCGGGTAAAGTTGGGGCAATTGCCTGTTTACCGGTTTCAGACCTCTGGCCCAAAAGCGCAACAGGTCTTCATGAGTTTTTGGAAACTACTCCGAAACGCCCGATCGTTGGTCTTTGCCTGACCCTGACTGGTGAATTTTCGCCGTTGTCAGCGGGTTTTTCTCCTGACAATCGTTTGCAGCAAGGCTATTTGCCCAGGGTGTCAGACCTTTCCCGTGCTGCGCGTCATTTCGAGTTGGAGAGCAAAACGCTTGAAGCAGAGTTTCGCGCCCAACTGAGGCGATTTACTGCGCACCTTGATATCTCTCCAGCCTTTCTCGTGCTTCAGCCTGAAATTCTCTACTTCTCGGCCGCAGCACATGCAGTCACGCAGACGCTTTCAAAATTCGGGGTTGAGACCACCCCCGTCATTTGCCCTCTTTTGCCACCCGCCAATGGGCTGCGAGACAAGCTCCTCAAGCGTATGATCTGGCGTTCCAATGATCATATGTCTGAGCCGTGGGTCAGGCGCGCCATGATGGAGGCTATAAGCGCCGAGCGGTTGCCGCCGAAAAGCAGTTGGCTGCAGGATGGAAAAATATGGACAGCCATTCGTCCGGCTTTTGAAGATGAGCGTTTGGCGCGCTTTGATAAAGATCCGTCATTGCGTCTTCGCCAGTTCAATTGGCTTCAGTAAAGCCCGGTGGAGCGTTGTTTGTTTATGGATGATTCAACTTTTAATCAGCCTAAATTGTCTATGACAGGGTCATTCTGCAACAAATCCGTGTAAATAGAGAAAGTTGCCACTTGAGTTCCTTGAGGCTCACGCTATTCTTTAAACGGGTCAACAATGACTAGTTGTATCACTTAGCTAATCATTGGTTGGAAAGTCTGTATCAACGACAGGCGCGGGGGCGCTACAGTTTTTCAAGCAGAAAGACACATTTCATATCTAGGAGGTTCGTCGCGGATCGCATCTGACACCCTATTAATCCGGGTAGTGGGCGAGCGCAGAATGCTAGAAATGAATTGATTCTATTGTCATATGTCACTGACTTAACTAGTATTCCAGTTGTTGGAAGGCTATGGCAAGTGAGTGCGGTGTCCAGATGTCGCAAATGGCTGGAGCAATTTGTTTGATCTTGGATTTGAACATGTGTCCAGAATACGCAGTATAATAGTCGCGGTCGAAGTCCATTCGATGTTGCGACAAGGCGGGCCGCTTTTCGGGGGACTGGCGGCCCGTCTCTTTAGCGCGGGACAAAATTTCCTACATATCTTGATCTTTTTGCGTGTTCCAATTGGATGAATTCGTCTGAAGCTTTGACGAAACTTTCGAGGAACAATAAGGACACCCATGAATTATCGATTTTAGATGTAAATTCTTGCGTTTTTCAACATGGAGAAAATGCCTCTTTGATATTGTGTGTCAAAGGAGGTTCTTTTCAAGCCTAAAACAAATATAGCTCATATCGTCCTTGACCAAAGGCGAGCATGTCGCCGGAATGCAAAAGTTCTCCCAATCGCAATAGCTGAATGATTTCAGATCGCCCTTCCTCGGGTAAGCGAATTTGCATCAGGCCTGTATAACCCTTCATGGCAATGGAAGCGCTGCGCTTTTGGCTCACGGCCCTGTTCCATTTGAGTTCGTTAAGGCCTGCTTCATTGATTTCGCAAGCTTCAATTAAGGACTTCAGCTCGTCCAGGCAGTGATCGACGCGCACACCATGCCAAATGGCGATGTCGCTGGCTCTCCTCAATAGTCCCCGCATGAACAGCTCGCCAACGGACAAGTCGCTTTGCTGGTCGTCGCAATGAAACGGCGTGACGAAGGAAACCATGGCGCGGTTTGTCTCTGCGTCTTCGCACTCCAGTCCGGTCCAGACATTCTCGACAGAGCGAATGATGACGCTGTCGCACACAGGGCCCATTCCGCCAATATAGATCCCGCTCTCAACGGCGCGGTGGCATGCGTCGGCAAGCTCACTGCCCCACAACAGGCCAAGCCCGAAAAGCCGCAACGTGATACGCACGCTGGTCGCGTCTGCCGTTTCGCATCTTAAAGACCATGGAGACGTGAGCTGTGATTGGCCTTCCTGATTTGATGATTGAAAGCTGTTAACGAAAATCTGGAAACCACAGGCTGGGCTCCAGGGGCAGGGCAGGCCGGCGAGAGCTTCCCGCGAGGCTGTCTTCATCAATTGTGAGCCAATAGCTTGCCGTACGGCTCCGGGAAAACCGGGATGCTGTGCAAGAGGGCCGTCGCCCTCACACTCAAAGATGATATCACGCACGGTAAGGCTTTGCAGGAACGTATCCAGAGTGCCCTGACTGTCCGGAGCCTTGATCAACTGCTGCAATTCGCCGCCGGTTGGCGCAATTGCGGGAGCTGAAAGAAATGTCGGATACTGATTTGGTGCGTCGAAGTCTCGAACAGAAATTTTGGTCACAATATTCACCCTCAACATGAAATTAGATGGGAGGTCCATTTAAATGCGTTGGGGGTATAGTGTCCGAGTTGTATGGTTGTTGTCGCTTAAAACCGGTGGTGGATTTTTATGCTGCGGTAGGAAAGTTCGGGCGAAGTGTCATTTCAGGCTAGCGACGAACTCTCTGAGAGAAAGCAGACTTCGCTCGGCATCATCGATTGCTTCCATGATCGTGATGACTTCGCGATGGTCAATCTTTTTATCCTTGAGTGCCTGATCGATGACTTCCAAGACGTCAGAGGCTTCAAAGACAATGCGATGCGCTGCTTGAAAAATATGGTCTTCGCCGCAGGCTTCTTTGTTGTCGATCCGCTCTGCTGCGACAAATGCCGTTCCCTTTAGCAGATACCCGACCAACGCGGGGGCTGGGAAGAAGGCGATCAGACGCCGGATCTCATCGGCCGAGAAGGGAGTATTGCCCTGCAGGCGCTGATAAAAAGCCTGATAGCTCATATCGATGCCTTTGGCTACAGAGGCAATGTCATAGCGATTGCTTTCTGCAATTGCCTTGCGCACGAGAAAACCAAATTGTTTTCCCCGGTCCTTGGTTTTTATCTGGCACATATAGAAACGCTCCTGCCACACCGCAATGTTTGAGTGATATGAAACAACTCAATCTTATAGTGTGCAAGTTTGCACAAAAAGGCGTGATTGTGCAAACGGAGCTTTTCTGCAAGGAAAAGTGGAAAATTCTATTCCTCTGGCATGCACCCAAGCGGGATGCCGTCCGGAGAGAGAACCAGATTTTGCGAATTCTTGGACTTCTCGACGATTTCTGCCAGCGTATGTTCGTTCAGATTTGCAACGAACTGTTTTATGGAGCGGGAAATGACACGCGACATTTCGCAGCCGCCGAACATCGGACAATCAGGTTGCGGTTGATCATCACAACGCGGGCACAAGCATTCCACAACACCGAAATCAGCTTCCATGGCCTTGGCGACATCGCCCATGCGAATCTCTTCAGGAGCCTTGCCAAGCACAAGACCGCCACCGCGCCCCCGAGTTGTCTTCAGGAAGCCACTGTTGGACAGTTTTGCGATGAGCTTCATGCAATGGGTGCGCGAAAGGCGCAGGGCCGAGGCCACAGTTTCCACGGTTAGACTGCGCTCGTCATTCATGGCGACCAGCATTAAAATCCGATAAGCGAAATCGGTCCCTTTAGCCAATCTCATGTGATACCTCGTTCTGGTTATCCTGCATTCCTTAAAGAGCAGTCTCGGATTTTCTTTGAGCTGCGTCAATTATCGAGATCAAAGTCATGTTTATACCGTTTCATCTTGCATGAATGTTTTAAAAGTGCGCTATTGTGCGCAAGGCCATTGATGGCCGTTCGAGAATGAATAGAAGGGAGGTCCACTTTGACCCAAGAGCTCGAGAGCCGTGTCATCGATCTGGAAATTCAGATCACGCATCAGGCCAACACAATCGATGATCTCTCGCAAATGGTATCCCGCCAATGGGACATTATCGACAGACTCACCAAGCAGGTGAAATTGCTTCAAGACAGTCTGGTTGAGCTGGAAGAAAATATGGTCGCTCCTCCGGGCAATGAGAAGCCGCCGCATTACTGAGAGAGTGGAAACGGAGGCTGGTGCCTGGAGCGGAGCTCGCTGATTAAGGCGAGCCATGGCAGAGCCCACCGGTCGCATATAGCAGGAGCGCCCCCATGACGCTTGCAGGTCTGATGGGAGCGCTCGAAGTTGAACATCGCCTTGGTTCTGAAAGTAGCCGTGCGGTGTGTCACTTGGAAGATGGACACTAGGCAGTTCTGACAATACACTAAAATGGACTATTTTGCCAGCTTGCTCCAGTAACCGATTGGTCGCAGGCTAAGGGCGCTCCCGCCCTTATGCCAGCTTGCGAGAAGCCTCGCGAACGTTGCGTGTGGAACTGTCCATGTGAGATGTCGCTTGCGAGATAGCTCCAACATTGTCGGTAATGGTCGCCACCCCGATCGATGCTGTCTGCATATTGCCGGAAATATCGCGGGTTACTGCCGATTGCTCTTCGATAGATGCTGCGATGCTGGTTGCGATATCGCTGACCTGTTGGATAACATCCTTGATTTCGTTGATGGCATTGACCGCTCCGGCCGTGGATGTTTGCACCGAGTTGATCCGGGCACTGATATTCTCTGTTGCCTTGGTGGTCTGGGAAGCCAGTTCCTTGACCTCGGATGCAACAACCGCAAAACCCTTGCCTGCTTCACCAGCACGCGCGGCCTCAATGGTGGCGTTGAGCGCCAGCAGGTTGGTTTGGGCGGCAATGTTGTCAATCAGTTCGATCACGTCACCGATGCTTTGAGCGTCGTCAGAAAGGCCGCTCATAATCGTCGCTGATTGGTTGGCCTCATTAACTGCTTGACTGGAAACGCGCGTTGCCTGTGAGACCTGCCGGCTGATTTCTTCGATGGATGCTACCAGTTCCTCTGCGGCCGCTGCCACGGTCTGCACGCTGGAAGAGGCTTGTATAGCTGCACTGGCAGCACTGGCCGCTTGCTCATTGGTGTTGGAAACAGTTTCAGCAATGTCGTTAAGCTCTCCGTCAATCTGCTTTTGGATGGCCCTGCGGCGTAGACGTTCTTCGACGGTTTCCGTTATATCTGTCGCAAATTTCACGACGCTCACCGGCTGCCCTTTACGATCAAAGACCGGATTGTAAGTCGCTTGAATCCAGACGTCATGTCCGTCCTTGGCAACGCGTTTAAACTCGCCTGAGTGGAACTGACCGCTTCGCAACTTATCCCAGAAGGCTGTATATTCACCGGACTTAGCGTAGTCGTTCTCCACGAAGAGGCTGTGATGCTTGCCCTGAATTTCTTCAAGACGGTAGCCGATTGTCTGACAGAAGTTCTTGTTCGCTGTAATGATGTTGCCCTGAAGATCAAATTCGATAACAGCCTGAGATTTGTCGATCGCCTCAGTGTGGCCAGCCATTTTGTTAATGCGATTTTTCTGTTCAGTGATGTCGCTTGCGAGCAGCAGAATTTTGCTTGGTTTGCCCGAGCCGCCATTCACCGCACAGTAATTGGCCAGGATCCATAATTCACGGCCATCTTTTGAGGCGCGAGCAAATTCGCCCGTTTCGTCCTTACCTTGGCGAAGATTGGACCAGAGAGCACTTTCTTCAGAGGAATTTGCAGACACTTTGGGAACCAGAATTGAATGGTTCTTGCCTTTAATATCTTTGAGATTATATCCGAAAGCTTTCTCGAAATTGGCGTTGCAATCAAGAATAGTTCCGTCGGTAGAAAACTCGGCAATCATCCAAGAGCGACCAATGGCCTCAATTTTTGCTTTATTTTCGTTCTTGCTGGTAAGTGAGATCATGATGCTATCCTTGCAAAAAGACCTAGACGTTTAACACCATTATGCAAACTCTTTGGTAAAGGCACATTTAATTGTTTTGATTGAGTCTAAAACAAAATTGGTGAAATTACTTACATAGTTCCGTTTTAATGAAACTATAATCGAATATTCGAGGATTAAGTTTATAAATTGTAAAGCAATTAATTAGGGTAAATACTTACCTTTTCTCTGAAGTGCGGTCATATATCCTCATTCAATCCATGGTTTTGGTTGCAATATCGCGGAATTCAGCCTTTTGTTGGTGATTAAATTAAAAAAATAAATTAGATAAATTAGATAAATATAATTATTGCAGGCCGTGTATTTGGTTGAAAAATACAACAGACTTGCTGTTAGTAATTCCCCGAAATTGAGGGAAAATAACTAATAAAATTAGGTAATCAGCTTCATTTTCAAAGCAACAGCAAGTGTGGCTCTTCAAAATAAAGACTGGAGAGTGGGGAGCTAAATCTACAACGAATAATGTGCAGGACGGCTATCTAGAGCAATCGCGCGATCCAGTCTTTCGCCAGAGCTGGCCATGTCGCGTGGGTGCCGTCGAGATTACGCAGAGCAAAACCGTGTGGAGCCGTTCCAAAGATGTGAGCATCGACGGTCATATTGTTGCGACTGGCTGCCTGTAACAAGTTTAGGGCATGTTGAACCGGGACGGATCTATCCTGCAATGCGTAAGCCATGAAGATTGGGCAATGGGGCAAGCCATGCGGTTGATCTTCCAGTCCGATGGCCCAGTCATCATAAAAGTCCTGTTTTTGCACCGGAGGATAATCCGGTTTGTCTTGCGGATATTTATGTTGCCGATGGTTGGCATTAATCGGCGCATAAGCAATCAACGCGCCCCGCACATCAAGACTGCTAGGCTGGCAAGCCATGACACCCGCCATGTGACCGCCTGACGAGAGCCCTACATGGAATAGAGGTAGTTTGGCGCTTGTCGCTTCCAAATGGGCCAAAGCGGCTTTTCCGTCATTTAGCGCAACAGATTTGTTATAGACGCCGCCGGTGCCACTATCCGCTCCGGGCAAACGATGAACAAGAATGTGTGCATCAAGGCCGAGACTGTTCAACCACAGCGCAACTTCAACACCCTCTTTGTCATACATGAGCTTTGTGTATCCGCCGCCAGCATAAACCAGAGCTTGCCCTGAAGGATTGGCAAGCCGGAAACTATGGAGCTCAGGCACATGAACAGGGCACATCTGTCGGTTGGGCCATTCACCAGTAATACTGTTTTGTGCAACTTTATGCCGATCCAGACATACTACTTCAGCTTTGGCTTCAGTTGCAGGAAGTGGGACTGGCTCAAAAGAAGTGTGAAGCATGATCATGGCCTTGCTAACGGCTGCCGCGGCAAAAAGAAAACAACTTTAAGGAAATGACAAAGAATTTTATAACCCTTTAAGCAATTGAATGCAAACGAGAAATTGAAATGTCACTCGTGTGGTTAATGCTTTCTCTCGACCGTCTCAGATTGATGGATGTTTTCGTATCAACAAGAGCAATGGAGTTTCAACTCTGTTCATTTTCTCTTGCGGAACGCATGTATGGCAAAGGCAAGAACGGAAAGCTTTACCGGAAGAGACGGGCTTTCCTATCTGTTTGACACGGGCCTGCAATCATTGCCTGAAGTCGCCGGAACTTGGTGCTCCAGAAGCAAAGGGCCAGTCTATGACTGGCCATTTTCTGTAAATGTTGCCCGGCAATGTTTATCGCGAGTGCATGAAACTGGGGGGCCTGCGGCATTATTTTGCGTGGGGTGGATCTTCGGGCGCTTCTGAAATGGCAAAATAGCTGAAGTTGCACCGGAAGCCTTTAAGCTCGGAGATATCTCTTAGCGGCGAACAGGCCATCGGTCCGATAAGGACTTCATCGGGAGACTTGAAATTGGCCAGTCGCATCATCCGCCAATAGCCATGTCTATCCTTGTAATGGGTGTAGATGATATTGCCCTTGCGCACGAGCCTCACCGACTGAGGCCCCGAAAGGGTGGGGCATTGCACGGCAGACCAGTCCGAAACGCCCTGAGTTACAACGGTGGTGAAATTGGCGGTGCGATCGAAATATTCAACACCACACTTTACCCAATGCGTCTTGTCCACCCGCAACATGAGGCCGACCTGATCGTATAGGACTTCATAATTTCCGGAAAACTCGACAATTGCCGCGAAATCACCCTTGCAGGGAACTGCGAAGAAATGCCCACTGTCGGGATGTGCGCCGTCCGTTGTTTCTCGCCAAAAATCGGACTTTGGCGCGGCGACAAAGGAAAGGCTGTTGCTGTTGTAGGTCCAGCGAGATGGCTCATTGTACCAGCTTGCTGATGAAAGAAATGAGAGAGGCATGGCAGGACCCTTTGTAGGACTCAAGGGCCATCAGGATAGCAAATTTTCAAATTAGCGAACAGATGATTGATTGCTATCAATAGTCGAAGAGGGGGCTGATCTGCTTAGATCAACCGACCCATTTTTAGACTGAACCGAGACTTATTGCTTTGGCTCCAGTGGCAGGAGTTTTTTCTTCTTGCCTTGCTTTTTCGGGGCAACCTTCTTTGCTGTGGCTGGACTGTTGGCCTTGTGTGGCTTTGCATTCACTGCCGATTTAGGCGTTCTTGCAGGTGTAGAAAGACCCGCCTTGTTTGCTTTGACCGGTTGGCTGGCATTATTGGGTTTTGCTGGCTGTTTAGCCTTGACTGGTTTTGCCTGTGCACATGCTGGGTCAAGTTTTCCAGATTGCTGTGTGCAATCAGGTGCTTTCGGTGCAGCAATCGCGATGGCGGGCGCCATCAGCAGAGTAAGTATTATGGCGGAAGAAAGTAGGCGCATAACTTTTCCTTCGTTTGAGTAAGATGCATTGACTATCCGTATGTCCTACATCCGCATTTCTGCACAATTGGGGCTGTGGCAACAGTTTTGATGGCGTTGTCATCGTAAAAATGCAGATCGAATTGTCTGGAAATGCGCGGAGAAAGATTAGCAATATACATGGCCACCAGCTCATCTATTGTCATAAATATTTCTGAGCAGAATTGGACCCCGGCAAGCAATAAAAAAAGGGAAGCCCACGAGGGACTGCCCAATTTTCAGCTAGGTTAGCCAAGGCGGCTGATATTACATCATGCTGCCACCCGTGCGCGGAGGCGCACTAAGCAAAGAAGTTGCGCGGAGGCGCACTAAGCAAAGAAGTTGCGCGGAGGCGCACAGCCTCAAAAAGCATGGGCAATAAAAAAGGGCAGCCCACGAGGGACTGCCCAATCTTCAGCTAGGTTAGCTAAGACGGCTGATATTACATCATGCCGCCCATGCCACCCATGCCGCCCATGCCGCCCATATCAGGCATTGCAGGGCCGCCATCCTTGGATGGAGCATCAGCAACCATTGCTTCGGTGGTGATCATCAGGCCAGCGATGGAAGCTGCGTCCTGCAGAGCAGTACGAACAACTTTGGTCGGGTCGATGATGCCAGCTTCAATCATGTTGACATATTTTTCGGTCTGAGCGTCAAAGCCGAGGGTGTCGTCGCCTTCAAGAACCTTGTTGACAACGATGGAGCCTTCAACGCCTGCGTTTTCAGCGATCTGACGGATAGGAGCCTGCAGAGCGCGCAGAACGATCTTGATGCCAGCTTCGATGTCAAGGTTTTCAGAAGCAAGCTTCTCAACTTTGAGGGAAGCGCGCAGAAGAGCGGTGCCACCACCAGGAACGATACCGGCTTCAACAGCAGCGCGGGTTGCGTTCAGGGCGTCGTCAACGCGGTCTTTACGTTCTTTCACTTCAACTTCGGTTGCACCGCCAACGCGGATAACAGCAACACCGCCAGCCAGTTTAGCAAGACGCTCCTGCAGTTTTTCACGGTCATAGTCAGAAGAAGTTTCTTCGATCTGAGCTTTGATCTGAGCAACGCGAGCTTCGATGCCTTCTTTAGCGCCAGCGCCATCAACGATGGTGGTGTTTTCTTTGGTGATGTTGACTTTCTTGGCGGTGCCCAGCATGTCGAGGGTAACGCTTTCGAGCTTGATGCCAACGTCTTCAGAAATAACAGTACCACCGGTCAGGATAGCGATGTCTTCGAGCATAGCCTTACGACGGTCGCCGAAGCCAGGAGCCTTGACAGCAGCAATTTTCAGGCCGCCGCGCAGTTTGTTGACCACGAGGGTAGCAAGAGCTTCGCCTTCGATGTCTTCTGCGATGATGAGCAGCGGACGGGAAGACTGAACAACAGCTTCGAGAATTGGAAGCATCGGCTGCAGGTTGGAGAGTTTTTTCTCGTGCAGCAGGATGAATGGATCTTCCAGATCAGCAACCATTTTCTCGGTGTTGGTTACGAAATATGGAGACAGGTAACCACGGTCGAACTGCATGCCTTCAACGACTTCCAGTTCGGTTTCCAGAGACTTGGCTTCCTCAACGGTGATCACGCCTTCGTTGCCAACTTTCTGCATGGCTTCAGCAATCATCTTGCCGATTTCAGCTTCGCCGTTTGCAGAGATGGTGCCAACCTGAGCAACTTCTTCAGAAGAGTTGATGGTTTTGGAAGCAGCTTCGAGAGCCTTGTGAGCTTCAGCAACAGCCAGATCAATACCGCGCTTCAGGTCCATTGGGTTCATGCCGGCAGCAACGGATTTTGCGCCTTCGCGAACGATAGCCTGAGCCAGAACGGTAGCTGTTGTTGTACCGTCACCAGCGATGTCGTTGGTTTTGGAAGCAACTTCACGCACCATCTGTGCGCCCATATTCTCGAACTTGTCTTCCAGTTCGATTTCCTTGGCAACGGAAACACCGTCTTTGGTGATGCGAGGAGCGCCGAAGGATTTTTCGATAACAACGTTACGACCTTTAGGGCCGAGGGTGGTTTTCACAGCGTTTGCGAGAATATCTACGCCACGCAGCATTTTTTCGCGTGCATCAGCACCGAACTTGACTTCTTTTGCAGCCATTTTAGCTTTTCCTGAAATCTGTAAAACTTGTAATAAGAGGCGGTTCGACTAAGGCGATTAGCCCATGATGCCCAGAATGTCGGACTCTTTCATGATCAGCAGGTCTTCACCGTCGATTTTGACTTCGGTGCCGGACCATTTGCCAAACAGAACGCGGTCGCCTGCTTTGCATTCGCAAGGAACGAGCGTGCCGTTGCTGTTGTAAGCGCCTGCGCCAACTGCAACTACTTCGCCTTCAGATGGCTTTTCTTTAGCGGTATCTGGAATGATGATACCACCAGCGGTTTTCTCTTCGGATTCAACGCGACGAACTACGACGCGGTCATTCAGAGGACGGAACTTCATTGTCTGAACTTTCCCTAAGCTGTTATGCAGTCTCCCGGACCCATTTATGGGCATACCATGCCCCTAAATTTCTAGCGGCATCCGAGCAGCCTGCTCCTCGATTAACAAGTGCATTAGCACTCTCTTGCGGTGAGTGCTAACAGCGACATTGATTTAGGGGTAGCGGGTTAAGAAGTCAATAAAACGCTCAAAAAAATTTTTGACCCTTTGGTCCAATCATTCTTTCAAACTGGCGGTTCAGAAGATGGCCTCCTGCTTTTGCCGAGAGGCAAGCGGATCGCAAACGCTCTGAGCGCACTTATCAAAACGGTTTCGTGAACTGAATTTGTGAAAGTCTTATGACCGTTTCAAGGGGCAATTGGAGAAAATATTGCATGACAGTATTCAGAAATTTAAATTTGTATTATCTGGAATGTATTTTGCCAATTTCAATTGAAACCCATATTTGAAAGTAAAATTAAATTTTTGAATATTATAGAATAATAAACAAATAGATTATTTTGATTTATTACCGTTATTATATTTCTGAATTAGGATTCTTTTAATTTGAATACACATAATTGGGGGTGAGTGGTGGCTTTTTCTTAAGGCTGGTTTTGGCTGGATCTGTCTGTTTTTCTCTTTGGGTAGTGGGTCTGATGATAAGTAAGTTGTTTTCATTTTTTACCATCCGCCAACGAATTTCCGCGTTGGTGGGTCTTATGCTTCTGGGGTTTGGGGGCATGCTGTTGGTGAATATTCAGACGACAGAGACGTTGGAACAGGCGCGTCAGTTGGAACAGACAACTCAGCAGAGAGTGCGGCTGTTTCAGGAGCTCCAGACCGTTAGCCTCAAGGCTGCCAAACTGTCCGAGGAATTTCTGCTTGAAAGAGATATCGCCAAGGCCGACGCCTCCGAGCAGCTGTTCGCGGGAGCATTGGCTCGAACAGTCGATGACAAGGTGTTGGGCAAGTTCAGCGAAAGCTACCTCTCAAGCCTTGCTAAGCTGAGCGAGGCGGCAAGCATGTTCGACGCCATTAAAAAGCGCCGGCAAGACGTCGGGTTGGGCGAAGAGGACGGCCTGCGAGGTAACTTGAATGCTGCGGTTCAGCGTGCTGCGGACAAGCTGGCTTTCTTTACCAAAAAATACAATCTGGGTGCAGCGGCGGGCGTTGTCGAAGCCAAAATGCTTCAGCTGCGCCATCATGAAAAGGACTATATGCTTTTCGGTGATTCCCAGATCATCGACAAGTTTGATGCCTCTTACGATGAGCTTGTCAAATCCATGAAGCCAGCCGGTTTCAAGATCGTTGGCCGGATGGAGATGAAGGGCTTTCTGAAAGTCTACCGGGGCGACTTCGCAAATTGGGTGGCTGGCAAAAAGGCTCTCGATGCCGATGTGCTCAATTTCCGCCAGAATATCGGCAGTCTTGTTGCCAGTGTAGAAAGCCTGTCGCGTGAAGTGATAGATGACGGAGCTGCCGAAATGGTTGAAGCAATCCGGCAAAAAGAAGCCGCCGAAAGGACCTTTTACGGCATTACGATAGGGATCGCCGGTCTGACGGTCCTGTTCTCCTTGCTGCTGGCTCGGTCCATTACCGGCCCGCTGGGTCGTATCGCAAATGTCATGGATAGAATCCGTCTGAATGATCTATCCGTCGAGTTGCCGCAAATTCGGTCGCGTGATGCCTTGGGGCGCCTGTCAGAAGCGGCTCGAAACTTTCTTGAATCCGTCATTCAGAGCGCACGTCTTGAAGATAATGCCAAATTGGATCATCAGAAGGAGCTGGATCGGCAGGTGGCCCTGGAGCAGATGCTACAGAGCTTCCGCAAGGAAACGGACCTTGTCATGCAGCGTGTTTCCTCTCAGGCGCGCGAGGTCATGGAGCGGACCAAGACACTCAATGACATTGCCCATAGTGCACAGGGGTCCTCAGATGTTGCGCGGTCTTCAACCGCGTCCAGCGTGGGCCATGCAAAGGCAGTAAGCGATAAGGCGCAGGATCTTCATCGCGCTGCACAGGATATCATGGTGCAAACAAGCAAGGCCCAACAGGTTGTCAATGAAGCTGAAACCGTATCAAGCTCTGCCAATGGCACAATGGAGAAGCTGAACAAGGCAACAGCCCAGATCGGAGATATCGTCGAGATGATTGGCAAGATCGCAGCTCAAACCAATCTGCTTGCGCTCAATGCAACGATCGAAGCTGCAAGGGCAGGGGAAGCAGGCAAGGGCTTTGCTGTTGTCGCTGAAGAGGTCAAGGAATTGTCTTCCCAAACGGCCAAGGCAACCGAAACCATTTCAGCCCAGATCACCGATGTTCAGCAAGCCGCCTCTGAAACCGGCAGCCTCATTCATGCCATTGCTGATGTAATCGCCGGAGTTAATGAAGTGACGGGTGCCATCTCCGAGGCGGTCGATGTGCAAAGAGAGGCGACCACGCAAATGGAAGGTGACATCTCTCTTGCGCTCAATGAAAGCCTCGGTGCGAGCGAACGGGTTGCCGATGTCGCAGAAACCATTACTCAGTCGAGCAATGAAGCGGCGGCCTTCAAGGCCGTGTCTTCCCAGCTGGAAGATGTAATTTCCAATATGGAAAGCTCTGTTCGGTCTTTCCTTGATGCGGTTGAGGCGGATCTCAAGGCGCGCAGAATGGAAATGAGAGGCAATCAGAGAGCTGCTTAGCGCGCATTGCGCTTCAAAGGCTGGCCACTATTCATAACGCAAATGGTATCGGACCAAATGGGCGAGAACCGCGCTCAATCGTTCGTCCAGACTACCGGAAACCATGAGAAAGTCACATTCGAGCGCCTTCAGCTCAGCGATGAATAACTCGCGAAATTGCTGCCTCCTATCAGGCGCATCTCTTTGCCCGTCCTCAACCCAGGGCCAATCGACATCGCACAGGACATAGAGGCGAGGCTGGAAGGGCGTGTTTTTGAGCCTGCGTTTATGTCGCTCTGCCCATTGTTCCCAGAGAGCCCAGTTCGGACTGTTCATCTCGTCCTCGTAATAGTGGGCGCTATAGACCAGTGAGGAGACAAGGTCCGTATCACAAACGAGGATTTTGTTCTGCGTTCTGGCAGCTTCCGCACCGCGCTCTTCATTGACCCACTGCCCTTGCGCAATGGGGATGGTATCTTCCAGCGACAGGCTACCTTGAAGTTCGAAATAGTCTCGAAGATATTCCTGTACCAGAACGCCATCGAGATGCTCGGCCAGAGATTGGGCCAATACTGATTTGCCCGTGCTTTCCGGGCCGGTGAGGATAAGTCGGGGAAGGCGGGAAAATGGCATGATCGCGAGCTGGGTTCGAGAAAACAGATAGTATTTTGTCTCAAACAGCTCAGAATTTGTCAATGCCGTCGGATGTCTTCGCCTTCGCTAAAAGGCGTCTACAGCCAGACTTTATGATCCTGATATTCAAGCATTAGCACAATGCTTGCTCGCCCAAGGCTAGACCGAAGCGGGATCTGCCGTCTTGGTTGCTGTTGGAGAAGAATTCGCACCCTGCACCATGCCTTCCACTTCTTGCACGATCTCGCCGACTCCCTGAGCCATGGCTTGCGCCTCTTCTTCTGATACGGTCCAGGAGCGTTCCGGAGTGGTCCAGTCGCTTGTCGCGGTGCGGCGCTCCCACAAGCGCAGCATCAGGCCAAGAAAGACGCCGATCCCGATCGCAACCGTCAGATCAACCATCACTGTGAGCACAAAGGTCAGAATCAGCAAAAACACATCGCTAGGACGACCTGCGGCATAGCTTTTCCATTTGTGTGGCTCGCTCATGTTCCAGGCTGTCATCAACAGGAGCGCAGCAAGAGCAGGCATAGCCAGATGGCCAGCCAGAGGAGCCGCAACCAGCATCACCAGCAAGACGACAAAAGCATGTACAATGCCAGCAACCGGGGTCTGACCGCCAGCCTTGATGTTGGTTGCCGTGCGGGCGATAGCGCCCGTGGCGGGCATACCGCAAAAGAGCGAAGAGGCTATGTTGGCAAAGCCCTGCGCGGTCAATTCCGCATTGGGGCGATGGTGCCCGTCGATCATGCGATCTGCCACCATGGCTGAGAGAAGGGATTCAACGCCAGCCAGGAATGCGATAATCAAAGCCGAGGGAAACAGCTCGACAATGCGTGCCCAGCTGAAATCCGGCAAGGCCGGGACCGGCAGGCTTTGAGGCAATGCACCAAAACGGGAGTAAAGTGTATCCACCGGCAAATTGAAGCCAACGATTAGCAGAGAGCCAAGCGCCACGGCAACGATCAGACCGGGAAATCGCGGGAACGCCCAGCGCAAGGCTACGATAAGGCCCAGCGTAACCATCGCGACACCAAACGCAGCAAGGTTGAAGCTGTCTCTAGCGCCCCAAAGAGCAGGAATTTTCTCAAGGAAATCCGCAGGAACTGAAGCAAGCTGTAGCCCCATGAAATCCTTAAGCTGGCTCGAGGCGATAATCAGTCCGATACCGATGGTAAAGCCATTCACCACCGCCTCTGGAATGTATGCAATCAAGCGACCAATGCGGAAATATCCCGCCGCCACCAATATGAGGCCAGCCATGAAAGTTGCCATGACCAAGCCGTCATACCCGTGGGTCGCAATGACGTTGAACACGACAACGATAAATGCGCCGGTCGGGCCACCAATCTGCACCCGGCTACCGCCCAGAAGCGATATGAAGAAGCCGCCGATGATCGCCGTTACCAACCCCTTGGCAGGGTCTGCGCCTGAAGCAATGGCAATGGCCAAGCTAAGGGGCATCGCAACCATGGCCACTGTTATACCGGCTATGCAGTCGGCAAAAAACTGGTCACGGTTATAGGTTTTGATCGTCGTAAGTATCTTTGGCTGGCGCATAGCATCAAGCTGTCTGTAAAGGAGTGCGGACCCAATAAGGTCCTTTGGGGGAGCTATTTGACTATTGTCTAATAAGCGTCAATTCAAGAAAGAATAGCTCACAGCTTCTATGCATAATTATTTGGGCTCGCCAAAGTCAATCGGCACAATCGTATATGTGCATATTCCGTTCATCTTTAAAATGATGGACGGAACGACAATAGGCGGTCTGGATTTTCTTTGGGTGGGGAGGTTTTGCCGAGGTTGACCTCGGCAAAGATATCAGGCCATTTGACGGTCGTGATCAAACTCGGGATCCATGCCCAGGTCGTTCATTGTTACCGGTTTGCTGAAATGAACTCTGAGAAGCGGATCGCGCCCATGGGACGGCAGAATTCTTGCGGTCTCTGAAAAGCCTTGCTTGGTGTAGAAGGCGATCAGTTCGTCCATTACTTCAGGGGTATGCAGCTGCAATTGGTTCAGTTCACGAGACTCCGTGAGCATTTCCAATTCAGTAAGCATCCGCTTGCCCAATCCTTTATGCTGCTGATCTTGGCGAACGGCCAGATAGTCCACATGAAGGCAGTTGTCGGTTTCATGAAGTGCAGCCGCAGCCAGAACGATGCCATCCTCTTCGAGAACATAGAGGTTCCCGCATTCATAGTAGTCGCGCATGTTGGAAAAGGCTGTCGCGGGTTGGCCAACGCCCATGCGGTCGCCGATATGGGCCATGGACTTGAGGAAAATCGTGCGAATTTCAGAAAGTTGATGCAGTTTGGCCAAAGAAAAAGAGAGTTTCATAATTATTCCTGTTCTTGCTCCGGCGGGTCGACCCTTTCGTCTGGCGCCTTGAAATAGCGACGCGAAACAAAACGGGAGCCGGAAATTTGTCTAAGTCGTTTGGTTCGTCGAACGTTATGACGTTAATATAGTGACAAGAAGATGACGGGACCAAACAAACAGGAGGCTTTTTCCTTTTAACTAATACGAAAGAATGAGATGAAATGGCCTTGCGGAAGAAACGGGCGCGCGACAGCGCACCAATAGCGAGACAATACTGCTTCTTGCTCTCTATTTGCGCGGCAGAATGATGGCTGCTTCCAAGCCACCTTCCTTGCGGTTTTTGAGCTTAACGTCACCGCCGTGTCCGCGAATGATCGTGCGCGTAATGGAGAGTCCCAGTCCAACGCCTCCCGTTTCTAGGTTGCGTGATCCTTCAACGCGAAAGAAGGGAGCAAACACTTCCTCAAGCTTTTCATCCGGGATGCCGGGGCCAGTATCGCAGATCTTGATCTCGATCTGACGGGGCGTGGCATGCAGGGAAATAGAGGCGTTGCCAGCATAGCGCAGGGCATTCTCGGTAAGGTTTCTCAGGGCTCGCTTGAGGCTCACCTGACGACAGGAGAAGGTTAAATTGTCCGGACCATCAAAGCTGACATCCTTGCCAAGCTCCTGATAGTCTTCGGCCATTGAAGAGAGCAGGGCCGCCAGATTGACGTCTCGGGTTTCTTCCTTGCTGGCATCTTCGCGAGCAAAGGCAAGCACAGCGTCCGTCATGGCCTGCATTTCTTCAAGCGTTTCCTGCAATTTCTCCCGCATTTCGTCATCGTCTATGAACTCGGTCCGAAGGCGCAGAGTGGTGATTGGCGTGCGCAGATCATGACTGACCGCGGCCAACATGCGAGTACGGTCTTGCACAAAGCGCAAAAGACGCTCCTGCATGGCATTGAAGGCACTGATGGTGCTGCTGATTTCCGTGGGGCCTTCTTCTTTGAGGGGTGCAATTGCTTCCCCCCGTCCCAATTTCCGCGAAGCGCTTTCCAGCTCCCGCAAGGGGGCGGTGAGTTTGCGGACAATCAGCACGACGACAGCCACAACCAGCAGAGCCGATACCAGTAGGGAAATCAGAAATGGCCGCCCCCATTTTGCTGGCGGAGCCGGAATTTCCGATTTGGCGATGAGCCATTGGCCACTATTCAAGGGCACGGCAATCTTCATGTCCTGACTGAGAAGCGCTTCACGGTCGTTGAAATGTCTCCATGGCGGGGCTCCATCGCTCCAGTTTCTGCGACGACCAAGCCCTCGGCCACGGCTGTCCATCATGCCCTGACCATTCATCATGTCTTGTCCGTTCATCATGTCCTGTTCGGCCATCATGTCCGGATCATTGGCCATTCTGTCGCTGGCCACATCATGTTCGTTTTCTATGATCTTGGCATTCTCGCGCTCTTTTGCCGCGATGAGAAAAGGATCGTCAGGCAATTTGCTAAACCGCACCGTATTCTCGGCAATCCCGGCTCGTCTTTCCAGCCGATGGGCAAACCCGGCTTCCAGACTGCCTTCTTTCGGTAGTTTAAGGTCCGTCGTGTCGGCCAAGTAAAACCGAATACTGGGGCCTTCAGCGGCGCGCAGAAAACGGCGGTGCAAAATCACATCCGTTTCGTTAAGAACCCTTACCACGGAAGCTGTCCGGTCCAGCATCTGGCCGCGTGTTGCGGTCAGTGTGATGTTTGTGCGTTCAAAGGCAAACATCATGATCGTGATAGCCTGTGCGACCACAAGAGCAATCAGCAGAGCCGCAATCAACTGACCAGCAAGGGAGCGAGGCCAAAAGCGAAACTTCGATTTGCGTCGAATCCTACTGGTCTTATTGTTGTTGTTTTCCGGCGCGGTTGATTGGGTCAAATATTGTTCTCCTCGATGTCATCATCCAGATCTGCGTCATTCACCTCACCGGTTACCTTGGCTGTGAAGACATAGCCCCCACCGCGAACGGTCTTGATCATCTTGGGATTTTTCGGATCCTGCTCGATCTTCTTTCGCAGGCGGGAGACCTGGTTATCAATGGAGCGATCGAATATCTGTGCCGTGCGCCCTGAAGTCAGGTCGAGAAGCTGGTCGCGAGACAGAACCAGGGTCGGGCGATTGAGAAAGGTTACAAGCAGCCGATAGTCAGCCGCACTGAGGGGAACCGTGACGCCATCAGGGCTAACCAATTCTCGTTGGTGGACGTAAAGGGTCCAGTCATCGAAGGTCAGAACTTCGGGCTCATCCGTCTTTTGTGCCTCGCGCGGCATGGACTGGCTGCGACGCAGTACGGATTTGATGCGCGCCAACAACTCGCGAGGATTGAACGGCTTGGTCAGATAGTCGTCCGCGCCGATTTCCAGCCCGATGATACGATCTGTTTCTTCGCCAAGAGCGGTCAGCAGGATTACTGGAATATTGTCGTTCTCGCGAACATAGCGACACAAGGTCAGGCCATCTTCGCCGGGCATCATGACATCCAGCACAATCAGGTCGATGGCCGCGGTCTTGAGGATCTGACGCATCTTCACCCCGCCATCGGCATCGCTCACCCTGAACCCGTTTTTCGAAAGATATTTAGACAACAGTTCGCGGATGTCCCGATGATCATCGACCACAAGAATATGTGCTGATTGTTCCATGCCAGAAATCTCCGTCGTCCCTTGCTTCAAGTCCCACCCGCTCATTCGGGTTAGGGTCACGTTCTTGGCTATATCGTCATTTCTTATCCTATATCAATTATCAGATATCATGAAATTTGTTGCTGTCTAGAAAAATATCCGAGTTTTTTCAAGCACTAACGAACGAAATTGTAACCGTCTGTATCAAAGCGCGAAACCGACACATAGAGCGACATTTGGGCATCTGATTTTAATGGACGTTGGAAAAAATGAGCCTATCTTCAACTTATCAACGGAGCGGATTTCCTGAAACTGGACTGCTCCGGGATGATAACCGGCCCTGCTCAAACTACAGGGCTTTTAGTGAACTGTAGACGGAACAGCGCTCAACCGCCAATGAGGAATTGGCTCCTGAGACAAGAGGAAGAAATTGAGATGAAAAACTTGACCCAAATTGCACTTGCTGTTGCTCTTATCGGTGGCGTATCCGCAACGGCGCTCAGCGTTAATACGGCCTCTGCCAAAGGGTGGGGTGATGGACGGGGGATGGGCCCTGCTCAGGTTCAACCTTTTGGCGGTCATCGCGGCATGCTTGATCTAAAGGCAATCGATACCGACAAGGACGGCACTCTGACAAAGGATGAGTTGACCGCTTCCCTTGACAAGAAGGTCAGCGACAATGACAAGGACGGCGACGGTGCTGTCTCTCTGGAAGAGTTCAAGACCGAGTGGATGGCCATGACCAAGGATCGCATGGTGCGCGCCTTTCAGCGCTTCGACCGCGATGGGGATGGCAAAGTAACTTTGGAAGAATTTTCCGATCCGGCAACGGCTCAGTTCAACTTCCTTGATGCCAACAATGATGGCAAGCTCGACAATGCCGACAGACAGGCTCGCGAAGCAATAGCACCAAGAGGTGATTTCGGCCCGCAAGGTGGCCCGCGCGGTGGCATGATGGGTGGTCCACGCGGTGGCCAGTTCCAGATGGGCCAGTTCGGTCCTCAAGGTGGCCCGCGCGGTGACATGATGGGTGGCCCACGCGGCGGCCAGTTCCAGATGGGCCAGTTCGGTCCTCAAGGTGGTCCACGCGGTGACATGATGGGTGGTCCACGCGGTGGCCAGTTCCAGATGGGCCAGTTCGGTCCTCAAGGTGGTCCACGCGGTGACATGATGGGTGGCCCACGTGGTGGCCAGTTCCAGATGGGCCAGTTTGGCCCGCAAGGTGGCCCGCGCGGCGGCATGATGGGTGGTCATCACGGCGGTTTTGGTCCTCAGTTCGGCGGCCAGTTTGGGCCTCAGTTCGGACCGATGGGTATGGGCGAACAGGGGGCACCTGCACCAGCTGGGGCGCCTCAAGTCGCACCAACTGCGGCTCCCGGAGCTCCGGCTGCGCCTGGCATGCCTGACGCTGCTTCAGCCCCGGTACCAGCACCCAATTTGCCACCGGTTGCCATGCTGGACTAACCAAAAGCCTTAAAAAATACCAAGATTGGCTTATTGGTTTAAATTTCTGACCAAAATCCCCGCGGCTACCAGTCAGGCTTGCGGGGATTTTACGTTATGTTGGACAATAAAAGCTGGGGTTTTTCTCTGTTATTCCCGTTACTCTGCAGTCTTGTGAAGTGGAAAAATCGAGAAAAATGTAACCGTCTGTATCAAGGCAATTGGCCGATACATAAGGCGACAAATCTCGCAATTTTCTCCCTAAAAATGCATTATTCTGAGCCCATCTTAATTTCATCAGCCAGGCGATTGATGTCCAGTTCGTCCGGTTGCAACAAAAGAATAGCCCAGGCTTCTTGGATAGTCCGGGGCTTGGAGTTGGTATTGGAGCCAATGAGGAATTGGCGGATATTTGATAGAGGATTCGAGAGATGAAAAACGCAACAAAAATCGCACTTGCAGTGGCATTGGTTGCAGGTCTTTCTGCAACATCTATGGCTGTGAATAGCGCATCTGCTGGCGGTTGGGGCTATGGTTGGAGCAACCAGCAAGATGGAAACTGGATGGGTCGTCGCGGCGGCGGAATGCGTGGCGGTTACAATGCCGGTCCACGCGGCGGTTATATGCGCGGCGGCATGATGGGTGCTGGCATGATGGGCCGCCCAGGTCCGCACTTTGGCGGAGCCATGATGCTACAGCAGTTTGATGCCAACAAAGACGGCGTCCTGACCAAAGCTGAAGTGAATGATGGCTTTGACAAAAAGGTAGCAGAAAACGACAAGGACGGCGATAGCGCCATCAATCTGGAAGAGTTCAAGGCCGAATGGCTCAAAATGACCCAGAACCGTATGGCCCGCGGGTTCCAGTTCATGGATACCAACGCAGACGGCAAGATCACACCTGCTGAACTCAAGGCGCATGCCGACCAGATGTTTGCATTCATGGACAGCAACAACGACGGAAAGCTCGACCAGAATGACGGCCCACGTCGCGGTATGGGCTATGGCCCGCGCTTCATGCAAGCTCCGACTGCACAACCAGCGCCGAGCACCAGTACAGAATAGAGCCAAACTAAAAAAAATATTTCTGATGGTGTGCTGACCTGTTGCCCCTTTGGGGCAGCAGGCTTTTCTGTTCAAAGCGCTCAATGGGTCTTTGAAACGGCAAAAATGCGATCAGTCTGCGTCCTGCGCTTGAAGGCGATAGCCATATTCCCAGCTGTTGGAATAGTCGCCCAGAAAACGGTCTACCGGCACTTTTTCAAAACCGATCTTCTCATAGAAGGCGTGGCCTTCATGAAATCGCGAGTCGCTCCACAGGCGAATGGCGTTACCCCCGCGACTGTCGACCAGATCTGTTGCCAGATTGAACATGGACCACGCAAGCCCCTGTCCACGGGCCTTCTTGGCCACATAAACCTTGTGCAGTTCGAACAAACCGGGCGTGAGTGACTCCGAAACGGCCAGCGAACCAACGATTTCGCCATCCTGTTCGGCTACCCAGATTTGCCCACCCATAGCCGCATAATAGCTGGCCGGATGCTCCAATTCGGGGAATTCCGCATCGATATAATGACAGTTGTCATAATCGGCGAAAATGGCCGCGATCAGAGCGCCGATCCCTGAGCCGTCTTTATCGGTTGCAGAGCGGATAAGAGCATAATTCATGAGTGGATCTTCTTTTCGGAATGATTGCTGGCAGGGCGAAAGCCAAAGGCGATTGCTATCCTCGGTTAGCGATAGATGGCTATCCCCACCCCGTTGCGCCGTGCCTGATCCACGATTTCAGCGATTGCCGGGTCAAGAACATCTCCGGTTGCGCGCAATACACGCGAAACGGTGATAAAATTATATCCCGCCTTGATGAGGACCTGCTTTGCAGTTTCTCTGGCAAAACCGGCGTGTTCGCTATCGATCGCCACAATGAAATTGCGGCGCTGCGGTTGCGTCTGCGGTGGTTTGGGGGCTTCGCTTGCCCGGCCTTGAACACAGAAAATCATACGTATATCTCTTTTTATGCCATCAGCAATGACTCATACTGGCGTATGAGCCTTCTGTCGAGATGTTATCGCCGATTATGCCATAGAAGACGGGGATGGTGCCCGGATGAGACCGAAATAGCGCACCAAACCACTGTGCATTGTTAACATTTTTGTACAGTTGGGTCTGAGTGCAAACCGTTGACAGGAATCAGGCTGTTTCTTTGTGAGCCCAGCTCATGCGTTTCCGATAAATGGTGGAGGGGCTGATCTCCAGCGCCGCTGCGGCGCGAGAAATGTTGCCGTCAAAATGACTGAGCGCCCCTTCAATGATCTGTTTTTCCTGCTGCCAAAAAGGCTGGATTGCCTCAGACATCGCAACGCCCATTTGGCGCAGATCACTGATTGCGCGATCCAGATCCTGCTCGAAGCTTTCATCGCTGCGCAACAGGTCCGGCAGGTGGTCCGGTTCAACAACCGCGCCATCATACATCACCGTCAGGCGTCGGATCGTATTCTGCAATTGGCGCACATTGCCCGGCCAGCGATAGGCCGAGAGCATATGCTCTGCTTCTGTGCTGAAAATGTGGAACCCCTTGCCTTCTTCCCGCGCATACTGGATGAGGAAGCTTTTCGCCAGAGGGACAATATCCCCCGTGCGGTCTCTGAGTGGCGGCAGATGGATCGGCAGCACATGCATGCGGTAGAACAGATCTTCCCGGAACCGGCCTGCGCGCACTTCCTCTAGAGGGTCGCGATTGGTTGCGGCGATAAAGCGGATGTTAAGCGAGATTTCCTGATTGCTGCCTACCCGGCGCAGTGTGCCGGTCTGAATGAGGCGGAGCAACTTGGCTTGCAGATCGAGGGGCATTTCGCCGATTTCGTCAAGGAACAGAGTGCCGCCGTCGGCCATCTCTGCGGCTCCCTTGCGGTCGTCGTTGGCGCTGGTGAACGCACCGCGCACATGGCCGAAGACTTCCGATTCCATCAAGTCGGCCGGAATGGCGCTACAGTTGATGGCAATGAACGGGCCGGAGCTGCGCGAAGAGCGGGCATGCAGCGCCTGAGCGCACACTTCCTTGCCGGTGCCAGATTCGCCCGTGATGAAAACCGGGGCTTTCGATCCGGCAATGCGCATGATCTGGTCATAGACCCCTTGCATGGCGGAAGATTTGCCGATGAAACCCTCGAAGTCACGCATGATCTCGAAATCTGCCGATTGGTCTGCAACAGTAAAACCGGTCGGGCCATTGTGGCCGCTGACAGCGCTTTTATGCTGAGAAACAAGGATATCGCTCTGAGGGGCAGGGCGGTGCTGAGCAATCATTTCGCTCATCCGGCTGCTAAGCACCTCGGCGGAAATGGGGCGGGCAATGAAATCATGCGCGCCAGCCTGCATCGAAGCAACCGCACGGGAAACCGAGCCATTGTTGCTGAGCGCCAAAAGCAGCATGTTCGGGTGGCGGCTTGCCAGACGTGACAGGACCTGAAGCTCTTCTTCGCCTTCAAACGTAATGAGGGCGCAGGCCGGCTCCATAAGGAAGCTGGTCGGGGCTTTGTCGTCAAACATCTGAATGTCGCAAGGCTGCTTGAGCTTTTCTTCAAGCAACTGAGCCAGTTGATCATTGATCATGCGGCGAAATGCGGGATCAGAACTAACGACTGCAATGCGGACAGAATTAAGATCCGCAGGTCCTGATGACATGATTGGGCACCCCTGTAGAATTAACTTGTATGGCTATGTTGCGCAAACAGGGTAAACAAATTCTTTTCATTTGGGCCTCGGAGGCAAATTAGAGCTTCTTTTTGTCGCATTTTGCAAAAAAGGCGAAAATATGGTGTGTAAATACCATTGGAAAGTGAGTGACTGGAGCCGGTAAACACGAATGTCTCGGTTTCTTCATTCCAATTTTGACGAATGCACAAATGAAAAAGTCGGACCAGTGCAAGATGTCCGACTTTTTCATTTAATAAGCAACGTGCTTCCGATCAAATTTCAAAATCCGTTTACTGCTCTCAGGCGAGAGCTGCCGGGAAGCCTGCTTCTTCGATGGCGCTGCGGATGGCTTCCGGGTTGGCACCGGACTGCACCTTCACTTCGCCCGTTTCAAGGCTTGCGTCCACTTCAGCAGCGGAATCAATGCTCTTGACCGCTTCGGTTACGGATTTGACGCAACCACCGCAGGCCATTTCCTTTACATTCAATGTGATCATGATACGGTCTCTTTTGTGAATTCTGTTAAAGTTGAATATTAGAAATATATTTACTGCGCCCCTCAGGTGCAATGGCATGGTTGCCATGCAACGAAAAAATGCTTCCTGCCGATGGCCAAGGTCATGCAGGCGTAAGAAACAGAGCAAGCGAAAAGAGAATGTGATGAGCGATAAAACGGTAGCCGTGGCGTTTGGAGGTGGCGGAGCGCGGGGCATCTCCCATGTCTGGGTCATGCAGGCGCTTGACGAGTTGGGCGTCAGACCGGTTGCCCTGTCGGGAACCTCCATCGGCTCGCTGGCCTCTGCCTGCTATGCCTCCGGCATGTCCGGGCTGGAGCTGCACGATTATTTGCAGGATTTGTTCAGCAACACAGGCGAAGTGCTCTCCCGCTTCTGGAAGCATCGTCCCAAGAGCTTTACAGAATTGTTCTCTCTTCAGAACCCCGTCGCCAACTGGGCCCAGTTCGATCCCTTGTGGATGGTGGAAACCTTTCTGCCCCCCGAGGTCAAACAGGATTTTGCGTCGCTGACGGTCCCTGCCCATTTCTGCGCGTCGAATTATTTTACCGGTCAGGAGGTCGTCTTCAGCACCGGAGAACTGAGACCGGCCCTTGCTGCGTCTATTGCCATTCCGGCTCTGTTTCGCCCCATCGAAATAGACGGCCAGCTGCTCATCGATGGTGGCTGCGTCAATCCCATGCCCATTGATCATGTCCGCCCGCTGGCGGATATCGTTATCGGCGTGGATGTGGTTGGCCTGCCGCAAAGGCCGAATGGCGACAAGATCGGGGCCTTTGAAATGGGGTTTGGGGCAACGCAAATTCTTATGCAGACCATCCAGCGCGAGAAGATGCGCCATGACAAGGTGGATATTCTGGTGCGCCCGAAGGTGGATAATTTCCGCCCGCTTGATTTTCTCAAAACCGCAGACATTCTCAAGGCGAGCGAGGATACCAAGGACGAGGTCAAACAAAGCTTGTCGCTATTGCTCGAGCGCTGAGCCAAGTGCCGGATTCTTTGGAATGACGAAAAATTGAGGCTATCGGATTGTAGTGCGCGGCGCGGTTTCGTGCCACTATGTAAGGGACGCGGCAAAGGCCTCGTCAATTTCATTGCTCTATTGCTCTTGTCAAAGGTTATTCCATGCCGCTTTCTTCTCTCGTTCCTTCGCTGTGTCTGGGCTCTTTCATGGCTCTTCTCATCCCTCTTGGCGGGTGGGCGGCCGAGACCCAATCCAAATATGCCGGACAAGAGAAGCGCGATATCAAAAGCCTTTCCGATGATGACATTGCCGAATTGCGGCGTGGTGGCGGCTGGGGGCTGGCCAAGGCCGCAGAGCTGAACGGTGTGCCGGGGCCAACGCATTTGCTCGAGCTGAAAGACAAGATCCCTCTCGATGCCGAGCAGGTGGAAAAGCTTCAGGCGCTTTATGACAAGATGACAGAAGAGGCCAAGGCCCAGGGAGAGAGTTTCATTTCTCTGGAAGCCAAGCTCAATGAAGAATTCCGCTCAGGCATCATCAATGATGGCCTTTTGCAAACGTCGCTGGGCTATATCGAAGAAGCCAGACGGAAATTGCGTTACATCCACTTGTCGGCTCATTTGCAGACCCTCAAAATCCTCACAACGGAGCAAATCGCCCAATATAACCATTTGCGTGGATATGATGCGATGGACGATGTCTGTGCAAATGTGCCAGAAGGGCACGATGCCACCCTTTGGCGCAAGCATAACGATTGCGATCAAGCCAAAGAGTAATCTTTGCTGGAGCACATGGGAATTGGTGGCGATCTCTTCATGACGGGATCGGCCAATGCAAGCCTGTGCCAAAAGCAAGAGGGCCGCGAAGGCCCTCTTGTTACTGCAACAAACTGCTGTCCGGGGTCAGAATTGGGCGGTCAGTTTCTGGCGATAATTTCGCGCTCTTTGTAGCGAGGCATGGTTGCAGTAAAGTGTCCCACCTTGCGGCGAGTTAGAAAACGGGGGCGACGGATCGCAAATTGTGCATGAGGGCGGCGCGGTTGTTGCGGGCCTGCGATCAGCTCCGAGAGCGAGCCGACATCATTGGCAACAATATCATACCCTTGTGAGCCCAGGGGCTTGTGCAGCATCGGAAGGTGATAACGCTTGGACCAGCTTTGCCAGTCCACGGCAGCATCTTCCAAATCTGTGCTTACCATCAATGGCAGGGTCAGATTTGGGTCGTCATGGATCAGTTCAAGGATGCAAATGAGCGGATTGCCTTCGCGTTTACCGACCACAAAGCGTGCGCCGACACCTTTATAATAGGAAATGGGTACGCGCACGAGCAGTGGCAAACCACAGCTTAGATTGCATTCTACCAAAACCTGATCGGACTTGATCTGAACGATGCCCGGTACATTTGTGCCAAATAGCTCGGCTTCATCAATGCCCGTCAGCTTGGATGCCTTGGACCTGATTTCGCCAGACCGAAAATATTTGGCCAAATTGTGGGGGTCTATGCGAGCAGCCCCCACTGTTTGGTAGGAAATGGCTTCCGTGTATTTCTGATTTTCTTGACGCCTCACGAGCCTTCTCCTTCGAGCCCCTTTTAGGGTGCTTCTTTTGAATAGGCCCAGCCTAGCAAACAGGCTTCATTATTTGCTTAAGCAAGAGGGTTAAAAAAGCGTGATATTATATAGGGTTAGGGAATGGTTACCGAGGCTGAATCTTCACCTTTTGGCAACCACTTTCCCCCAGATTGTACTGGAACCTGTTATGCCTTTTTACTTGCTCAAGCCGCTTTGAGACCCTAAGACATAGAGAAAGCGGAATTTTCCGCTCAACCAGTAAAGTAGAAGACAAGAGTTTATGTCAGACCTTCTCGATCAGTCCGTTATAGAGGAAAGAGCCCACCATCTGGTAAAAGCAGCCATGAAGGCGGGAGCAGATTCTGCAGATGCAGTTGCAGCCAGAGCGGTTTCCAGTTCCGTCGGTTTGCGCGATGGAGCCCTTGAAGAAAATGAGCATTCGGAAAATGACTCCATGGCGCTCCGGGTCTTTATTGATGGCCGCAAGGCATCCATCTCCACCAACACCACGGACGATCTGGATATCCTGACCAAACTTGCCGAGCGAGCGGTTGCAATGGCGCATATGTCTCCGCCTGATCCTTTTGCCCGGCTGGCTGCGCGCAGCGATCTCATGGAACCGTCTTTGGTGTCTGAGCGCATCAAGGCGCTGGATCCGGCAGATCTGGTTATTCCAACATCGGAAGATCTAACCGAAATGGTGCGGGAAGCAGAAGAGGCCGCGCTTGCTGTTGATGGCGTTACGAAATCCGGCGGTGCTGGTGCCGGTCATTTTCTTGGTGGGGCTGTTCTTGCCACCTCGCACGGCTTTGTTGGGTCCTACTTGTCTTCACGCATTTCCTTTTCCATTACCGCTATTGCTGGTAGCGGCACAACGATGGAACGGGACTATTCCTTTTCCGCCGCCGTGCATCGGGATGATTTGAGATCGCCGAGCCTTGTGGGCCGCCGTGCCGGGGAGCGAGCTGTGGGGCGTCTTAATCCGGCCAAGATCGAGACCGGCACTTACGACATTCTGTTTGAGCCGCGCGTCGCGACAACCTTGGTTGGACATTTTGCTTCGGCCATCAATGGCGCTGCAATCGCCCGGCACACATCATTCCTCAATGACAAGCTGGGCCGACGGGTCTTCCCGTCAGGCATTCGCATCAACGACGACCCGACGCTGCGTCGTGGTCTCGGTTCTCGGCCGTTTGACGGGGAAGGCGTTGATTGCCAACCGTTGGCTTTGGTTGAAGACGGCTATTTGAACCAATGGGTTCTTGATAGCGCAACCGCTGCCGAATTGGGACTCAAGACCAACGGACGTGCGTCGCGCTCCGGAGCCAACCCTTATCCCTCAACAACCAATCTTCGCCTTGAAGCTGGCACCCGCACTCAGCAGGATCTCATTTCCGGCATCAAGAATGGCGTATTTATCACGGACCTGATCGGGCAGGGCGTCAACGGGGTGACGGGAGACTATTCGCGTGGCGCTGCGGGCATCCGTATCAGGGACGGCAAGTTGGCCGAGGCCATTTCCGAATTTACCATTGCTGGCAATCTGGTCGATATGTTCGCCCGGATGATTCCGGCCGATGACTTGTCCTTTGAGCATGCGGTGAATGCACCATCTGTTCTGGTAGAGGGAATGACCGTTGCCGGACGATAAGATTTCGAAGACCTCTGCTGGTTTCAAACACGCATACAAGGAAGACATGCAGCTTCTGCAGGACGTCGCCAAAGACGCCGGAGCCTTGGCGCTGCGCTATTTCAACAGAGATCCGCAAGTCTGGACCAAACAGAATATGAGCCCCGTGACCGAGGCTGATCTTGCCGTCGACCAGTTTCTGAAAGAAACACTGATGGCGGCTCGTCCTGACTATGGCTGGCTGTCCGAGGAAAGCGAAGATAACAAGGATCGGCTTGATAAGCAGCGCGTATTTGTCATTGATCCGATTGATGGAACACGCGCTTTCATCGATGGTGGGACAGAATGGACCATATCCCTAGCGATCGTTGAAAATCATCGTCCTGTGGCTGCTGTCCTTTTTGCTCCGGTGCGGGGCGAAGTATATAGCGCTTCGCGGTTCGGTGGCACCTATCTGAATAATGTGCCCGTTGTCTGTCCTCGCCTTGCCAGCCTTGATGGGGCCAGAGCTGCCGGTCCGCGCCCTGCCATCGCCCGCGGCCCGCTTGCGCGTGCCGGGGTGCAGAATGCCGGTTATGTCCGGTCTCTGGCCTACCGGATTGTCATGGTCACCACCGGAGCTCTGGATCTGGCACTGGCCAGAGAAGACTCCAATGACTGGGATTTGGCCGCGGCGGATCTGATCGTTGAAGAAGCTCATGGCGTTTTGAGAGATAAAGCCAATAACGTGCTCAAGTATAATCTGCCCAATGTGCATCATGACAGTCTTTATGCCTCTTGCAAGGCTCTGGGGCGCCTGGTTGCTCCGATAATGCCTGCCCTTCAGTTTCCGCAAAGACGCAGCAGCTGAATCGGGCGCTGGAAAATGATATTTCTACAATTACAATTTGTTTGTGCGCAGCAATAATTGCTCGAATTTCTGCCGTTTGTAGTAGTTTCTGACAGGCCATGACTTGCACGATCGGGGATAGCCCCAATGCTTATCCCCGCAAGCTTTTCGGGCTCTTCCATTCAGGGGAAATAAGCTCTATATGGGTAGCTCAAGGACGGAGCTGGCTGGCGTAATATACAGATTATTTTCTTCGTCGGATGAGATCGGAGTAAACCTGAACTGTGCGTGCGTT
Organism: uncultured Cohaesibacter sp.; assembly: GCF_963664735.1. Classification (NCBI taxonomy): domain Bacteria; kingdom Pseudomonadati; phylum Pseudomonadota; class Alphaproteobacteria; order Hyphomicrobiales; family Cohaesibacteraceae; genus Cohaesibacter; species uncultured Cohaesibacter sp. Next base: position 2,061,093 of record NZ_OY761553.1, on the reverse strand, counting down.
GAAGAAAATTTTCCGCTCCAAACCTGTATTGACTCTTGGTGGACGACTGATTGCCTTGTGGTTGCGCTTTGTGCACGCAACAACGCGCATGGTAAATGATCCTGCTGAAGGGTATGCCAGAGTTGAAAGCGAGTATCCGGCTATTGTTGCTTTGTGGCATGGACAGCATTTCATGGTGCCATTGGTCAAGCGTAAGGCCGATCCCTTCAAGGCTCTGGTTTCGCGTTCGGGCGATGGACACCTCAACAGTGTTGCCGCTGAAGCATTGGGTGTGGACGTGGTGCGCGGTTCCGGCGGGCGCAATCGATCCAAGACCCTGACGAAGGGCGGCATTTCGGCGCTGAAAAATCTGGTTTCCTGCCTCAAGGATGGGGTTGGCGTGGTGATGACGGCCAATGTACCCAAAACCGGTGCCCGGGAATGCGGCTTGGGTGTGGTGACCCTTGCAAAGCTGAGTGGCCGCCCGATTATTCCGGCCGCCTATGCCTCATCACGGCGAATAGATCTGGATACTTGGGACAAGGCGTCGGTCAATTTGCCATTTGGCAGAGCAGCCTTCGTCATCGGGGATCCGATATATGTGTCCCGCGACTGTGATGAAGACGAGTTGGAAATCATGCGCCAGAAGGTCGAAGATGCCCTGAATGATGCCACCCGGCGCGCATATGAAATGCTCAATTGACTTCAGGAAAAGCCGCCAGTGGCGCTTGCAGGAAAGAGAAGTCGGCAAACTATAGTCAGAGATTAACATTTGCATGTCAGCTTGCAAATAGGGCGGAAAAGCGGCATGTTTAGGCTGCTTTAAGCGTAATCAACGACAATGTACAAAACTTCTGTGCAAAAATGCCTTTGCCGGATTGCTGGGACATTTGTAGCATGTAATTGCGTTAATGGGGACTGTCTGGGAAAATCATGCTCAAAGGAAAATTTTGTCTCCTCCGCCATCTTTTGGACCACAAGTTTAGGCCATACTGAAAGAAAACAGAACGGATAATTGATGGACTGGTCAGGACGATTTGCTCTTTCCGCCTACCGAGTGGCTGGATATGCTGCGAGCCCGTTGGCTCCTGTGCTTGTGGCTTTGCGTGCGCGCAAGGGCAAGGAGATACCTGTGCGCAGAAAAGAGCGTTATGGCAAAACCACCATTGCACGCCCGTCCGGCCCTCTGATTTGGGTTCACGCCGCCTCTGTAGGCGAGACAAATGCCGTTTTGCCGCTGATCAAGTTGATTACCGAAGGTGGTACGCAAGTGCTTTTGACAACGGTCACGGCTACCTCGGCTCAGGTGGCTCAAAAGCATCTGCCCAAAGGAGCCTTTCACCAGTTTGTTCCGTTTGATATCGCACCTTTCGTCAGTCGCTTTCTCAATTTCTGGCGTCCTGATATGGCGCTGTTCGTTGAATCCGAGATCTGGCCTTTCATCCTTTCCGAACTCAACAATCGTGACATCCCGATGATCGTTGTCAACGGCCGCATGTCGGAGCGCTCCTTCAAGCGGTGGTCGAAATTTCCCTCCGTGTTCAAGCAAATGTTCGGAAATGTTCCTCTGTGTCTGGCTCAAACGCCGGAAGACCGGGATCGTTATAGCAAGCTTGGCGTGTCTCAGGTCGAGGTTGCCGGTAACCTGAAATTCGACGTGCCGCCCCCAGAAGCCGATCCTCAGCAGCTGGAGCGCTTTCGGCTCGCGATTGGCAATCGACCCGTTTGGGTGGCGGCCAGCACACATCCCGGCGAAGAGCGGCTGCTGGCACAAGCCCATAGCCGAATGGCCGTGCGTATACCCAACTTGCTGACCATCATCGTTCCGCGTCATCCAGAGCGCAGCGACGATATCATGAAAGAGCTGACCGGCTTTGTTCCTCGCATGCAGCGGCGCTCGGAGGAGCCAGATCTCTTTCCCAAGACGGATATCTATATCGCCGACACCATTGGCGAATTGGGACTCTTCTATCGCCTGTCACGCATCGCCTTCGTTGGTGGGTCTCTTGTCAATCACGGTGGTCAGAACCCGATTGAACCGGCGCGTCTGGGCTGCACCATTCTGCATGGTCCGGGGATTGGCAATTTCTATAACATCTATGACGCTCTTGATCGCACTGGCGGTGCTGAATGTCTCAACAATGAGAGAGAGCTGATTCAGGCTTTGGCACGCCTTATTTCTTCTCCTGCTGAAATCGATCGTCGTGTTGAACTGGCCCGTCGAGCCTTGAGACCATTTTCGGGTGCTCTTGACACAACGATGTTGGCGCTTAATCCTTTTCTTGAGCCCCTCAAGATCAATGCCGAACTGAATCGGGCCAATAACGATTAGGATCTGTTCTGCAAAGGCAGACAACAGGAGAGAAAAAGATGAAGGCTCCCGGCTTTTGGAGTGAGCGCAATTCGCTGGCTTGGTTGCTCTATCCGATTAGTCTGTTATATGGCCGGATTTCCCTATCCCGATTTAGCAAGAGTGCACGCTATAAGGCGCGCATGCCGGTCTTGTGCGTTGGCAATCTGGTGATGGGAGGTGCTGGCAAAACCCCGACAGCTCTGACGCTGGGGCGAACAGCCGCTGGGCTTCATCTCTCCCCGATTTTCTTGACGCGTGGTTTCAAAGGCAGCCAGCCCGGCCCGCTGCTGGTCGATCCGAAACAACATTCGATTGCCGATGTGGGCGACGAGGCTCTTCTCTTGGCGCGTATTGCGCCGACGATTGTTGCCAGAAACAGGGTCGAAGGTGCAAAGCTTGCAGAAACCGTCTGCAAGGATCGTGAAGGGGGGATCATCATCATGGATGATGGCTTCCAAAATCCTTATTTATACAAAGATTTCAATCTGGTCGTGGTGGATTCCCAACAGAGTCTGGGCAACGGTTTTGTCTTTCCGGCTGGCCCTCTGCGTGCGCCATTGCACCCGCAAGTGAGGCGGGCAGATCAGTTTGTTATCGTCGGTGAGGGGGGGCATGCCCCTAAATTGCGGCAGCTTCTGGCCAGATTGGGCAAGGCTGCCAACCACGCCTGTTTGCGCCCCAGTAAATGCAATCTGCTCGGTGGTACGCGGGTCTTTGCCTTCTGCGGTATTGGCCATCCTGACAAGTTCTATCTGACCCTGGAACAGCTGGAGCTGGAGGTCGTCGACTATCAGGATTTCGATGACCATCATGCCTTCACCGAAGAGGAAGCCAAAAATATTCTGGAGCGGGCTGAAACTCAAAATCTCGATATTGTCACCACGACGAAAGATCACGTTCGGCTCAGGCAACTGGGAGAGGCTGGCAAGGTCTTATATGACAAGGTTAACGTCGTCGAAGTAGAAATGAGCTTTGATGACGCTGGTTTCCCACGTCGGGCACTGGAAGAAGCGCAACGCAAATTCTCCCGCCGCTAAAGGGGCTCGCTGCGGGGCAACTCGTTCTATCGGTCTTCTGAACCAATCAGATCCTTGCAATGATGGCTGGATCAGTCTTTCTTGGCAGCGGCTGCTTTTTCTGCCTTGTAGGATGCTTCGCAATCCACATAGGCCTCTTGCCGGTCAACCGACCAATATTTCAGATCGTCAAGCGGAATGGGACGACCGGTTACCGCGCAGGTTACATAGGAGCCTGGATGGACGATCTGCAGGTCGCCGTCTTTATAGCGTACAACGGCTTCTTTGCCAGAGTTGGGCAGAGTTATCATTCTATTCGTCCTTACTATGCGTCTTTTCTATTGTTCTAGCGCTCCAGGCTGTCCGTGACCAGTCCCGAAGCGCATCTTGATCCACTTTAATTTCATGCGAGGGCTACATGTTTCCTACATGTTGCCCTTGCCGGAGGAAAAGGGCGATAGGGCCCGGCGATACCAGGGATCAATCACATCTTTTGCAGCCCCCGCCATGTCATCCGGCCGGTTATTGATCACATGAAAACAGCTGACAATGGCCATGAGGCCAAACAGAAACGCTCCCACGGCCTGCCCGACCAGCGCGCCTTCCGCTCCGGCAAGGTGCGTGCCCAGCATGACCGTCGGAATGGTGCCAAGGGTTGATCGTCCCCAGTTGAATGCCGTTGAATAGGCCGGGTGTCCCAAATTGTTGAACGCAGCATTGGAGACAAACAGAAACCCCATGAAAATACCGCTTGGAGCAATGAAGTTGCAGAAAAAGCGCACAAATTGTTCGGTCTCTCCTGTCGCGCCGAATATTTGCACGATATATCCCTGCGCCAGAAACAGAATGAGCCATACGGCGGTCGAATAGGCCAGAATGAAATACATGCTGTCGCGCAAGGTGGTGCGCACCCGGTCATACTTGCCCGCGCCCAGATTCTGCCCGAATATGGGCCCTACAGAGCCAGAGAGAGCAAATAGGGCTGTCCAGGCCAACGGCTGTATGCGCCCGATGATTGCCCAGCCAGCGACCGCCTGATCACCGAACTCAGCAATTGCCATTGTGACATAGGCATTGCCCACCGGGGTCGCGACGTTGGTCAGCATGGCCGGAATGGCTATCGGGAAAAGCACGCGCCACTGACCAAGGAGATCGCCCATTCCCTGCGGCTTGCTGATCAGCTGTTTGGTGATCATCGTGCCGCGCACGCCCACCCCGATCATGACGACGCGCGACAGAACCGATGCGATTGCAGCCCCTTCAATGCCTAGCCCGAAACCGAAAATGAAAATCGGGTCGAGAATGGCAGAGGCAAAGCCTCCAGCCAGCGTCACAAACATTGAACCCTTGGCATCTCCGTTGGCGCGCATGATGCTGGCCAGCATCATCGATATGCCCAACAGCGGCATGGAGGGAATGACGATGGAGAGAAAACTGGTGGCGATTTCATGGGTGTTGCCTGTGGCTCCGACAAAACCCAAGAGCTCGGGGATAAAGCTGAAGATCAGCCCAGCCATGACAATCATCATCGCGAACACTGCGATCAACGCACTCCCGGCGCGGCGCTTGGCCAGATCCTTGCGCTCTTGTCCAAGGGCTCGGGCGATAATGGCTGAGCCGCCAATCATCATGCCGATACTGAGAGCATTATTAAAAAACATGATGGTTGCGGAATAGCCTATGGCTGCGGCAAGTTCGGCCTGCCCCAGAAGGGAAATGTAAAACAGATTGGCCAGATCAACCGTGAAGACTGCCGTCATTCCCACCGCGCCGGTCGTGGTCATGGTGATCACATGGCGCAGGATGGAACCGGTAACAAACTTGGCTTGCTTGCGGCTTCCTTCATCGTGGCTGGCACTTGTGGCTGCTGTCGGAGAATCGGGCTGCGTGATCTTGTTGGTCATGCAAGGTCCTATATCGTGAAACCGGCAAAATGAATGAAAGACTTGTCGCCAATAGCAAGGCTAAAACACGTCGCAGAAACAGGCGATGCGCATCTTGCTTCATAAATAGGGGATGTCTTGGTGATTTGAAAGGGCTGTTTCGGCTTCCCCTGCCAAAGGGGAGGGTTGCAGGCTTTGGCCTTTTATATCTGCCGTATCTGTCAGCCCGCATAAAACGCGGACTGACTTGGGTTCGCAAGAATCTTGCTTGGAACAGGTCTGAGGGTCTCTAAAAGAGCCCTTAGTCTTTCATGGGGTTATAGCCCCCTTTGGATTTGTTCCTGTCGCGCTTGCCCTTGTAGCCTTTGTCGCCGTCAGCTTTGCCACGGTATGGCTTTTTATCCTTGCGGAATCCGTCGTCCTGACGACCTCGGCCTTCCGAACGGCCATCGCGGCGGCGTGAGCGTGGGCCGTCATTGCCACGCCCCTTGCCAGCACCTTGCGATCTGCCTCCCCGGCTACCGGCGCCCAGCAGGTGGTTTGGACGGTCTCCGATCTTGTCGATGCGCAGGCTCTTTTCGCCAGTGCCCTCTGTTTCGGTCACATCCTGAAAGCGATCTGCGACTTCTGGGTCAAGCTCAAACACGGTTTCAGACTCGAGAATGCGAATGAAGCCGACCTTCTTCTTGTTGAAACCGCCAACCCGGCAGATGAGTGGCAAAAGCCAGCGAGGTTCAGCGCGATGCTTGCGACCCGCATTGATGCGGAACCAAACCCCATTGTCAAAATCATTCCGTTCGCTGCGGCCCTTGCCTGCATCGTCCTGATAGTTGACTTCGATCAGTTCTTCTGGAACCGGATAGTTACCCTTCTGGGTTTGCAGAAATGCGTGGGCGATCTGTTCTGCGCCATAGGTGGCAAGCAGGCTTTGGGCCAATTGCAAGTCATCCCCTTCAGGCATCTCTTTCAAAGAAGGATGGTTGAAGATGCGCGCCTGATCATTCTTCAAAATGTCGTCAATGCTGGGTACGGATTCCCAACTCACGCGAACGCGCGCGAATTTCAGCAGACGGTTGACCAGATTGCGCTTGTTGCTTGGAACGATGATGGCGCAGTTGCCCTTGCGACCTGCGCGGCCAGTACGGCCGGAGCGGTGCAGCAATGTGTCCGAATTGTTTGGCAAATCGGCATGAATGACCAGATCAAGGTTTGGCAGGTCGATCCCGCGAGCAGCCACATCGGTTGCCACGCAAACCCGCGCGCGACCGTCACGCATGGATTGCAGCGCATGGGAGCGTTCGGCCTGACTAAGCTCACCTGACAGGGAAACAACAGCAAACCCGCGGTTGGAAAGACGCGAAGAAAGGTGGCGGACCATTTCTCTGGTCGAGCAGAAAATCATTGCGCTTGGGGATTCATGGAAGCGCAGCACGTTGATGACCGCTTTTTCCTTGTCTTTTGGAGCAACAATGTGGGCGTGATAGTCAATGTCTGCATGCTGCTGGCGCTGTTCGGCAGTGGTGATGCGCAGCGCGTCATTCTGGTAGGTCTTGGCCAACTCTTCGATTGGTCTGGGGACGGTAGCCGAGAAAAGGAAGGTCTGGCGTTCTTCTGAAGCGTTGGAGAGAATGAATTCCAGATCTTCGCGGAAGCCCAGATCCAGCATCTCGTCGGCTTCATCAAGCACGGAAACCCGCAAGTAGCTCAAATCGAGCGAACCGCGTTCGATATGGTCGCGCAAGCGGCCCGGCGTGCCCACCAGAATGTGGCAGCCATGGGAAAGATCCCGGCGCTCGCGACGAATATCCATGCCGCCGACACAAGAAGCGATATGTGCGCCGCAGTCTGCATAAAGCCAGCTCAATTCCTCTTTGACCTGCATGGCCAGTTCGCGCGTTGGCGCGATCACCAGAGCAATCGGCTCGGCTGCGCGTGGCAGCTTGTCATTCTCGTCAAGCAGGGCGTCGGCCATGCCAATACCGAAAGCGACGGTCTTGCCTGACCCGGTTTGTGCCGAAACCAAAAGGTCGCGGCCTTTCACGTCAGCGTCGATTACAGCTTGCTGAACAGATGTCAGATGGTCGTAACCACGTTTGCTCAAAGTGGAGGCAAGCGCGGGATGCACGCTTTCAATGCTTGTCATGGTAGGCTTTCCGGGAAGTCCTTGCCAGAAATGGTCTGGCCCTAATATGTTATGGTCCCGCGTCCTGCAGCCTTTCCCCTCGCAGCTCATTTGCACGCATGCGAGCTGCTCCATCGGCCAACCATGTCACGGGGTGAGGCCCCCTTGTAGATGACGCAAAAGCAAAAAGCAAATAGTCACTGGCATTAAGATAAAGCTTCTGGGCATAAACAGGGCTGGCATGTCGTCGCAGAGGCCTTCAGCGTTATGCAATCCCCAAGCTTGCCATGTCCAACCTGTAGTCCGGCGGCTTGAAAACGGCCTCTATAGCCCGCGTTCTTTCTCGACAGCCATTCGTGTGCGCATATCGGCGATCTGTTGCTCGAGTGCTTTATGGCGAAGCGGGTCCTTTACCTGACCCAGCCGCTTGATCAGGGCTTGCAGTTTCCCATTGAGGATTACATAGGCCGGCTTGCCTCCCTGCTCCTTGATCACGCGTGCCAAAAGGTCATCAGAAGATGGATCAAGGCTGCCCAGAGGCTTGCCCGAGTTGGGTAAATTTGAGAGGTCTCCATTTTCGAGCGCTTCCTGAATGCGCTGTTCAATAAGATGATCCAGAGGATGTTTCATTATTGCAAAGCCGCTGTAATCTGCCTTGCCTTTGTCCTGTTCGGTAGAAAAGATTGAAAAGGCGGGCAATTAGGGATGAAAAATGCGAAAACTGCCCGTGTAAAACTACAGTTTTCCCAAACGTGGCAGAGATTTGGTGAGGTAATTTACCTTTCTATAACTCTGGGTACGAAATAATACGACAAAATTACGATGACAAAAAAGCCAATAGCTAGTTTGGAATGGTTAAACCAGCCCCGGAGCCACAAATGTCCCGAATCTTCCGAAATATATCGAGTCGGCTATACGCGCTCGTTGCCTTCTTCATTTTGTCCTTTGTTGTCATGCTGGGTTATCAGCTTGTCAATCTGGACAGTAACCTGAATAACTTTCAGCAGCACGAGATCCAAAGCGTTGTTGATGCAGCTTACAATGTGACGGACACTTTTTACAAGAAAGTCCAGAGTGGTGAACTGAGCGAAGAAGACGCGCAGGCCCGCGCCAAGACGGCACTTCGCGGCATGAAATATCAGGGCAAGGACTATGTTTTTGTCTATGATGTCAATGGCGTCAATCTGGTCCATCCCGTAAAGCCGGACAGCGAGAATACCAACAAGATGGATTCGCGCGACGGCAACGGCAAATATCACATTCGGGAATTTATCGAGAAGGCGGTTCAGGACGGTCAGGCCTATGTCGATTATGTCTGGAAAGATCCCCAAGGCGTTTTTCATGACAAGATTTCCTATGTGAAGAATTTCAAGGCCTGGGGTTGGGTGCTCGGATCGGGCGTTCTGCTGGCAGATGTGCAGCAATCCTTCTGGGAGGCGGTCCGGGTTTCCGGCCTGATCGCGCTGTTGCTGATCGTCGTTGCCGGTGGGCTCGGCTTCTTTCTTGCCCGTTCCATTGCCCGGCCGATCTCTGCGCTCAATCAGGATATCATCGCCATCGGCGACGAGCAGCTTGATATCAAGATTGCAGGGCAGGAGCGTTCCGACGAGATCGGAGCCATGAGCCGCGCCGTTGAAGGCTTCCGCGTTGGTGCAATTGAACGCAAGCGGCTTGCAGAGCAGAAAAAGGAAAAGGATGCCGAGAGCATCCGCAAGGCAGAACGCATCGCCGAACTGATTTCCGATTTCCGCGAGGGTGTCAGCCTTAATCTGGGCGCAGTTGCCACGCAGGTCGATGAAATGGACCGGGCCGCGGATAATCTGGAAAGCATCGCCAGCCAGGCTGAAGGCAGTTCATCACAGGCGTCAGATTCCAGTCATGATGCATCAGCAAATGTGCGCTCGGTTGCTTCTGCGGCAGAAGAACTGACCGCTTCCATCAATGAAATCATGCAGCAGGCCGTGCGCAGCCGCGAAGTGGTTGCCGTTGCGACCGAAGATACCAAGATATCCAACAGCAAGGTGGCCGAGCTGGATGACGCTTCGCGCAAGATCGGTGAAGTTGTCAGCCTCATTCAGGCCATCGCCGAGCAGACCAACCTGCTGGCTCTGAACGCAACTATCGAAGCCGCACGCGCAGGCGAAGCAGGCAAGGGCTTTGCTGTCGTGGCCGCAGAGGTCAAGGAATTGGCCAATCAGACTTCCAAGGCAACCGAAGAAATCAGCAGTCTGATCAACGCCATTCAGATGTCTAGCGGTGAAACGGTCGACTCGATTGCCAAGATCGCTCAGGTGATGGAAGAGGTCGACGGTTATACCACCGCCATTGCTTCTGCCGTTGAGGAGCAGGGGGCTGCAACGCGTGAGATTGCCACCAACGTACAGCAGGCCGCAGACAGTACCCAGTCGGCATCGCACAACATGAATACCGTTTCTGAAAAGGCCGCCCAGACCTCCGAGTCGGCCCATCAGGTAAAAAGCGCGACCGTCGAGCTGAACAGGAGTTCCGCATCTCTGCAAAAGAGTATCGAGAAGTTCCTCGCCGACGTTTCTGCCGCCTGATCGGCATCGGACAGTTTCAGCTTGATGCAATCCATTGCAAAGAAAAAGCACGGTCTTGGGGCCGTGCTTTTTTTTCTGGGCTCGTAGAAGAGTGGGCAGAGCCGCTCCGGGCTAGAAGCTGAAATAGTCCCTTATGCCCGACAGGGTATTTTCCATAGCAACCGCCGCCAGCAACATTCCCATCACGCGACTGATAACACTTGCGCCATTTCTGCCGATAATGTTGTGCGCATAACTGGCTAGTCCCATCAGGAGAGCCGTAATCATAATGACACTGAGCATCAGGGCGGTTGTGATCATCTGCTGGGAAATCGGGAATTTTGAATTCTCTGTCAGCAACACCGCAGCAAGCATGGCTCCGGGGCTTGCGATTGACGGAATGGCCAAAGGGTAGATGGCCAAGTCGTGGGCATTCTTCAACTCAAGCTCGGCTGCCGGTTTTCCTTCTCCGAAAATCATTGTGAGTGCGAAAAGAAACAGCACAATACCACCGGAAATCTGGAAGGCGGGCAGGGGAATTCCCAACGACTGAAGAATAAGCTCCCCGGCGATGACAAAAAAGCACAAGACACCAGCCGCCACGGCGCAAGCCCTCAAAATGATATGCCTGCGTTTCTGTTTGTCCATGCCGGCCGTGACCGCCATGAAAACGGGAACCGTTCCGATCGGGTCAACCACGGCAAAGAAGCTTACAAAGACAGTTATCAGACGGTGGTAATCCAGATCCATGGCCGCTCTTGATTCAGTTGATGTTTGGCTGAGCTTTAGTTTGATCCGGGCAAGTCATCAATTCCTCCTGAGAGGGATTTGCCCTTTCTTTATTGAGCCAAGTTTAGAATAAAAGAGCAAGGGACAGGGCAGTCTCTTGCTCAAAAAGTCTTGGTGCTGTTGAACGCGATCAGGTGCGCGTGCCGCCAACCGTGATGCCGTCGAGGCGCAAAGTCGGCTGACCCACGCCAACCGGCACCCCTTGGCCCTGCTTGCCGCAGGTGCCCACGCCCGTATCCAGCTCCATGTTGTTGCCGATCATGGAAATTCGCTTCATGGCGTCTGGACCATTGCCGATCAGGGTCGCTCCCTTGACGGGGGCGCCGACTTTACCATCTTCAATGAGATAGGCTTCTGTGCAGGAGAAAACGAACTTGCCGGAGGTGATATCAACCTGCCCGCCGCCAAAGTTGACCGCATAGATGCCGTTCTTGACGGATTTCAAGATCTCTTCGGGCTCATACTCGCCCGATTCCATGATCGTGTTGGTCATGCGTGGCATCGGCAGATGGGCATAAGACTGGCGCCGTCCGTTGCCTGTGGAGCTGGTGCCCATCAGGCGCGCATTCTGCCTGTCCTGCATATAGCCAACCAGAATCCCGTCTTCGATCAGGGTTGTTCGCTGGGACGGTGTGCCTTCGTCATCGATGTTAAGCGAGCCTCTGCGACCGCGAATGGTGCCATCGTCAACAATTGTTACGCCCTTGGCTGCCACTTGCTGCCCCATCAACTCGGAAAAGGCCGAGCTTTTGCGCCGGTTGAAATCGCCTTCAAGGCCATGACCCACCGCTTCATGCAATAAAACACCGGGCCAGCCTGGCCCCAGAACCACGTCCAACTCACCCGCAGGAGCCGCAACGGCTTCCAGATTGACCAGTGCCTGACGAATGGCCTCGTCGGCAGCATTGCGCCAACCGCCTCTCAAGCCATTGTCCTCAAGGAAGAATTCATAGCTGTCGCGCCCGCCAAAGCCGTGGCTGCCCGCTTCCTTGCGGTTGCCTTCGCCGACAACAACCGAAACATTGAGCCGGATGAGCGGGCGTACATCTTCAAACCATTGCCCATTAGGGCGCAAAATGCCAACCCGGCGCCAGTTGCCAACAAGCGAGGCAGAAACCTGCTTGACGCGAGGGTCCTTGTCGCGGGCATAAGCGTCGATCTCTTCCAAAAGGGCAATCTTTTTGCCCAGCGTCAAATCATCGACCGGGTTGAAGGCTCGATAAATCGTGTGGTTGGCTTTTGGAGGGGCCATGTCCCACACGCCTTCATAGCCCTTGGCAACGCCACGCACGGAGTCCGCCGCGCGCTGAATTGCGCCCATATTCAGTTCGCCCGAATGAGCATATCCCGCCATCTCGCCAGCAACAGCACGCAGACCAAACCCCTGGCCAGTGTCAAAAGCCGAGCTTTTCAGCCGACCATTGTCAAACACAAGGCTTTCCGATTGGGTTTGCTCAAAAAACAACTCGCCATCATCGGCACCATGCACAGTATCAGCCAGAAGCTGACGCAGGGGTTCTTTCTCCAGACCGCAGCTTTCCAGCAGATCCTTGCCTTCTCCCTTGATGAGACTGGAGGCAGGGGAGAGCGCCTGAAAGGACGCTGGCAAAGTCGGAGATAATGAATGCATGGTGAACCCGCAAATGATTACAGTTGTGTGACTATATTAGTCTAGACATAAGACCCTTGGGGGCCAATATCCAGTTAAAGAATTAGATAATATAAAATTCTTCGCTTAATGGCCTGTGGATGCAAAAGAAACTGATTGGTCGAATGTGTCTGTTATTTAACAAATGTTGCTGAAGATAAAAACGGAAACGTTAGGTTAACCATATTCCTGTAAATTCATTAACCATAACGGCTAACCATGCCTAGATCCTCATCGCGATGCTAAAGGAGCGTAGCCATGATCAGTGGGGCGTCCAGCTACATGCCTGTTTTCAGGATCAGCAATCGCGATGCGGTTGACCTGATGACCGATAAATATGATCTGGACAAGTCTGGGTATCTGGATATCGATGAGGCGCAGAATGTTCCCATTCTCAGCCGCACAAATTTCGAGTCAGCTGACAGTTTTGGCGATGGCAAGCTAACGGATCAGGAATTCATGTCCTATCTCGACAAGATGAAAATGGAGATAGGGCAAGGCAATACGACCAATCCTATGGCTCTGCTACTGGGAGGCTCCGCCATAACGGAGGATGTGTTCAGCCAGATCGTTTCCGAGGTTGAAAGCACCGAGAGCAAACAGAATTTCATCGACTATATGCTTCATCTGACAGAGCAATATGAAACAGCCATGAAAAATCCCACATCCGATGATGACGAGGATGGTGTCGATATTTCCGTCTAGGGGCTGACCTTAAAATAGCTGCCGACTGCCAAATAAGCGGAGCGCGTTTCTGCAATCGGATCGTCCGACAAAAATTCAAGTTTGCAATATGAGAATTAAAAAGGCCCTGCCTTGATCCGTCGGGATCGGCAGGGCCCTTTCTTGTGGACTGTCTCCCCTTTCCCCACAAAGGCGAGGGGAGAAGTGGTTCTGTCGTTTGACTTAGGCTGCTTGCTTTTCGCCAGATAGATTTTGAACCCGGATGCTTTCAAGGAAGGCATCAACTTGCTCTGAAAGGTTGGAAACCTGAGTTTCCAGATCAGAAGCGCTGCGAGACATGAACTCGGCAGCCTCATCATTCTGATGGGAGAGCTCATTCAGTGCCTCGGCATTTTCGGTCACTTCATGGCTGTTTTCGGCTGCCGTGGAAATGCTGCTGCTGATTTCTTGCGATGCCGCGCCCTGTTGCTCCACAGCCGAGGCAATGGTGCTGGAAATCCGGCTCAACTGGTCAATGGTATTGTCGACATGATCAATCGCTACCACGGCTTCGGAGATCGTATTCTGTATCGTGTTGATTTGATCGGCGATCTCTTCGGTTGCCTTGCCTGTCTGGGATGCCAAATCCTTGACTTCGGAGGCAACCACTGCAAATCCGCGCCCCGCTTCGCCCGCCCGAGCCGCCTCGATGGTTGCGTTCAAGGCCAGGAGATTGGTCTGTTCGGCGATATCCTTGATCAGGCCGACAATTTGCCCAATAGCCTTGGAGGACTGGGACAAAGAAGCAATAACATGCGTTGCTTTCTGAACTTCTGCAACAGCAGTACGGGAGCACTGATTGGATTCGTCAATTTGCCCGGCGATTTCGGAAATCGACGTAGACATCTCTTCGGAAGCGCCGGCAACGGTCTGAACATTTTTGCTTGAAACAGCCATTGCTTCGGAAATGGATTGAACCCGTTCCGAGTTTTCATGGGCCCGTACCGCCAATTGTTCGGTCTGCAATCCGAAGCCATTGGCAGCTTTTGCCACGGTCTTGATGATCTGGCTGACCGACTGATCGAATTTGTCGGCCATTTCCAGCATCAAACGGCGCTGTTCTGCCTCGCTTTGCTTCTTGTGCAAAGCAGTCTCCTTTTCCAGAGCAACCCGCTGTTTTGCCCCATCCCGGAAGATGATGAGCGCGCGTCCCAGAGCTCCGATTTCATCGCGTCGATGTGTATTAGGGATATCGAGATCGACATTGCCTTCAGCCAGCTTGCGGGTGGTGGCCACAGCCTTGCCCAGAGGTCTTGTGATGGAAAAAGCTGTGATAATGGAGATCAACATGATGACCAATGCAATGAGCGTGGCCGTCAGAATGACCCTTTGGATGTTGGCTTTATAAATTGCATTCAAGTCATCAATGTAGGCCCCGGAAACAAAAACCCAGTTCCAGGCAGAGAACATCTTGGCGTAAGACATCTTTGGAGTTGCGTTTGTCTCTCCCGGTTTCGGCCAGACATATTGAAGGGCACCAGCCCCTTTTTCCCTCGCAATTTTTACGAACTCGCGCGTTGTATAGACGCCGTTGATATCTTTCACCCCGGAGACATCTTGCCCGACAAGATCTGCATTGAATGGATGCATGATCATGTGGCCATTTGTATCGAGAATGAAGAAATAGTCGCTGCCATTATAGCGCATCATGGCGATCGTCTCCATGGCGCGCTTCTGCGCTTCCTCTTTACTCAATTCGCCTTTCTGCTCAAGGGCGGCATAATTGTTTGCAATACTGGTTACCGTATCAACCAACCGAGCAAGTTCTTGCTCCTTCTCCATCATCAAATCTTCCTTTAGGGAAAGGCTGGATTGTAAAGCCAGGGCGGCAACACCTAAAGCTGAAAGAATTACTATCGAGAATATCTTGGCTTTGATTGAAGTCGCCCAAGTCAGAAGAAACGAGAACATTTTACTTGGCATAGCTGGCCTCTAATATTATATAGGTATTTTCCTATATTATTATGGAGAAGTAATTTTGCTTATTGTTAGCTATAACAAGTAATATATATATGTGTTAAAATATTGTAATTGGCTTATTGCAATTTTTGCGCATAGAAAAATTCAGTAAAATAGATTGTGAATATAGAAATATTTATAGAAATGACATTTTTTGCTATAGAAATAATGCTATATTTGTACTAATTAGTTTATAAATGCAATATTTGAATTATTTATCATAAATATATTTGGCAACAATTATAAATATAATAATATATACATATGTATACAGTCTTGATTTCGCCCTTTCAGATAAGCACACAGCTTCGGTTCGAATCGTTCTAAAACAGGAGGTCCGTTCATGGTGCCGGTCTTCTTTTGATGGAGCAATGTTCGCAAGGGCGGCCCGTAATCATGACCATGTCAGCACAGGATGATACCCCATTGGGAAGCGAGACCAATAGAACAGGCCTTGAGAGAAAACGGCCTAAGCCTAACCCGAATGATTTGCTAGTATGGTATGACAAGCACCACCGCAGCCTGCCTTGGCGGACGTCTCCGGCTGATGCCGCATTGGGCGTGTTGCCCGATCCCTATCATGTCTGGCTCAGCGAAATCATGCTTCAGCAGACAACTGTGGGCGCTGTGAAAGACTATTTCAATGCATTCATTGCGCGATGGCCTGCGATTGAGGATTTGGCCGCCGCTGAGGAAGACGACATTCTGAAGGCGTGGGCAGGGCTTGGATACTATTCTCGCGCCCGCAATCTGCATAAATGCGCAAGTACCATAGTCGAGACGCTGCATGGGCATTTCCCGCAAACCGCCGCAGAGCTCAAGAACCTTCCCGGTATCGGAGACTATACCTCAGCGGCGATCGCTGCCATCGCCTTTGATGAGCCTGTCGCGGTGGTGGATGGCAACATTGAGCGGATCATTGCGCGTCTCTATCACATTGACGAGGCGCTGCCAGCGGCCAAAAAGCCTATCAAGGAGAAAATGGCAAGCCTGACGCCCAAGAAGCGTCCGGGTGATTTCGCGCAGGCCATGATGGATTTGGGGGCAAGTCTGTGCAGCCCCAAACGGCCAGCCTGTGCCCTTTGTCCATTTTCGGGAAGCTGTGAGGCTGAAGCCGCCGGGGATATGGAGCGTTATCCCCTCAAGGCACCCAAGAAGGAAAAGCCGGTAAGGCGCGGAGCCGCCTTTCTGATCCGCCGCACTGATGGTGCATTGTGGCTCATCAAGCGACCAGACAAAGGCCTGCTTGCGTCCATGTCTGCCGTGCCGACAACGAACTGGTTTGATAAAAAGACCGGAGAGGGCTTTGACCCCGCAGCGGCCCTTGCTGAAGCGCCGGAAGGGCTGGATTTTTCGAAGAAGGTGGGACAAGTAACCCATACCTTCACGCATTTTCATCTCATTCTTGACATCTACCAAGCACCGTCAGATTGTTCTCAGCCGACGGTAAATGGTTGGTGGTCAACGCCAAAAGATATAATCGGAGAGGCTCTGCCAACCATTTTCCGAAAGGTTGTGGAGTTCAATAAATGACAAGTGATGCAGTAAGACACAAACCAGACGACGGTAAATTGGCCGATATTTTGGCACTGATACAGAAGAGCTTCGCCTATATGGATGCCCGCATCGATCCTCCTAGCTCTATGCATCGTTTGACGGTTTCCGACATTGCCGAAAAATGTGAGACCGGAGAGGTCTGGACAATTGGCAACCCGTTCAAGGCCTGTGTGTTTCTGACCAAAAAGCCTGATTGTCTGTATCTGGGCAAGGTTGCTGTCGACAAGAATGCGAGAGGCGAAGGGCTGGGGCGCGCTTTGGTGGCGCTGGCAGAGCAGCGAGCAAAAGAGCTGGGCTATTCAGAGCTGGAATTGGAAACGCGCATTGAGCTTACGGAAAATCACCGGATCTTTGGTGCCATGGGCTTTGTAAAAACAGCCGAAACAGCCCATGAAGGGTATGATCACATGACTGCTATCACCATGCGCAAACCCGTGACCAACTGATCCTGTTGCGACAGTCGCGCATATTCAAAGGGGCCAACCATGCCAGACCGCTTTGCCAAAACGCCGGAACCTCCCTATTACGCGGTGATTTTCTCCTCTCGCTTGAAGGTGGATCATGAAGGCTATGACGCCATGGGCGATGCCATGGCAGAGCTTGCGCTGAAACAGCCCGGCTGCATTGGGGCCAAAAGCGTGCGGGATGGTTCTCTCTTCGGGATTACAGTGTCCTATTGGCGGGATGAGCAAAGCATACGGGACTGGAAGCGTAATGCTGAGCACCTTGCCGCTCAAAAGCTTGGTATCGACAAATGGTACGGGCATTATGAGTTGCGCATTGCCAAGGTCGAGCGGGCCTATGACGGGCCAGAGGGCAGGGGCGCAAAGCCCTAATCTCATTCGGCTGAAGCCCACCTGAGCCCGGTTGGTCATTTCTCATTGCTGCCTTGATGCTCCCGATTGAATGAAAGAAATGCGGGAGATCGTATAAGCCACAATTGCTTTGAAGAATTTTCCTGACTAAAGTCAGTAATTGTTCGCTTTATATGTTATGGCTGACATTGGTCAGATAGATTTCGAGGAGATATTGGGATGTTGTCAGATCCGGTTGCCCGTACCCGCCGGTTCCACCGTGCCGTTACCACTGAGGCCGGGGTGCTGGATGCATCCTTTCTTGGCAGGGGGCGCCCACTAGGGCCAGCGCGTGTGCTCAATGCATCGGGCGAGGGATTGTCGATATTGCTGAAATAAGGGCCTATCTGAGGCTGGACTCCGGCCTGATGAGCCGCATTTTGCGTGGCCTTGAAGAAGAAGGCTTGATCAGGGTCGAGGCCAGCGAAGCGGATGCTCGCTGCCGTATAGCTTCGCTCACCAAAGCCGGTGAGGCCGAATTTGCCGCCTATGAAGCACTTTCGGATAAACAGGCCGCCGATATCGTGGCCCGCCATCCTCACCCGGAGGTGCTGTTACAGGCCATGGATGTGGTCGCGACTGCGCTTGGGTTCGACCGGACGGTTATTGAGCGCGTTTCATGTCTTGATCCCCGTGCCGTGGCTTGCCTTGAAGCCTACTATGCCGAATTGGCAAGACGTTTGAAGAGCGGCTTTGATGTCAACCTCTCCGCTGACCCTGAAGCAAGTGACATGGCTCATCCGCGAGGCGCCTTCCTGCTGGCCATGCTCGATGGCATGCCTATCGGCTGCATCGGGGTGAAGGGAACCGACAAGGGCTATGCCGAACTCAAGCGGCTCTGGATCGTGCCATCCGCACGCGGCATGGGATTGGCCCATCGCATGATGGCTGAAGCCGAAGAAGAGGCCCGGCGCCTCGGCATCAAGTGCCTGCGGCTCGATACAAACAGCGTGCTGAGCGATGCTGTGGCCATGTATCACAAGCTCGGCTGGACAGAAATCGAGCGCTTCAACGAAGATCCTTATCCCGATCTCTTCTTTGAAAAGCTGATCTGATTTCGCGTCGCTGCTTCTGTCCGAACTGCCAGCGAATAAAAAGGCGGCCGATTGGCCGCCTATAGTTGGGTGAAATCCTGAGGTCGCAGATAGGGTCAGATCAAGCCGCGATCATCTACTACGCAAAACTAAATGCAGATGATCTTGGATCTTGAACATTCATTTCACCGTTAAATCAGAACTAGGAACATCTTCTTGGTCAACTCTTGTCTGGTGCCATTTGGCACCCTTGTACATGCGGCACCTCAAGCGGCGTCGCGGATGATCTGGCGCAAGTCGTCAATCGGTTCGCGTATGCCATCCTTCTCATAGTGCCAATAGGTCCAGCCGTTGCAGGCATCGAGACCCTGCACCAAAGCGCCGACCTTGTGAATGGAGCCGGTATGGCTACCCGAAGCCAGAGAGCCATCCGCACGGACCATGGCTGAAAGCTTGCCGCGTTTGTCGGTGAGCTCTGCGCCCGGTTTGAGCAGGCCCTCTTCCAACAGGCGACCAAACGGAATGCGAGGCGCTGACCGTTTGCTCTGGGTGGTTTTGAGTGCTTCAATATTTACCTGTTCGGCAGCATCAATGCGGGCCTGAGCTGCGGCGATATAGTCGCGGTCGCGCTCAATGCCGATGAAGTGACGGCCCAGCTTTTTAGCTACGGCACCGGTTGTGCCAGTGCCAAAGAATGGGTCAAGCACCACGTCCCCCGGATTGGTTGAAGACAGCAGCACGCGATAGAGCAGGCTTTCGGGCTTCTGGGTCGGATGAACCTTCTTGCCATCCTCGCCCTTCAGCCGCTCGTGACCGGTGCAGATCGGCAGCGTCCAGTCAGAGCGCATCTGCACATCATCATTGAAGGCCTTCAACGCTTCATAATTGAAGGTATATTTGGAATTCTTGTCCCGGCTAGCCCAGATCATGGTTTCGTGCGCATTGGTGAAGCGCTTGCCACGAAAATTGGGCATCGGGTTGGTTTTCATCCAGACCACATCATTCAGGAGCCAGAAATTGATGTCCTGCATGATGGCGCCGACGCGGAAAATATTGTGATAGGAGCCGATCACCCAAATGGTGCCGTTCGGCTTCAGAACCCGTTTGCAGGCCAACAGCCATGCGCGGGTGAAGGCGTCATAGGCATCGAAGCTTTCGAACTGATCCCAGGCATCGGTAACCCCGTCCACTTCGGATTGGTCAGGGCGGGTCAGTCCGCCACCCAGCTGAAGGTTATAGGGAGGATCGGCGAAGATGGCATCAACAGAATGTTTGGGAAGTTTTTCCAGCTGGGCAACGCAGTCGCCCTTCATGATGGTATCAAGCCAGTTATCGAGGTTGGCTTCGGTCCGGTCGAAATCCGACCGTAAGGATACATTCGAACGCATACGCTTACTCTACTCAACTGAACTACACCCGAAGCATTCTCGGAAACACCTTCACCGAAAATGCCGCACACTGCCGAAAAGAAACATGCCTCTTGCTATGGGTTGCTCAAGAAATGCTTTGAAAGGATCAAAACGCGATCACCCTTCCGACAGAGCTATCCTGAGCCATCATGGTAAACCAGCGGTTAAGCAAAATGCTCAACTTGAGCTTTTTGACCACTTACTTGAGCTAAAGTCGAAAATTTATAGATAACAAAAGGTTAACGGAAGAACTGAAGACGCTTTGCGAAGAACCTGGCTGGCTTTTGGCGCAAACTGGCGTGGCCTTTTGTGAAATGGCGCTCAAGCAATCCGTTACTATCCCGCTTCATGCACAGGCGAGCAATTTACTGTTAGTTGTTTCACGAATTCTGCCAACCCTATGAAAAGAATCGTAAATTTGCCGCAATCTTTACTCTATTTCATTATTCTCTGGCAGATAATCTGGATTAACTTCGCAAATCAGCTTAATGAGTAAATAAGTCCTTGCAGCCGACATAAGGCTTGCTGTGGCTCTGGGGTGATCAGTCGGATAAACAGGATCGGCTGTTAGCATGAAACAAAGACAATATAGCAAAAGTAGTTCCGTTGATAATCGGCCGAAAGGAGCCGCACAGAACCGTTATTCGAAAGCGGGAGCAGTGCAGCTGCGCGATGTGATCGGGTCCACGCTCACACCACTGTGTCGAAAGCAGGGCTTTGCCTCGTCTGATATCTTGCGTTACTGGGGCGAAATTGTTGGCCCTCAATTTGCCGATTGCACAGAGCCGGAGCGCATTCGTTGGCCTCGCCGTGATGAGGCCGAAGGCTTCAAACCCGGTACCCTAGTGCTTCATTGTGAGGGGGCCCAGTCGGTCTTCCTGCAGCATGAGCAGGCAACGATCATTCAGCGCGTCAATGCCTATTTCGGTTATCCTGCCATCGACAGGATCCAGATCCTGCAACGTCCGGTCAATGCCAAATCTTCGAAGCGGCCAGATCCCTTGCGCCCGCTGACCGTCAGCGAAGCTGATGCACTTGAGCATCAGATCGAAGGCGTCAAGGATGACAAGATGGCAGCGGCACTGCGTCGGCTTGGCCATGCGGTGATGGCGCGCAATTGAGTCTATTGCATGAGCCTTGATAGCTGGTCGATCACGTCTGACAGGACCGCGGCCCACTTAAGACCATCTTGAATTTCCTCGCCGGGAATGATTATCTTCCGCGATAATCATTTAGGAAGTCACCATGATCGATATCATGCCTCTGGATAGGCAACTCTGTTTCTCGCTATATTCTGCTTCGCTGGCGATGACGCAAATCTACAAGCCGCTTTTGGAACCCCTCGGGCTCACCTATCCGCAATATCTCATCATGTTGATCCTGTGGGAGCATGATGGTGTCAGCCTCAAGGATATCGGGGCGCGGCTCGGGCAAAAGTCCGGGGCATTGACGCCGGTGCTCAAGCGCCTTGAGCAAGATGGTCTGGTCGAACGCATTCGTGACGAGAAAGACGAACGCGCTCTCAATATCAAGCTGACCGAAAAAGGCGAAGAGCTGCGGCAAGAGGCGGCCAAGGTCGGCCCCTGTGTCGCCGAAGCGTGCGGCATGCCCATTCCGGAATTGATCGAACTGAAGGCAAAGCTGGAAGAGCTGAGGGAAAATCTCCT
This sequence comes from uncultured Cohaesibacter sp., assembly GCF_963664735.1. Lineage (NCBI taxonomy): Bacteria > Pseudomonadati > Pseudomonadota > Alphaproteobacteria > Hyphomicrobiales > Cohaesibacteraceae > Cohaesibacter > uncultured Cohaesibacter sp. The sequence goes on along the minus strand of NZ_OY761553.1, from coordinate 2,039,560 downwards.
CGAAACCGGAAAATAGCGAGCAGAAATAAATCGAACGCCAATTAATCGAGAAGACTGTCAACAAACATATATTGGTTCTTGAAAACAGTTATTGCGATAACTAAATTGATTGTCGAGGCATTCAATACCCATCATCAAATGAGGAAAGAAACATGAAAATTCTCTATAGCACCAGCGCAACGGTAACCGGCGGTCGTGAAGGTACGGCCAAATCCGCTGACGGCAAGCTCGATGTCACTTTGGTCACCCCAAAAGAACTGGGTGGAGCTGGCGGCAACGGCACCAACCCGGAACAGTTGTTCGCCGCAGGCTACGCTGCTTGCTTCTTGAGTGCTCTGAAGCTGGTTGCGTCTCAGGACAAGGTCGCTCTTAATGATCCGACCATCACCGCTGAGGTTGGCATCGGCCCGAACGAGAACGGCGTTGGCTTTTCACTAAAAGTTGATCTTGTCGCCGATTTGAAAGATCTCGACGCTGCAACGGCAAACGCCTTGCTGGAAAAAGCCCACCAAGTCTGCCCTTATTCCAATGCTACCCGCAACAATATCGAGGTAACCGTTTCTGCCAAATAGCTGCAAAGCTGGCGGAGATCTGGCGGGGATATTGATATCCGAAACCGGATACCTATCTGGTTGGAACAGTTTGCTGGGAAATATTTCTGAAGTAGGCCATATCTGTGCTGAATAAGGCAAAGTAGAAATGACTGACGGGCCTGACATGCTCAGGCCTTTTTCTTCTGCTAAAGCTTTTATGTTAGTATTGAGTGTCACCTGTAAGCTTCGGGATTCCGTTGTAACTTTCAGAATATTGAAAATTACAAATTCGTAACGAACGGCATTTTGTCGCAACCTGCCCTCTCCTCGCCAAAATTTGACTGGATAGGGTAATAAGAAAAGAAAACAAGAAACAGGACTGCCGGGGCATTGTCTCCCAAATGCTGGCTAATGTCCCAAACGATCCATATCGAAACCCTTAAGGAAATACATCATGGCTTTGAACCGTAGAGACTTTCTGATCACCGGCGCAAAAGCAACTGCTGGCTTCGTTGCCCTGGCAGGTCTTCCTATCGCGATGGCAGCGCCTGCAGCTGCTGAGTCCTATCCTCTTGAAGAAATGCTCAAGACGACAGGTGATCTGGAAGACATCTCTGAAGGCAAGGAAGACGCCCCGATCACGGTGATTGAATATTTTTCGATGACCTGCAGCCACTGTGCCCATTTCCACGGCACGACCTATGAATATCTCAAGGAAAAATATATCGACACTGGCAAGATGCGGTTCATTTTCAGGGAATTCCCACTTGATCCTCTGGCCACTGCAGGTGCCATGCTCGCTCGTCGCACCCCCGGTGGCAAGGCAATTGCCATGATCGGTATGTTGCTTGACAATCAGCGCAACTGGGCATTCACCGATGATCCGGTTGGCAACCTGCAGCGCCTTGCAAAACTGGCTGGTTTTTCACAGGAAAGCTTTGAGAAAACAGTTTCAGACGATAAATTGCTGGACGCCATCGAAGCAGTACGTGAACGTGGACATAGTGAGTTCGGAATCAATTCCACGCCGACATTCTTTGTGAATGGCGAAAAGTATATCGGAGCCATGTCGGATGCTGAGTTCGACAAAATTCTGGAGCCTTTCCTTTAAGAGGAAATCAGTTGGCGGGATCGTTTCCGCCGACCCTATCAAGGCGTGCCTGAATTTCTTTTTCTCCTTTGGCTTTTTGCTGGGGGGAGCGGGATTTCAAGCGCGCCTTTCTGATTCTGCCCGTCTGCCTTGCTCCCTTCTGCGGGGTGCTGATTGATGAAATTCACCAAGTTGCGTCTTCTGGGCTTTAAGTCCTTTGTTGAGCCGATGGATTTTGTCATTGAGTCAGGATTGACTGGCGTGGTGGGGCCAAATGGCTGTGGCAAGTCCAATCTGGTTGAAGCTCTGCGCTGGGTGATGGGCGAAAACAGCTACAAGAATATGCGCGCCTCCGGCATGGATGATGTCATTTTCGCAGGTTCAACCAACCGACCCGCACGTAATACCGCAGAGGTGACTGTCTATCTCGATAATGTCGACCGAACGGCCCCTGCCGGTTTCAACGATGCCGATGAGCTGGAAATTTCCCGTCGAATCGAGAGGGAGAGCGGTTCCAACTACCGCATTAATGGCAAGGACGCGCGCGCTCGCGACATCCAGCTTCTGTTTGCTGATGCCTCTACCGGCGCAAGGTCTCCCTCGCTCGTGGGGCAGGGGCGTATCGGCGAGATTATCAGTCAGAAGCCGACCCAGCGTCGCGGACTGTTGGAAGAAGCGGCAGGCATTTCCGGTTTGCACAGCAGGCGACATGAAGCCGAGTTGCGGCTGAAGGCTGCCGAAAGCAATCTCGAGCGCCTTGAGGATATCATGGCGCAGATTTCCACCCAGCTGGAAGGCCTGAAGCGACAGGCCAGACAGGCAAGCCGTTATCGCAATCTTTCCGCCGACATTCGGGCGACCGAAGCCACCCTTTATCATTTGCGCTGGCAAGAGCTGCTGGCCGAAGAAGACAAGGCCAAAGAGGCTTTGCGTCTGGCCGATCTGAAAGTCGCAGAGGCAACAACCCTGCAGTCCGCTGCTGCGAGGCACGAGGCTGTCGCCAATCATGCCTTGCCAGCCTTGCGTGATGAATCTGCCGCCAAGGCTGCCGCCTTGCAGCGCCTGACATTGGCCGCCCGCGAGCTTGATAACGAAGAAAAGCGCGTCGCAGAAAAGCTCGCAGATCTTGCCCGTCGCATCGAGCAGCTGAAGGCCGACAAAGAGCGCGAAAAGCAGATGCTCAACGAAAACGCCGATCTGCTCAAGTCGCTTGAGGAGGAAAGAGCCGAGCTGACCGCCGAAGATGAAGGGGCGGCAGAAGCGCAATTGATCGCGACCGAAGAGATGAAGGCCGCCGAGGAAGAATTGGCAGAGGCCGAAGCGCTGGCGAGTGAATGGACCTCCAGGCTGGCTGAAGCAGAAGGTTCCGCAAGGCAATTGCAACAGGCAACCGAGGCCGCGCGCGGCCGTCTGGCCCGCCTTTCCAGCCAGAAAGCCCAGAGTGAGCGCGATCTTGATCGTGTCAACGAGCAGCTGAACAGGGACGCCGGACTTGATCAATTGCGCGAAGAGGTGGAAAGCGCTTCCGAGATATTGATTGCGCTGGAAGAGGAAGCCGAAGAGGCAACCATTGCCGTGGCTGAAGCCCGCGAATTTGAAACAGAAGCCCGCCGTGCCCGCGCAGAAGCCGAGAGTGCTTTCAACAGGCTGGATACGGAAGCCCGCACGCTTTCCAAGATTGTTGAAGGCGGGCAGGACAAACGTTATCCGCCAATTCTCGATAGCCTTAAGGTCGACGCGGGGTTTGAGGTGGCACTGGCCGCAGCGCTCGGGGAAGATCTGGATGCGCCACTTGATGAGGCCGCGTCCCGCTTTTGGGCAGAGGTGGACAACGGAAGTGCAGATCCTGTTCTGCCAGACCCATTGTCTCCTCTGAGTGCTCATGTCTCCGGTCCCGCTCGATTGAAACGTCGTCTTGACCAGATCGGGATTGTCGAGGCGAACTTAGGTTCTGCGCTGCAAAAGCAGTTGTTGCCGGGACAGCGGCTTGTCAGTCCGGAAGGGGACCTTTGGCGCTGGGATGGTCTGGTTATTCGAGCCGGAGCGCCGACGCCTGCCGCCCAGAGACTTGAACAGCGCAACCGTCTTGAAGAACTGGAAGGCCGTCTTGAAGAAGCCGAGCTGCATCTGGAAAGCACTCGTTCAGCTTTTGATGAACAGCGCATAATCACAGCCGATAAGGTTCGCGATGAGCAGAATGCTCGCAACCGTTGGCGCGACGCGCAAAAGAAGCTTTCCATCTTGAGGGATGCTCTGGCGAAGGCCGAGCGGGATGCCAACCAGATCTTGGCGCGCAAGGCCACGCTGGAAGCAAGCATCGGAAGGCTGTCGGAAGAGGAAAGTGAAGCCAAAGCCGCCATGATGGAGGCTGAAAAGCAGCAAAAGGATCTGCCAGCTCTCGATCATCTTCAGCGCGAACGGGACAACGCCCGCATGCTGCAAAATGAAAAGCGCACCCTGCTCACCGAGGCTCGGGCAGAGGCAGATGGTCTTGTGCGCGAGGCGGTTATGCGGGCCAAGCGGCTCGCTTCCATCGAACGCGAACGGGCCAGCTGGGTTTCCAGAGCCCAGAATGCCGACGCGCAGATTGCAACGCTTGACGCGCGTCTTGGCGAAACCGAAAAAGAGCGGGAGGTCTTGCAGGATAGTCCCGACGAGATCACGTTCAAGCGCCGTTCGCTCTTGTCCGAGATTGCCAAGGCAGAAGAAGCACAAAAGGCCGCCAGCGACCATCTGGCCGAGGCCGAGCGCTCCGCCTTGGAAGCCAGCGTCGCCGCTAAAAATGCCATGGAAGCCCTGAGCGCCACACGCGAGGCTCGCAGCCGTTCGGACGAGCGCATCAATGGCATCAAGGCGCGCAAAGACGAATTGACCCGGCAAATTGACGACGCGATGGATTGCGCGCCCGCCGCGACCTTTGGCCTTTCTGGCCTCAAGAAGGACGCACCACTGCCTGCCATGGCATCTGTGGAAGGGCGCCTTGAACGGTTGAAAAGTGAACGTGAGAGGCTGGGCGGCGTCAACTTGCGCGCCGATGAGGAAGCCAATGAAATTTCCGAGCAACTCTCCAGCATGGAGGCCGAGAGGGATGATCTGATCGAAGCCATCAAGAAATTGCGTACGGGTATTTTCAACCTGAACAAAGAGGCGAGGGCCCGTCTGCTTTCGTCCTTTGACGTGGTCAATGGCCATTTCAAATCTCTGTTTGCAAAGCTGTTTGGTGGTGGGGAAGCCGAGCTGACATTGACCGACGCGGAAGATCCGCTTCAGGCTGGGCTAGACATTATCGCCCGCCCGCCGGGCAAGAAGCCCCAGACTATGACACTATTGTCAGGCGGTGAGCAGACGCTGACGGCAATGGCCCTGATCTTTGCGGTCTTTCTGACCAATCCTGCGCCGATCTGTGTGCTTGATGAGGTCGACGCGCCGCTTGATGATGCCAACGTGGAACGTTTCTGTGGCCTTCTCGAAGAAATGCGCAATCTGACCGAAACCCGCTTTGTGACGATCACCCACAACCCCATTACCATGGCGCGTCAGGATCGGCTGTTTGGCGTGACCATGGCCGAACGGGGTGTCTCGCAGCTTGTCTCTGTTAATCTGGAAGCGGCTGAGGAACTTGTTGCCGAAGACGAAAACAGAGCGGCAATAGCCACGGTACCTCCTGGCCATCCCAAACCCTGATCCAGTCTGCCTACAATATCCTTGGTAAACAGGCCTGAGGGCTGAAGCAATCAGGCCTGTCATTGTGCGCGCGTGTCAATTCTCTCCAGTCAAGCGAAGTTACGGCTGCAGGATGACGCCAAAGGCATCGCCATACTCTTTGCCCAGAGCGCCACCGGTCAAGATATCCACGCACTCGATCTGGCCAAACCCGAGGTCTATAAGCTCAGCTTCCAAAAGCGCTGGTGAGTAATATTGCAGCCAGTTGTAGATTTCGAACTGTTCCTCTTTACTGACAATGAGATAGTGATCAAGCGCCAACTGATCGTCGGGCCAAAGCCAGCTTCTCTTCAGTCCAACATATGGTGAGGGAGCCCAAAAGCCTCCCATGAGGTCATTTTCAATGACTGTGCTCTCGGTAAGCGTTGCAAAGAAGCGATCAGAAAACACATCGAAATATATCGCGCCACCGGGTCTGAGCTGGCGTTTCATGCGATGAATGAGCCGTGCACGCTGGACCGGAGAGAGGGCACAATAATCGGCATAGATGAGAAGGATCAGATCTTGGCCTTCCGGCAGAGGGTCTTCCAGATAGTCGGCAAGCAAGTAGCTTGGCACCTCGCCGGATTGGGGCAATGATGCTAGTGCCTGATTGCGAGCATGGGCGATGGAGGTGGCAGAGATATCGACACCTGTGACGATTGCGCCTATTTGAGCAAGGCGCTGGGCATAAAGCCCCGGACCGCAGCCAAGATCACAAACTTTTTTACCCTCAAGATCAAAGCGGTCATGGAGCCAATTTACCGTTGAAGTGATGGCAGTTGTCTTCCTGGAGGCAATATCATGTGCGCCATCCAGGTGAAAAGCCAGCATGGACTTGGCGATATGCGGGCGGGTCCAGAGTTCGGTGGCTGTATAGTGGCAGAAAGGAGCTGGCCGTTGCGCCAGTGCTTTCAACTGTTCAAACATGGTCAATTTCCATTGATTGTTGCCCGTGAATTGTCACGGCGATGCATCAACTGGTCTTAAATGAAAACAAAGCCCCATCCGGCAAGAAGCGGGACGCTTGGAGGGGCGAATGCAACGCTCCATTAAGGGCGCTGCCATGTCATGCTGAATAAATGAAAGTAGCTTTTGGATAACTCTTTTCGAACCTTCTCGCAAGCTGTAAGAGATGCTTATGTCGACTTTTCAGTGTGCCACTTTTGTGGCTAATCTGAAAGGAACGGGGTTTGATAGAGGACGTTTGCCGATGACCGACCAAGTTTCTGCAGATCATCTCAAGTTGACGCTATATATAGCGAATAAAAACTATTCTTCCTGGTCGTTGCGCCCGTGGATTGGCATGAAGACCAAAAATGTTGCCTTCACGGAGCATTTTTTGCAATTCGATGAGGCAACAGGACACGCGCACTTTATCGAATATTCGCCTACGAAAAAGGTGCCCGCCCTCAAGATTGAAGAAGAAGGCAAAAAGCCTGTCATCATCTGCGAGAGCCTTGCCATTCTCGAAGTCGTGGCGGATCTCTTTCCCGAGACGGCTCTATGGCCCGATGACTTGATGGATCGAGCCAAGGCGAGGGCCTTTGCTGCTGAAATGCATGGTGGCTTTTTCGGATTGCGCGGATCATGCCCGATGAACTTCCGTCGTGAAATCAAGCGGCTCGATCTGGATCCCTACAGCGCCGCAGCTGTGGTCAAGAATGTCGAGCGCATCGAGCAGATTTGGCGAGAATGCCTTGATGCTTCCGGTGGGCCATTCCTCTTTGGTACTTTCGGCGCGGTGGATGCCATGTTTGCACCGGTCATAAACCGGTTCGAGAAATATGCTCTCACCGACAGCGAAGTCTTTCATGCCTATCGCTTTGCCATGAAAACTCTGCCCGCATGGAAAGAATGGGAAGAGGCCGCACTGAAAGAGCCTTGGGTCGTGGAAGAAGACGAAGCCTGATGGCCGAGCCAGACTGACGTTAGGGCAAAGCAATAGAGAAAGCGGGAAATGCGATTGCGTGAGCCCGCTTTTTCTTGCAAAGAGGCATTTTCTGAGAGGAGCCGTGGACGGAATTAATCGAACAGACGGTCGACCTCGTCCTGAGCTGTCGGGTGATCGATCGCCAGCATCCAGTCTGTTGCACTCGCAGTGTCATTGATCAGAGCGCTGACGCGGTCGATCAGCGGGCGAATCTCTGTCGAGGCCATAAAGGCCAGACTGTCAAATGCACCATCCATTGACATGGATGGATCGAGATCTGCAATTTTCTCGATCAGTGCCCCGATCTTGGAATCAATATCGGCGACCAGAATTTCCAGTTGCGTACGCATCTGTGGCGGAACAGAATCATACAGGGAAATAGCAAGTTTCTTTTCCTTGAATGTGGACTGCTGGAAATAGTCGATGTAGCACATCGGACGCCACGAAACGATATCTTCGGCGCATTCCGGCATGGTCGGAAGCATTTCGATGAGCATTAATACTTCGTTAAAATGGTTGAGATAGTCGGTCGCCAGCAATGTCGCCGGGTTGATATTGGCCTCTAGCAACATTTTCGTATCAGGAAGAGCAGACATTTCCGACATCTTGTAACTCTCAACACAGCTTGACCGATACCGTCGTCGGGCTACCAAACCGGACCCGGACGTAAAGCGAAAGGGCTTTGTGAGAGTGCCGATTCAAAACCGGTCAATGGATCCCGTTTCCATCATCCGATCGCCACCGCTCCGCGCCTTGGCCGTATTACAAGGCAAGTGTTAGCCCAATCACTTTAACCATAGAGTGCTATAGTTTCCAAAAACTTGACGCGCGGCCGATGTAATGAAAAAGTTCAAATAAGATAAAGATTTAACGAACTAGCAAAATTGGACATTCTCGACCAAGATGACGAACCGTATTCATCTTATTGCGCAAGATGCTGAATTTAAAAGTTTATTCGGTGTCTCTTGTATTCTTCCCGGAGGATTGCCTATGCCTCCCAGACATAACGTCGCACCAACACAACCTGTGTTAACGATTACATCGGAATATGGCCAGAGGCATGCACGACTGATGAAATGGGCATTTTTGCCCGATTGGGTGAAAGATCCGAAAGACTTTTCCCTCATCAGCTCTGCAAGAAGCGAAACCATCGAAAAGAAACCCTCCTTTCGCAACGCTGTTCGTTACCGCAGATGCATTGTTCCCGTATCCGGATTTTATGAATGGAAGAAGCTGAAGAGTGAAGACAGATCCATCCCTCACTTCTTCAGGCGAGAAGACGAAGGGTTGTTTGCGCTTGCCGGAATTTGGGAAGCATGGATGGGGCCGAACGGAGAGGAGTTTGATGGTCTGGCCATTCTAACAAGGCCGGCTGATCGCGTTTTCCGTCCGATAACTGACAGATTACCGGTTATTTTGCCACCGGCTACCCATGATATCTGGCTTGATACGGGGAGTGGCCGGTTTGATGAGGCGCGTAGTCTTTTGAAAGCATCTCTGGCTGAGCCCCTGCAGGCCTATGCTGTTTCCGACAGGGTCAATTATGTTGGCAATGACGATGCCTCGCTAACGGAGCCCCGCCACGATGGCACGCAAGGAAAAGGGGACGTTTTCCGCTTTTCTGCGGTTCCGGAGGAAAAGGAAAAGCTTGGCGAAAGCAAAATGCCAGCCACAATGAAGGCGAAAGGTCCCGGCGGGACTGTCGGTCATGCGCAAAAGGATCAGTTGGACCTCTTTTGATGCGGGTGCCGCACCCATGGCCTTTGGGCTGATAGGATAATGAGCGCATGAGCTGAGTGGCGGATGTCTGGTTTCGGCAGACCGGAGCCTTCTCTAAAGATTGTACCTGCTCAAGATCTGCTGACAAAACAAAGGCCCCGAGAGAAATCTCTCGGGGCCCAAAACCTTTAGCGTAAATTCTAGCTAAGCAATGCTCAGATTAGAAAGAACGTTCCAGGGTGATACGTGCACGGTAGTCATCCCAGTCTGCTTCGCCAGCAGCAACAGCAGCGCTGTTGTAGTCAGTTTTCTGGTAACCAACGCGAGCAGCTACAGTCAGGTTTTTAACCGGAGTGTAAGACAGCTGAGTGGAAACACCCCAGTGCAGGGAGTCATAGTTGGTTGCTGAACGGTCGTTGTAGTATTCCATACCAGCGTCCAGAGCCAAGCTGATGTTGTCAGCGAAAGCATAGGTCAGACCAGCAGAAGCTGCATAGTTAGCGTTCAGGGTGCCAGCTGCGCCAGTGTAACCACCAGCGAGAACCTGGAAGTCGCCGAGGTAGCTGTTGTTACCCATGCCGTAACCACCAGCAAGACCCAAGGTCAGGCCTTCCATCAGGTTGAACTCTACTTCACCACCGATGGTCCAGCCCATGTCGGTGTCGAATGCTGCAGAAGCGTAACGAACCTGGTTTACACCAGCGCCGATTACTGCAGAACCCCAACCCTGTTTAACAGCCAAGCTAGCTACAAGAGCAGGAACGGACTGACGTGCACCACCGCCGAGGCTGTTTGCGTTGCCGTCATATTCTTCCAGAGCGATAGTAGCGGTAACGCCGTTGCCCAGAGAAGCGCGGTAACCAATGGTGTTCACGTCGCCATAGCCGTAGCCGAAGTCGTCATAAACTGGACCAGCGTTGAAATCGAGAGCAGAGTCGGTAAGACCAGCGTAAAGACCGCCCAACTGCAACCAAGCTTTATCGATAGCCGTACCTGCACCTGCAACGCCACCATTGGTAACGTTAGTTGACTCATCGTCATATTCCATACGAGCCATCAAGGTGCCGTATTCGGTTTCTTCCATCAACTGGAAACGCAGGGTGGTTTCAGTGTAGAAGTTGTACAGACGGTCGTTGGTACGAGTTTTGCCAGTCATGAAGCTTTCGGAGGTTGCGCCAAAAGTTACGCTACCGAAGATTTTCATGCAGGTATCTGTACCAGGAATGAAGAAATAACCTGCGCCGTATGCATCACATACTTTAACGTAATCTACAGGTTCTGCTACAGGGAGATCTGCAGCCTGAGCAGCACCGCCAGCTACCAAAGCAGCTGCGGAGCCAAGGATAAGGCTCTTGATGTTCATGTTTCTGACCTTCATTGTCATAACAAAAAATATTTTTGCAGTGACCAGTCCAGTCAGAACTGTAATTCACTGCTTGCGACAAGATTGACAATACTCGTTTCTGCCGCGGTATCAATCGCCTCTCTCTTTTCCGAAGAGCTCTTTGCAAAGACTGTTGCACAAAAAACACAAATTTGAAGTTGTTCCGCAGATTTCTGCCATTTCGTTACTGAATTCTTAACGGATCTAACGTGGATTTACGCATATATTGGGAGTCAAATCCGGGAAAAGCAGGGTGAGAAATCCAACTTGTTGCAAAAATCACGGGCCTACTTTGGGAGTAAATTTATCCAATTTGCTCCATGAGGGGGATTCGGCAGAACAGATTCTCCCAGATTCTCGGCTGTGGGGACTGCAATAGAGAATCGCTCGGCGATGGCTTTTGCTTCCACACCTTCGCGGAGCAAACAAAAAGGCCGCCCGATGATCAATCGAAGCGGCCATGTTGTTATGCCTATGAAATTGGGGTGGGCCTTACGAGGCTACTCTTTTTTGCCGAAGGGCCAGAGGCGCGAGAAGAAAGACTTTTTCTCAGTGGTCTTTTCCTGTTGCTTCAGGGTCTGGATTTCTGAGGCCACTTCAGGAGACATTTCTGTAAATCGTTCCGGCGGCTGTGTCAGATAGGTGCGTTTGCCCTTTTCGCCCTCTTTCTGAGCTCTGATCAACGCCAGGCGGCGCTTGACTTCGGCATCATAGCGCCGCTGTTCATATGGATTGGCCGGGCCTTTGTCCAGATTCGGTTCCTGGATCTGTTTGGCAAAGTTAGCAGAGGCCGTGTTGTTCTTGATGATGGAGTCGCGTTGCTCTGGCGGCAAGCGACGAATGGCCTCAAGAAGCTGTTCGCGCTCCTTATCGGTCATGCTTTCCATGCGCTCAGTATAGGCCTTACGCAATACATCGGGGTCCTGCGGCCAGTCTGCCTTGGCAAAGACAGGAACATCGTTCTTGTTGCGTGGGTCGGGCAGGGGCGCTCCTTCGGGAGGCAGAACCAAGCCGGCCCGCGCGTTGTAATCGATCGTGCCTTTCTTGTCATGGCCGGGCAACACACCAAGCAAGCCGGTCACATCATCAAGCAACTCTTTTTCGTGGGTTTCACCCGTGCCATAGGTGGTGCTCGTCACACCGGAACATCCTGCCAAGGTGAGGCCCATTGCGCCCAGCAAAGCCAGCGTTACCAGTCCCGAAGGCCGAGCCGTGCGGAATGTGAGAGTTTCAGCGCTGGAAAGGATCAGGCCCTTGTTCCTGCTAACAGTCATGACGATCTCGCCTTTTGATTTTGGAGCACCAACCAGTCGCACCCCTACGCAAACATACCTCTGACACAAAATTAGTGCCTATTTAACTAAGACATACTTCCGAAAGGTGCCGAAGATCAAGAGAAGGTTGCTTCTGCCTAAGCATAAATGCTCCGCGTGTCTTGAAATTATCCCGTTCACGCGCAGTAATCACTCATTTGCGGCATCTTTGCGGCTGGAAGCACCCAAATCCTGCTTAACGGCTGAATTTCTGCCGCCAAAAAGACTTTCCAACACCAACAGCGCTGCGCCCAGAACGATCCAGACATCTGCCAGATTGAAAATGTACCAACTGAAGGTCCCTACGTGAAAATGGAACATGTCGACCACGGCACCATGAAGGATGCGGTCCAATCCGTTTCCCAAAGCGCCGCCAAGAATCAGAGCAACCGCAGCGGTCGTGAGCCAATCTTTGCTTTTCCATAGCCAAACGATCAGAGCAACGCTTGCAACAGCTGCCACAGCTATCAGCAGATAGCGCCCCATATCATCGTCTTGTTGGAACAAGCCATATGAGATACCGCGGTTCCAGACCAGAACGACATCAAAGAAAGGCGCAAGACGCACCGGCCCCTGCTGGCGCATGACCTCTTCTATGCCAAAGCCAAAGAGGAGCCAGAGCTTGAAGGCCTGATCAAAAAGAAAGGCCAGGATAGCAAGGGAAAATCCCATGGTACGTCGAGACAAGAATACTCTCCGCCAAAACAGCCCCAAGCCTCAAAGGCCGGCCCGGGATTAAATCAAAGGCCGGGATCTTTATAAAAAGAGCCCCGGCCTTAATCTAGTGATCCATGCGGCCAAACTTAGGCGGCGTCAATTTCACGCATGGCAGCAGCATCACGCAAAGAAAGATCCGGATAGTCCTTGTCGGTGCCAACTTCTGGCAGGATCTTCCAGCTGCGCTGACATTTCTTGCCTTGAGCAAGCGCTGGTACGACGCCCACGCCAGCCACGTCCTCGATGGTGAAGGCTCCGGCCGGTGCTTCGCCTTCAATCAGTTCGGCTTGAGACGTGATTGAAATTTCGGCCAGATCGATGCCTTCCATGGCTGCAAGGATCGCCTTGTCGGAGACGTAAACCTTCGGCGCAGCTTCCAGCGAAGAACCGATGCGTTTTTCCTTGCGCTCCACTTCCAGTGCGCCAGTAACAGTGCGGCGCAGGGCTTTCACCTTATCCCACTTGGCAGCAAGAACATCATTCTTCCAGTTTTCCGGAACGTCTGGCAATTGCCGGAAATGAACCGAGTCACCATCGGACGGATAACGGCTCTGCCAGGTTTCTTCCATGGTGAATGGCAGGATCGGAGCGAGCCAGGCGGTGAGATGGATGAACAGCTCATTGATGACGCAAAGCGCAGCCTTGCGGCGCTGAGAGCTTGGAGCATCACAATAGAGAGCATCTTTGCGCACATCAAAGTAGAATGCGGAAAGCTCAATGCCCATGAAATAGTTCAGCTCATGCATGATGCGTTTGAAATCGAAATTGTCATAGGCATCACGAACCAGCTTGTCCAGTTCATAAACACGATGCAGCATCAGCCGTTCCAGCTCCGGCATGTCGGAGAGGGCAACCTCTGTTCCATCGAAATGAGCCAGCGAGCCGAGCATCCAGCGAACCGTGTTGCGCATCTTGCGATAGGCATCGGAAATGGTCTTGAGGATTTCCGGCCCGATGCGCTGGTCATCGGAATAATCGGCACTGGCTACCCACATGCGCAGGATGTCGGCACCATATTGCTTTATGATATCCTGCGGTGCGATGGTGTTGCCGATGGACTTGGACATCTTGCGGCCCTGTTCGTCCATGGTGAAGCCATGGGTGAGAACTGCATCGTAAGGCGCACGGCCACGGGTGCCACAGCTTTCAAGCAGCGAGGAATGGAACCAGCCGCGATGCTGGTCAGAGCCTTCCAGATAGAGATCGGCAGGCCATTTCATGTCGCCGCGCTGTTCCAGCACGAAGGAATGGGTCGAGCCGGAATCAAACCAGACATCGAGAATGTCGGTAACCTGCGTCCAGTCTTCTGCGTCGTAATCTGCGCCGAGGAAACGCTCCTTGGCTCCTTCTGCAAACCATGCATCGGCACCTTCCTTAAGGAAAGCATCAAAAATGCGGGTGTTGACAGAGCTGTCCTGCAGGACAACCGTCGGATCATCTTTCTTGATGAAGATGGTGATCGGCACACCCCAGGCACGCTGACGGGAGATAACCCAGTCGGGGCGCGTTTCGATCATGGAGCGCAAGCGGGTCTGGCCGGATTTCGGCACAAACCGCGTTGCATCAATGGCGTTAAGGGCGCGCTTGCGCAGGGTGTCGCCTTCGCCGTCGATGTTGCGATCCATCGCAATGAACCATTGTGGCGTGTTGCGGAAGATGAGCGGAGCCTTCGAACGCCAGCTGTGCGGATAGCTGTGATTGATCTTGCCACGGGCAAGAAGCGAACCAACTTCAACCAGCTTGTCGATGACCGCACCGTTCGAGGTTCCTTCGCCTCCCTTGCGGTTAAGGATATAGTGGCCTTGGAACAATGGCACATGCGGGAAATAGGCGCCGTCTTCCATCACAGTGTGAGGAATTTCCGGCGTGCCGCATTCTTCAAAGCGTTCGCGGTTGGCAACAAAGACTTCATAGTCATCGGCACCATGGCCCGGAGCTGTGTGCACGAAGCCTGTGCCAGCATCTTCGGTGACATGATCGCCGGGCAGCAATGGCACGTCAAAATCATAGTAGCCATCGGTGCCTTCCTGCTCTGCAAATGGATGCGAGCATTCGGAGATCTGCGATGGATCAACGTCGAACTTGCGTTCATAGCCACCAACACGCGCAGCCTTGAAGACACTCTCTGCCAATGCGTCGGCCATGATCAGCTTGTCGCCGACCTTGCCCCAGTTGTCGTCGGCAGCTTCGGTGATTTCATAAAGGCCATAGCTGATGGCTGGGTTGTAGCAGATGGCGCGGTTGCCCGGAATTGTCCACGGGGTGGTCGTCCAGATGACCACATCAGCATCAAGCATTGCGTCCATCTTGTCTTCATCCACCGTGCCATGCAGGCCGGTGATCGGGAAGCGCACCCAGATGGTAAAGGACGTATGATCGTGATACTCGACCTCGGCTTCAGCCAGAGCGGTCTTCTCGACGATGGACCACATAACAGGCTTGGAGCCTTGGAACAGCTGGCCGGACATGGCGAACTTCATCAGCTCGTTGGCAATGCGGGCCTCTGCATCGAAGGTCATCGTACGGTAAGGATTCTCAAAGTCACCAACAACGCCAAGACGCTTGAACTCTTCAGACTGGATGCCGATCCAGTGCTGGGCGAATTCGCGGCACTCTTGACGGAATTCCTTGACCGGAACCGCGTCCTTGTTCTTGCCCTTCTTGCGATATTTTTCCTCGATCTTCCATTCGATCGGCAGACCGTGGCAGTCCCAGCCTGGAACATAGTTGGAATCATAGCCACGCATCTGGAACGAGCGGGTGATGATGTCCTTGAGGATCTTGTTCAGCGCGTGGCCGATATGCAGGTTGCCGTTGGCATAGGGAGGGCCATCATGCAGGACATATTTTTCACGACCAGCAGAGCGCTCGCGCAGGGCCTTGTAAATGTTCATATTCTCCCAGCGTTCGAGGATCTTGGGCTCGTTTTTCGGCAGACCCGCACGCATGGGGAAGTCGGTTTTAGGCAAATATAGCGTTTCGGAATAATCGCGTTCTTCAGTCATTATCTATCACTTCCGTGAAGCTCGTTCCATCGTCACTTGCCCTTTGGGAGCAAAACCGCAGGATGCCCGGAGGTCACTATCTTGCGGATTGGTCTGGATCGATCAAGCTATTGAATTCGTGGGAGAAGGCATCATGCAGCGTGAAGGCTGCGTAGCCCCGTGGTCTTCCCGGTCCCTCGTGGGCGCGTCACATGCGCCAGTCACACGAAGGCCGGGCCAGTAATTCGGCTGGCTATCGGCCCAATATGGCTTTTGGCTGGCGGTGCGAAATACCGTAACTTGGCAAGTCTCATATCTGGTTTCATGCACAAAGCATGTCTCATAAGCATCTAGGTTGCCCTTTTCTCGCGCGCGACATTAATTCAAGCCTTGGCCAAGTACAAGCCCCCCATGGCCGTTGTTTTTCAAATGAAGCGCTTTTTGCCGCAAGGCTTTGAGGCTCCGGCGCGGTTTGGGTGCGTTTACCCCACTAGCTCTACAAATTCCCTGCTTCTATCGCTGTGAGAGCCTTGAGGGATGAGGCCGCCAAGAGGGTCTCCCAACAGGCACGAAACGAAGGAAAGAGCATGTTTGATCCATCTGCATCCCAAGCATTCACCATTAGCAATCACTGTCTTCTCAGAGACGGCGAGCCAGTGCCCTTTGAAAGATCTCCCAATCAATCGGCAGGCTTTGCTCCGGAGGGCATCATTTTGCATGATACCGCTGGCCGGCTCGACAAGGGCAACGCCGTCAATTGGTTCCTGAAGCCCGAAGCAAAGGCCTCGGCTCATCTGACCGTGGAACGGGACGGCTCGCTCACCCAGCAAGTGGCTTTCAACCGTCGCGCCTGGCATGCGGGCAAAAGCAGCTATCGCGGCAAGTCAAATGTCAATGCCTTCGCCTTTGGCATCGAAATGGTCAATCTGGGAAAATGCAACAAGCTGCGTGATGGCTCTATTCAGCCGTGGTTCAAGGGGGAATATCGAGACGGAATTGATGGGCTGCATTTCGCCTATCTGGCTACCAAAGCCCATGGCAAGGGCTGGTGGCTCGATTATACCGCCGAGCAAATCAGCACCGTAACGGCCGTCTGTCAGGCGCTGATTGGAAAATATGACCTGTCCTTCATCGCGGGCCACTGGGAAATCTCTCCGGGCCGCAAGATTGACCCAAATCCCATGTTCCCTCTCGACGCATTGCGTGCTTCGCTTCTGGGTGAAGACGGGGAGCAGGAGGGGCCGATGTTGATTGCGAATGCCAATCTGCGCCGCTGGCCCTCCTATGGTGACAATGTCATAAAGGTGATACCCAAAAGCACGCCGCTTGACATCATAAGGACAGGAACATTCAAGCCCCTCGGCTATCCGGAGATATGGCATCTGGTTGAGACCGGTGACCAGCACGGCTGGATCAATGGCTCGCTGATTAATCTTGGCTGAAGTGGGATTTCAGCTAACGGGAGGACTGCACCCCTACCCACTTAAATCAGTCAAGGAAACAGCAAAAGGCCCCGAACTTGGGGCCTTTCAATTTTCGCAATCGCTATCAGCGTGTCTCATTCATTCCCAAATTCTGGTTTCCAACTCCGAGAGAGGCTCGGCATAGCGCATGATGGCGCGAGCCTGAACACTGTCGGTGTCCATTTGTGTGATCAGCGCATCAAGACCATCAAATTTCATCTCCGCGCGCAAATAGGAATAGAGAATGACGCGAACATTCTCGTCATAAAGATTGTCATCAAAATCAAACACATGCACCTCGAAGATACGAGGTCCATTGTCAAACATCGGGCGACGGCCAAAGCTGGCGACACCATTGTGCTGAGTGCCGTCAGAGCGGACAAATTTGACTGCGTAGACCCCCTCTCTGAGGCGGCTGTTGCTTGGCAGTGTCATGTTTGCGGTTGGATAGCCCAGCTTGCGTCCGTTTTTGGCGCCATGCACCACGACACCGGAAAAGAAATGGCGATAGCCAAGCAGACGGTTTGCCGGAGCAACAACGCCGTCTTCCAGCGCCTGCCTGATGCGCGTCGAGGAAACAGCATCGCCCGAGCGGTCTGTTTTCATGTCCACGATGGTGACGCCGATCCCCAGCTCTTGCCCCTTTTCCTGCAGGTAATTCGGTGTTCCGATCCGGTCTTTGCCAAAATGGAAGTCATAGCCTGCAATGGCCTTTTTCGCATCGAGCTTGCCGATCAGCATGTCTGTGATGAACAGGTCTGGCGACTGGCTGGCAAAAGCCGTGTCAAAGGTGAGGGACACCATGCCGTCCAGCCCCAGCGCACGGGCGACCATGGCTTTTTCTTCATGAGGCGTGAGGCGGAAAACCGGATAATCAGGGCGGAAAAGCGTACGGGGATGAGGCTCGAAGGTCAGCATCACCGCTTTAAGGCCCGCAGCCCTCGCTTCAGCAACCGCATCTTCGAGCACGGCCTGATGACCGCGATGCATTCCGTCAAAGTTGCCGATCGCAACGACGCCGCCTCTGAGCGATTCTGGTAGTGGCTGCTCAGGATATCTGATGTCTATGAAGGACTCGGATGGGGTCATCATTTCGGGCAACTCCTTTTAACCGGTCAAAACCGGCAGGGTCGAAAATTATCGGGGCTTGGTCGGCTGACCATGCATAACATTGAGCGGATGGATGCCTTACCACTTGTTTTGTGTCAATGGCTTGTCTTGGGTCAATGTATTGGGTCAATGGCTCTCGTTTATATAGCGATGGATCAGGTCACATCAAGAGAATTGACTGATCGGGTATGGAGCATCAATGCCATGACTGAAGAATCATCGATAGACCGGTTTTGGCAGCTGCTGCTTTTGAACGGGCGCGCCGCCGCTGGTTTGTGGCTGGTTTGGCGCCGAGGCGCTAACCGTTTGGGGGATCGTGCCTTCTTGGCTTATTTCGATGATTGGGTTTAGCGTCGTCGTGAAATAAATAAAGCCACGGGCTTTCAGCGTTTGCCCCTCTCGCAACTCAGCCGAATAGCGACAGGATCCACGCGACAAGCATTTGGTTCTGTCGCTTTTGCTGATGGACAACGAGAAATCAACATGCTTGGCCCCCGGGGGCGGTATCACCTTGGCTGATTTGATGACGCCAGCGGCATCCTGCAACCCGACCAGAACCAAATCGCCGCTTGTCGCAGCAAAATTCCACTGCACTTCCCCCTTAATATCCGGAGTTTGACCCAACATGTCGTCCATCTCATCCATTCCAATGGGAACGGTTCGGCAACCGGCTAATGAGGCCATTAACAACAGAGCGCAAAGGGAAGCTGTCTTGAAGTGAAACATGTCAACCTCTCAGGGACTTAAGCAAACAGTCAAGCAATCGGTAAGGTCGTTGAAATAAATGAACTTGATGGGGAAGGAAGAAACGCCCACTTTGGTTTTATATCCAGATTGGACCTGTTACCAGTTCTTTTTCATTCGTCGAATTTAATTGACGAAACCATGGCTTTACCATCCCACCTTTCCGTTTTCAAACAATTTGGGAGCCTCGGTAATCTTTACAATGTGCAGACAACTGAAGGAAAAGCTGTATGAGACAATATTTGCACTATACATAGGCGAACGACGAAGTTAGGGTTTGGCTCCGATCAGTACGAGTTTCGGCGCAGAAAACTTATGGCGCACCGTTTGGCCCATGTGGCTGAAGCGGACCCTTGCCCCCAGAGTTGGCTGCGACTTCCAATAATTTTCACAACCCTGGTGACACTATGCAAGACCAGCAATCAATGCTGGAAGGGCAAATTGCTTTTTCTGGCTATTCCAATGACAAACAGGGCGCGCCCATTTCCTGGCGAGAGGAAATTGCGGCGACCTTGGCCTTGGCATGGCCGCTCGTTTTGGCGCAATTGGCGCAATTCTCACTCCAGATCACCGATGTAATCATGATGGGCTGGCTTGGACGCGATGCCTTGGCGGCCGGGTCTCTGGCCTCGGCGCTCATGCATCCGACCGTTGTGTTCGGTATTGGTGCCTTGTCAGCTGTCAGCCCGATGGTTGCTCAGGCTATTGGTGCGAAGGATTATACCTCGGTTCGGCGCTCTGCCCGACAGGGCATCTGGGTTGCCGTGGTCATGTCCGTTCTCATCATGGGGCTGCTTTATCAAAGCGAGCATATTTATCGCTTTGGTGGTCAGATGCCCGATATCGCCGCCAAGGCCTCTGGCTATTTGGCTTATGCTGCCTTGGGCGTTTTCCCTTCGTTGGGTTTCGTCGCCTTGCGCAGTCTTGTGACCGCTCACAGCGAGACACGCATTATTCTGCTGACGACGATTGCCAGCTTCTTTGTCAATTTCGCTGGCAACTATGTCTTGATGTTCGGCAAATTCGGCTTTCCAGCCTTGGGTCTGGTGGGCGCTGGCATTTCGACGTCCGTTGTGCAAACCTTCGTGTTCATTCTGCTCGCGCTCTATGTGGTCTTTGATAAGAAATATCGCATATATGATTTGCTTGCCCGATTCTGGAAACCAGACTGGCCGCGCTTTTTCGAACTTTTCCGCATCGGTGTGCCCATCGGCTTGATGGTCATGGTGGAAGTTGGCCTGTTCGCCGCAGCTGTCTTTCTCATGGGCTGGATCAGCACTGACGCTCTGGCCGCGCATACTGTGGCTGTGCAGCTGGCGTCTCTTGCTTTCATGGTGCCGCTCGGTCTCAGTCAGGCTACCACCGTGCGCACCGGGCTTGCCTATGGTGCCCGCTGCCTTGAAGGTGTGCGGCGCGCCGGGTGGGTGTCGGTGCTTATCTCGGTAATGTTCAACTCTATCAGTTGCGCAAGTTTCTTGCTCTTTCCGCATTTCCTTGTGGGGCTTTATCTCGATCCTGAGATTGCGACAAACACCGTACCCTTCACATTGGCAGTCAGCTATCTGGCCTATGCTGGCTTGTTCCAGCTCGTCGATGGGCTTCAGTCCACCATGGCCGGAGCCCTGCGTGGCTTGAGTGACACCAAAATGCCGATGCTCATCGCGATCTTTGGCTATTGGGTTTGTGGTTTGCCGATATCCTATTTCTGCGGCTTCGTTCTCGGCTGGGAAGGTGAGGGGATCTGGGTAGGTCTTGCCTTGGGGCTTGCCATTACCGCTCTCTCTCTGAGTTATCGCTTCATTCATCGCGAAAAACTTGGTCTCGTGCGCTTTTCCGGTAAAATGGCTCCGGCTGCACCAGAGATTGCATAGCAAAGGAGCACGCTTGCCGTTTAACGCACCGTTTCTTTCAACCTCAGTTGCTCTGAAAATTCAGTTCGATATGATAGAAGGGCCAACATTGTTTGTAATTGATTTGTAAAACAGATTTGGAACACATCTATGACGATTTCAGAGCTTTTGGAACGAAAAGGCGCTCGGGTAGATCCTTATCGGACGGGAGACCTGTCTGCCGCCAGAAAGCACAAGGCCGCCTCAATACAAATAGCACAACACTATGCGGTCTTTGAAAAAATCAAGCCCGCGCTGATGTCGGGCTCACTTCGCTCTGCGGATTTGTCACAAGCTGAGCAGAGCATTATTTCCGCAATGATCAAGGCCGAATTGATTAGAGTGAACCAAAAGGAGCGCATAAGCGCTCCAAAGGGACCAGCATTGCGCTATATAACGGGAGGGTGGCTTGAAGAGCTAGCCTGCCTGGCTGCAGAGGCCGCTGGGGCAGATGAGGTTCTTTTCTCACAACAGATCGAATGGTCTTTTGAAGGATATTGGGGAGAGAACGAAATCGATGTCATCGCAAGATTTGGCGATCTTCTAGCATTCTATTCCTGCAAGGCCTACAGCTCGCACTATCAAAACAAAAATGACAAGCTAATGCGTGCGCTCCACGAAGCAGACAATCTCGTGGACCATTTTGGAACGGAAAACAGTTTCGTTGGTCTTATAATTTCAACGGATCTTTATGACGAATATCACCAACAGCCAAAATATGAGGCCTTATTTGGAAAGGCTAGAGCGCTCGACGTTGATCTGATAACTCTGGAAGATCTCAGCTGGCCACGCTTGGTGAACGCAATGAGCCACCCATAGCTGCACCAATAAAAACCAGAAGAAAGCATAATCTCTCCAAATCACAATGATTAGATCATAACTGAAGTCTGCAGCAACAACAGTCAAACATCAATTATATGGAGTGTTTCTTGGTTGATAGATGCAATTGGTTGCAAATAAGCCCGATTGGAATTCTGCTTTATAGTGGTGTTGAAGTTTTGGATTTCTCTGGCCCCTTCGAGGTGCTGACAACAGCCAGCCGCGTTGCCGGGAAGCGTGGGGAGGATTTTCCCTTCGCGCCGGTCCTTATTGCCGAGAATATGGATGCGGTTGACGCCAGAGCAGACTATAGAGTGCTGCCGGATCATTCTTTTGACGATCATCCTCCACTTGAGGTGCTTTTGGTGCCCGGCGGGGTACATGAGGCGCAATTGGAAAATGTCAAGCTTCTGGGATGGGTCAAAAGGCAGGCTGAAAGCGTTTCTCTTTTGACTTCCGTCTGCACCGGAGCATTCATTCTTGCCGAGGCGGGCTGTGTGTCAGACCAGAAAACCATGACCACGCATTGGGAAGATATCCCGGATTTTCGCACGCGCTATCCGGCCATCGAGTGTGTTGAAAATGTGCGTTGGGTCGAGGATGGGGATTTGATCAGCTCAGCGGGCATATCGGCCGGTATCGATATGGCTTTGCACATGGTCGCCCGGCTGGGGTCGGAAGAGCTGGCTGAACAGACGGCCCGTCAAATGGATTTTGACTGGAAACGAACCGGCATATCCATCAGTTAGGCAAGTCACACCGCAACTTCCTTCTTTATCTCTATTATAGATATAAATAGAGATAGGGTGTCTGTTGTTGGAAACGCCCTGGCTTGAGCTGAAGATCTGCTTTGCGGCCAAGGCGCACCCAATTTTGTTATTTCCTCAATCGGCGGGCTTTTTGAGCGCCATGACAGTTGCTTCCCCCGTCAGAACCAGAAGCCCATCCACTTCCGCGGTACAATCAAGGGTGACGCGACGTCCCTTATCTTCCTTGGCTTTCACCGCAGCAGAGACTGTTACCGCGTCTCCTGGGCGAACCGGCGCCTTGAATTGCAGTGTCTGGGATATGTAAATCGCGCCGGGACCGGGCAACAGCATGCCCAATATTGCCGAGAACAGGCTGGCGGTGTATAGCCCATGGGCAATGTTGCCACCAAATCGGCAACTCTCACCATAGGCTTTGTCTATATGAACGGGATTATGGTCTCCGGTGAGCTTGGCAAAAGCAAGGATGTCGTCTTCCGTTACGACATGGGTGAAGCTTTCCTTCTGTCCAATCTGCATATCTTCATAATAAACGACTTGTGCCTGCTTCCCTTGCAAAGGTGCGGTCATAATGGTTCTCCCCAGAATTTTGCGAGTCGGTTCTTCCTGACGCTCTGCCACCAAGCTCTCCCTTGAGCGAGCGGGCCTTGCTGCGCTTATTCATTTGACAATGGCTAAAAATACTGCGCCGCAGCAATTCTTAGCATGTGCAACACGGCCCCTCGCGTCAACAGGGCATAGGTCTATTGAGCCAAAGTGGGATTGGGGCTGAGTTACAGCCGATCACCGCAGTCATTTGCTCAAGTGCTGAGTTCGCTTGCCGTGCCGCACTACAGCAGCTTTTGAGGGTGCTGCTGTATAAAATGAGCTAGAGGTGCATAAACTTGCCTTTTGAGAGCATTAAGCCTGTGATTAAATCGAAGCACTTATGGTTAATCAAAATAAAGGTTAGTAAAAGCTAAACAAAATACTTCCACTAAGTAAATTTTGAAGCAATTTCAGATGATTTACTAACAAAATGCCGCTTTTGTTAGTAATTTGCACTTTTCCTACTTCACCCCAGTTAACCGCTTTTTTAAACCCTTGAGATAGTCTGCGAACTACGTCAGGGATCACAGATTTCCTGATTACAAAAACCAACAGTCTGAAAAGTCGAAAATTCCGCTGATAGAAGCGGCAATGCAGTGTGAGTTTGGAGTAAACAAATGGCCCTCGATCTTTCAATGCCGGTATTGGTCGTCGACGACTATAAAACCATGATCCGCATTATCAAAAACCTGCTCAAGCAGCTTGGGTTTGAAGATGTTGATGATGCAGCAGATGGCACAGAAGCCTTGGCGAAAATGCAAGACCGCCGCTATGGGCTGGTGATCTCCGACTGGAACATGGAACCAATGACCGGTTACGAACTTCTCAAGCAGGTTCGTGCCAGTGACTCGCTTTCCAAGACACCATTCATCATGGTCACCGCGGAGTCCAAAACTGAAAACGTGATTGCAGCCAAGAAAGCCGGTGTGAACAACTACATCGTTAAGCCTTTCAACGCAGCGACGCTGAAAACAAAAATCGACGCCGTCTTCGATAGCTAAGACGGCGTGGATGCCTCTTTTTTAGGTGGGAGAGAGGCATCGTAAAGAATTCGATTGTTTGGTTGGGCCGAGGAGCCGGGCGGAATTGCCCGGTGCACTCTGCGGCGAATTAAACAGAGAGCGGGTTCTTGGTGAAACAAATTAGATGCCCCTGTGCAGTATTACAGGGGGATGCCGCAGGGAACACTCCGCGGTCAACGGTGGCGTCTACCGCACAAAATCTCGCTAATCCGGGAAACTAAAAACGACAGACGCTTTAGATGGTTTATGCGCAGAAATGTTCAGAAATATAGGCGTGTATAAATCGTCTAAACAAACAAATTTTTGACCCAAGAGGATCACGAAATGGCTGCAGAAGCAAAACAACTGAGTGCTGATAAAGTAGCAGAACTTGTTTCCTTTCTAGAAAAGAATAAGGGCGAAGCCGTATCTCTGAACGACATTATGGCTCTGGCTGAGGTTATGGCGGGTAGCCTTGATTCCTACTTACAAGCCATGGACAAGTCGCTTTATGAAGAGTTTACCTCGATTGCACATGAAATCTCGTCCATGAAGAACGAGATTGCAGCCCTGCGCCCATCCGAAATGCGACATGCGGCCATTCCTGATGCCGGTCGTGAACTCGACGCTGTTGTTGAAGCAACAGAGAATGCAACCAATATCATCATGTCTTCTGCCGAAGAAATCATGGGCGCTGATCCCAGCGACGGTGATGCCTATCAGGCTCTGGTCAACGACAAGGTGATCGAGATTTTTGAGGCTTGTTCCTTCCAGGACATTACAGGCCAGCGTATTTCCAAGGTTGTCAATGCTTTGAACGTGATTGACAAACGCGTGAGCACTTTCGTGGAACGCATGAAAATGCAGGACATTGAAGATGCCTTTACCGAGGAAACCGAACAGGAACGACGTCAGCGCGAACTCATTCTTCATGGCCCGCAGCACAAGGGAGAAGGCGTTGAACAGCACGAAGTGGATGCCATGCTGGCCGATCTTGATTTCAGCAACAAAAAGCTGAATGAAGAAGAGAAAGACAGCAGTCAGGATGATATTGACGCTCTGTTTGGCTAACCTAGTCTAGAGATCAATGTCACATCCAATGAGGTTTGAAGCCGGGCATAAGCTCGGCTTTTTTACGTTATATGATCCGGCAGAGGTCGGGCTGTGTAATAGGTCGGCCCGCCGCCGCCTTCCGGGATGGTCACCAGATAAGCCTCGCGCGATCTACCGCGCGAGACCAGCTTATCGAAGAAAAAAGCTGTGACATCCTCACATGTTCGGATATGTCGGCCCGCCGCCACCCTCGGGGACGGTCACCAGATAGGCCATGCGGGTCTTTCCCGCATGACGAGCCTATCGGCAAAGAAACATGGACCGTTACATGTTGGGGTAAGTCGGCCCGCCGCCGCCTTCCGGGACGGTCCATGTAATGTTGCCGTTCGGATCCTTGATGTCACAGGTCTTGCAGTGGACGCAGTTGGCCGCGTTGATGACATAGCTTGGCGCTTCACCGCTTTCATCCCATTCATAAACGGCGGCCGGGCAGAAGCGCTGGGAAAGTCCGGCATAAACATCATGCTCGGAGCTTTTCTGCAAAGCTTCATCACCCACCACCAGATGGCACGGCTGATCTTCTTCGTGATTGGCTCCGGACAGATAGACAGAGCTCAAACGATCAAAGGTGATCTTGCCATCGGGCTTGGGATAGTCGATCGGCTTGCACTGGGAAGCGGGAAGGGTAGCCTTGGCGTCCGTCTTGCCATGCTTCTGGGTGCCGAAGAAGGAAAAGCCGAACAGCGAGTTGGTCCACATGTCGAGCCCGCCGAAACCGACGCCAAGGAACAGCCCAAACTTGGACCAGAGCGGCTTGACGTTCCGCACCTTGAACAAGTCCTTGCCGATTGGGCCCTTGCGCCAACCTTCCTCAAACGCCACCAATTCGTCGCCAGAGCGGCCTTCGGTCAGGGCGTTGACAACTGCGTTTGCGGCAAAGATGCCCGAATCCATGGCATTGTGAATGCCCTTGATGCGAGGCACGTTGACAAAGCCTGCCGCACAGCCGATGAGCGCCCCTCCGGGGAAGGTGAGGCGCGGCACTGACTGATAGCCGCCTTCTGCGATGCAGCGTGCGCCATAGGAAATGCGTTTGGCACCTTCAAACAGAGGCTTGACGGTCGGGTGGGTCTTGAACCGCTGGAATTCTTCAAACGGAGACAGATAAGGGTTCTTGTAGTTGAGATAGACCACGAGCCCGACAGCCACCTGATTGTCTTCCATGTGATAGAGGAAGGAGCCGCCACCGGTGGAGCTGTCCAGCGGCCAGCCGAAAGTATGCTCGATCACGCCTTCCTGATGTTTGGCCGGGTCCACTTCCCAGATTTCCTTGATGCCAATGCCGAATTTCGGCACGTCGCAGTCTTTGTCGAGCTGATAATTGGCAATCAACTGCTTGGCCAGAGAGCCGCGCACGCCTTCGCTGATGAGCGTATATTTGCCCAAAAGCTCCATGCCACGCATATAGGTGTCCTTGGGCTGGCCATCTTTGCCAAGGCCCATGTCGCCGGTGGCAACACCGCGCAGGGCGCCCTTGTCATCATAGAGTAATTCGGCCGCAGCAAATCCGGGATAGATTTCTACCCCCATTTCCTCAGCCTTCTCGGCCAACCAGCGGCAAAGATTGCCAAGGGAGATGATATAGTTGCCATGATTGTGCATCAGCGGCGGCATGATGAAACCGGGAAGACTGATCGCTCCGGCTGGTCCAAGCAGACGGAATTTGTCTTTCTTGACGGCCACTTTCACCGGGCAGCTTTCATCCTCTTTCCAGTCGGGGATCAGGCGGCTGAGAGCCACAGGATCAATGACCGCACCGGAAAGAATATGCGCACCCACTTCCGAGCCTTTTTCCAGAACCACAACCGATATGTCTTCATTCTTTTCGGCAGCTTGCTGCTTGATCCGTATCGCTGCAGACAGCCCGGCAGGCCCTGCGCCAACGATCACCACGTCGAATTCCATGCTTTCGCGTTCTGGAAGTTCGTTCACCTCTGTCATGTGAAGGTCCTTTTCATTATCCGGTCGACAGGCTTTCTATCGACACTTATTGCAGTTGGCCCTATAAGGAATACCATTAGCGGAAAAAGAAGCCCGAATCCAAGTGTTCAATATGCATAACGTGGTGACAACAGCTCATGATCTTAAAACCCTCCTCGATTGGTACGAGGCGATGGGCGTGGATTGTGTTGTTGATGCTGCGCCGCAAGATCGCTTTGCCGAAAGTTTGCGGCAGGCACAAGCGCGTCAAAAGACGCGCGTTGTTCCGAATTCGCAAGAAAACAGGCCTTCCTCCCCTCAAAGTCCCTCTCATAGACCTACGCCAGCGGCGGCGGGGAATCAATCCCATCCTTCGTTCAATGCTGCGGTGCACAATGGGCAGGGCGCCGGGGCCGTTGCTGGTGCTCCGGGCGCTGTTGAGGATGCCCGCGAAGCCGCACTCAAGGCCACCAGCCTTGAACAATTGCGCCAGACGCTCTCATCTTTTGATGGATGCAGCCTGAAATTCTCTGCCAAGAATCTGGTTTTCGGAGATGGCAATCCCTCCGCTGACGTAATGTTCGTCGGCGAAGCGCCGGGCCGAGATGAGGATTTGCAGGGAGTGCCTTTCGTCGGCCGGGCGGGACAGTTGCTCGACAAGATGATGGCGGCCGTCAGATTGGACCGGTCCAACAGTTATATCACCAATATCCTGCCCTGGCGCCCGCCGGGAAACCGTAAGCCCAGCCTGGACGAACAAACCCTCATGCAGCCGTTCATTCATCGGCACATAGAGCTGGTCAATCCCAAGATCCTTGTGTTTCTTGGCGGCACATCAGCTCAGCAATTGTTGGGTAGCAAAGACGGCATCATGCGCCTTCGTGGCCGTTGGTGGACCTACGCCGTTGGCGGGCAGGATTTGCCTCGTCGGGAAATCCCCGTCATGCCCACCCTGCATCCGGCCTTCTTGTTGCGTACGCCAGCCCAAAAGCGCGCTGCCTGGCAAGATTTGCTCGAAGTGGCAGCCAAACTGGATGCGTTGAGGTAAAGCGCCGTTTAAGATCACGCCTCAGCAAGCGATAAAATAGAGTGAAAAAAGGCCGCGCGGGAGATCCCCTCACGGCCTTAGCTTCTTGTTATTTTGCGCAGTTGCAGCTTATGCCGCAGCGACATCCTCGAGGAATTGATTGACCAGATTCTGCAATTCTTCGGTCTGCGTCAGCATTTCATGAGATACCGTCAGCACCGACTGAGCAGAGTGGAGGTTTGCTCCTGCTGCTTCAGCAACGCTGGCAATATTCTCGGTGATATTTGCCGCTCCAACGGCAGCCCGCTGAACATTCTCACTGATATTCTGTGTTGCGCTGCCCTGTTCTTCCACCGCAGCAGCGATGGTGTTGGATGTGGAGCCAACTTCGGTCATGGTCTGGGTGATGGCGCGGATCGCTTCCACCGCGTCATCGGTTTCAGACTGGATGGCGGAAATCTGACCAGAAATTTCTTCTGTTGCCTTGCTGGTCTGGTTTGCCAATTCCTTGACTTCAGCTGCAACCACAGCAAACCCACGACCAGCCTCTCCGGCGCGCGCAGCTTCGATGGTGGCGTTGAGGGCGAGCAAATTGGTCTGCTCGGCGATATTCTGAATCATGGTGACCACTTCGCCGACCTGCTGGGCTGCCGTTGCCAGACTGGAAATCTTTTGGTCAGCGGCCGTGGCCGTATTGACCGCTCTCTGAATTACCATCGAAGAGCTTTCGGTTTGACGCCCGATCTCGCTAATTGAAGCAGAAAGCTCCTCAGCGGCAGCCGCGACGGCCTGGAAATGCTCTTGCGCATCGTTGGAAGAGCGTTCCACAGTGTCTGCCTGACTCGATGTTTGGGTAGAGTTGGCTGAAAGGGTGCTGGCAATTTCTTCCATGCCTTTGGATTTGTCAGCCACAGCCTGCATGGTTTGTTGCGCCAGAGAGCGGAACTGTTCAATGAGCTCTTCCATGCGCTGCTGGCGATGCAGTCTTGCTTCCTGTTCCTTTTCGCTCATTGTTTTCAGCCGCTCGCGTTCCACGGCGTTGTGGCGGAATACTTCCACCGCTTTTGCGATATCACCAATTTCGTTGCGTCTTGCAATATAAGGAATTTCAGACTGGTGATCACCTTCAGCCAGATTGTTCATGGAGCTGATGATCGTGCGAATCGGCCGAACGATACTGCGGCCAAGCAGGAAGCCGAACAGGACCGTCAGAATAACAGAGCCCAGCAGAGTTGCCGCAAAAATATAGGTGACGTGTTTGTCGATCTCGACCAATTCATTTTGGGCAATTTCTGCGGTTTTGGCTGCGAGTTCACGAATGGACGAGAATTTGAACGACATGCTGTTATAGATGGAGTTCATTTCGGCAGACATGCGGAAAAGCTCGATTTTGGCTGCCTGTATGCTGTTTAGCATTTCTGCATATTTGGCCGTGCCCTCAAGAATTTCCTTGCGATCCTCTGCCGTCATCATGGCCGTTGCAACGGCATTGGACAGTGCCTTTTGTTCCTTTTTGAGCGTCTCGAGCAAGCTGGCATTCGACGTTCTCAAAAACTCTTTCTCCAGCAGATGCATCTCCAGAGCATGAACCATCAATTGCTGGTTATTGGTCTTCTTGATGATGTCGTCGACCTTGTTGGCGATCATGTTAAGCTCGCCTTGCATGCCCTGAGTTTCCTTCAGGCCAATTTTGTTTTTCTTGGCGACGATCTTTTCGAAACTGTCCTTGTCTTTCGTAAGAGCTTCTCTCAGCTCAAGGATAGGGGCTTGTGTCGTGCCCTCGGGATCGACTGACGCAATTTCGTCAAGACGTTTGTTGGCATCTTCATATGCCAGATTGAATCGTACCGAATATTTCGTTTCGCCAAGCGTTAGAAAGTCACTCGCATTGCTCTTCATGTTCAGCACGGCCAGATTGACTTGTTGAACGATGTCTTTGATGGCAGAAGCGCTTTCTCCCTTGCTGATCAGGGACGTGCGGTTCAGGGAACCATAATAGTTCGTCGCCCCCAGAATGGCGACGCCAAGCAGACACACCACAGTCAGCGCGATGATACGATGTGAAATTTTCAGGGATTGAGCGAAAGTGAAACGCTTACGGAAACGAGAAAACATGAGGGCACCGAATAAATGTGAAAATTTGACAGGACTAACTTTGGTTGCATTTTGTTCAAGATAGATAAAAAAACAATTTATAAGACGGAACGTATTTTCACTTTTTTCCCGAAATTCACGCTTTAAAGAAATGATTATTTCAAATTATTGTAAAAATTAGCATGAATATAGTTTTTACGGAATGTGCTATAAATTATTCAAATTTTAGATTTTGTTTTTGAAAGGCGGTCTCAAATAAAAAAGCAGATCCCTGAGGATCTGCTTTTGGCAATGTCATTTGCAATTCACGATATGCTGACTTGAAGCGAATGAGCGATCAGCTCCAGCCGCCGCCATAGGTCTTGTAGAAGATGTGCAAGCCGATCTTTTTACGTTTTTTCATCGTGCGCGCCCATTTCGGATGCACATAGGTTGCATGATAATGGGTAGATGAGCCAACGGACTTGAGCCAGACTTCTTCATTCACGACTTCATTGGCGAGTTTCCAGGCAAGATCCCAGGCTTTCTTGGAGCGAACACGATCAGGGATGCCGTCGCAAGCAAAGGAAAACTGGCATGCGTTGCGTTTATTCTGGTTCTGATAGACGACACCACAAATCGTGTTTGGATAGGCCGGGTTCTTGACGCGGTTCAGAACCACCTGACCGACGGCAACCTGACCATCTTCCGGCTCGGAGCGGCTTTCGAAATAGATGGCATTGGCCAGGCACGTTTTCTGCTTTTCGGTGTAGGATGATTTAGGCAACTTGTTCGTCACCCAGGCATGTTCACCTCTGGCGTCGATCTTGGCTTTTTTGCTGGAGAAATTGAACCAGCTCGCCCAGCGGGATTTTTTCTTGTTGGCTTCGCCTTCATCATCACCAGAGAGCTTGGCCAACTGAAGCTCTGCGCGGCGCGCTTTGCTTTTTGCCAATGTCAGAGGAACTGACTTCTCTTTGTCTTCGTCTGTAAAAGCTGCATCATTGGAAGCGGAATAGGTCTCAACAGCTGCGACAATAGGAGAGATGTCCAGCGGCTTGCTGACCTTGGAATTATCGGCAAGCTCTGACGGAGCCGGTTTATATGGCGCGCGAACCCGTGGCAGGGCATCAATAGGAGCAATGGCTGCAAGTTCTGTCGTCTGCTCGGTCTGGTCCGCCGTCTTCTCGGAATTGAAGTCATCAATCGCGCCCAGAATAGTGACCTGATTGTCTTCGCTGATCTCGCCCTTGCGCTGTTCAGTCAGGATGGCTTCAAAGGGGGCATCGGTTGCGCTGGACGTCGGCGCATAGGCCAGAGCAGTTGAGCCCGTTATGATGCCGTCAGCGGTATTGGGTGCCTGATCTCCTTCGTCATTCTGCGCATACATCATATCGGAGCCTGCAGGATTGGTCTCCGTTTTGAGGAACTGTTGGGCATCGGCCATGACCAAGCTCAGGTCTTCGGCAGGCTCAAATGTCAGCTTGGGCAGATCATCGTTGTTTTCTTCAAGCAACGGGCTGGCCATATGCCACACCGAGCCGGACCAGTTCATGGCGATCTCGCGTCTGCCATGGGAAACCTTGAATGGCTCCCAACTCCAGCGACGGCGGCGATCTCCCTTATTGTTCTCATTGACCGAGAGCGGCTCTTCGATGTCAGCAAATTTTTCTACATGATAGGGCAGGTTGCTGCCAATAAGGGGTTTATTCGCAGCTGGTTCGGAAATCTGGATATAGGTGCCTTTGCTGAACTGGCTTGCCGACGCCTGTGCCGTCTTCCTCACCAAGCCACTTTGTGGTGCAGGGGCAGCAGCCAAAGCAGCGCGCGCCAGTATGGGATTATCGGAATGGGGCTTTGGGGATGCAGGCAAGGAGACAGAAGCCTGTGCGAGCATTTCGTTTGTCCAGCCTTGCTGTCGCAAATCGGCCTGCGAGACTGCCGCGGATCTGTCTTCGTCAAGAGATTGAGTGAAAGAAAGAATCAAACCGGTGCTGATCATCAGACAGGTGGTCAGGCCAAGGCTCTTCGGGCCGAGAGAGGATTTCGACATTCTGTCACCAAATACACAACGCAACTATTACACTCTATCGCAGACCCGGCTGATACTCGCGGCAGGATTTGCGTACTATCGCAACCGGACTTCAGCCGGTGCTAGAGGTAATAATGCACCATTAACCTTGAGAGAGCGTTAACGACCAGTTTGGCATTAAAAATCCCGTAACGACTCAATGGGGCTATCTCTGGGCAGGAAAAATTTTCTCTAAGTAATTATGACAATATGGATCATTTTTAGGGCCTCGCCTGTGGAGGACTGTTGTCAAAATGCAATGCAAGCTGAGTCGTTCCTTGCCGGAATTTTTATGGTCGCGAATACACATTTCTGGTTGTGCTGCAAAATTTGCAGATGGCGAAAACGGATTCCAAAACAAAAAAGCAAAGACAGATCAACACAAAAAAAGCCCGGAGCCCTGTTAAGGGTCCGGGCAGTTAATGCCTATATACGCGCTCTACCGTTTGGTTCAAACCAGCAAAGAACATCAAACGTAGGAGGCGATTGTCAGAACAGTCCCCGCAGAATGTCCGCACTACACCTAGAGCCAATTAAGGTGACGCGCTCCTGAGCTGGCATATAGACAATTTAAATCTAGCCGGAAATGGATATTAAATCACCCCATATTTGTACTATTTTGTGTTTAAATTTTCAGATTTTACCTAAAAATCAATTGAGAAAAGTTATGAATAGAAAAATTTTTTAGATTTTCATGATCTGGCGTTTCTCGGAAAATGCTCATCGAAGCTGTTTATCGCGAATAGTTACAATAAGAAATAGACTAAAAGTTTCATATCAATAAAGACGATACTCTTGAACATACACTTAATGTACGGAAGCGTTTCAGGTGAATTTTGCCTAACGGTTTTATTTGACTCTTATTGCATTTCTAAGACGGTTTGTCAGTTCTCTCGAAATGTGATGCTCTGCCATGAAGGGGCCTCCAGCCCGTTTTATCTCGTTTGCGGCATCCACTTGGGCCAATCCTATTTCTCCGAATTTTCTGCGGATCCTGTCGAGCAGCCAAACCAGCGTCTGATCTTGGCGCAAGGACAGGAAATGATCATTCTCCAGAATGCTGCCTCGGTGCTTGTCAATTTCTGCTATAAGTTGTTGTAACCCTGTATCGTCAAGAGCTGATACGAGCAAAACGGGCGCCGACCATTGTCTGTTTTTACGAGCTGTCAGCGACAAGGCACCCTCGACATCGGCCTTTGCACGCAGGGCCGGCTTGCCCATATCCGACTTGGTTACAACGATGATGTCTGGCAGCTCCATGACGCCAGCTTTCATGAATTGCAGACTGTCGCCGGAGCCTGGCTGGATGCACAGCACGACAGTATCTGTGGCGAAGGCGATGTCGGCTTCTGATTGTCCGATGCCGACACTTTCCACCAGAACCCGGTCGAACAAGGCGCGCATGAGAACGATAGCTGCGACCGCTTCGTGAGACAGACCACCCAGGCGATCACGCGCCGCCATGGAGCGGACAAACACGTCCTTGTCGCTGGGGTCCGTGTCCAGCCGGGTCCTGTCTCCCAACAAGGCGCCCATGGAAAAACGGGATGAGGGGTCCACGGCAATGACACCGACGCGCTCACCATTACGACGCCAATGGCGGATGAGGCAGTTGGTCAGCGTGGATTTGCCAACCCCCGGCGGGCCGGTGAGCCCGACCACATGAGCGCAAGCATTCTTGGCGGCTTCATCCAGTAGCATGGCGACAGCGAGGCTGTCTTCCTTTGCTTCGATGGTGCTGAGCGCACGCGCCAACGCCTTCTTGCCCCCTTCACGGATAGTGGCGAGGCTCAAGTCTGGTTCACTTTTGGGCACGGTGGGATTATTCATCGGTCCGGTGGCTCGGGTTGCTGGGCAAGAGGTTTCCTATCGCTTAGCATAAGAGTCCGAGCTAGCCATACAGACGTTAGGCGTAGATTATACTTAAAGCCAGAGCTTGGCACTCTCCCACATGAGCATGATGCCCCATAGAGAGAGGATGCCGCCAGAGACAAAATCGACCGCCTGCATGAACCGGTCAGACACCCGCTCACGCACCAGTGATGTGAAGCCAACCAGAATGAGCCACCACAGGGCCGAGCCGCTGAACACGCCGAACACCAGCCAGTAAGCTGCGTGCGGCCCGCTTTCTGCGCCTTTTGAAAGGCCGGAAATCATGCCGACAAAGGCGATGATCGTCGCAGGGTTGGAAACCGTAAGCAGGAAAGTCGTGGCGTAGGCCTTGAGGGGAGCGCGCGCAGAGGGAGCTGCAGCCGGATCATGGGGTTGCTTTTCAAAGCCACGCAAAAACGTCGTCACACCCAAATAGAGGATCAGTAATCCGCCGCCGAGCCGCATCCAGTCACCATGACTGACCAGCACACCGGAAATCGCCAGACCTGTTGCGGTGATGATGCCATACATCCCGTCGGCGGTCGCAGCCCCCATGCCCGTTGCAATGCCCATGAGCCAGCCGTCTCTGAGCGTGCGCCGGATGCAGAGCAACGCAATGGGGCCAACCGGTGCTGCGATGGCAAGGCCGATGAGGACGCCTTGAAGATAGACGCTGGACATTGGGGTATCCTGACTTTGAAAAGGCCCCTCCCGATTGTGCAAAAGGCATGGGGGAGGGGCCAAGGCTGCTATTTGCGCCGGATATTTTATCGAATTTTGAGATTTTGTTGTAATAATTATTGAATTTATGGAAAAATACGCGAAATTTGCTGAAATTATTGTGAATGCCGTAAAAGTTCCGGTTTTGCCTGTGGGCAGTGGCTGCAGGCCAAATATTTTGCGGCAAAAGAAATCGCTCAAAGCTCATAAAGGAGCCAAGCCAAGATCCCAAATAGGATCCAAATAGGCCCCTGTCCAGCCTCAAGACATAAAGCTAACTATGTGCGATCCCGACGCAACGGAGGCAAAGATGTTATCCTCGCACGACCGCAGGCGTCTTTTCACCTTATCTGCTGATGCCGGCGCAGCGTTGCTTGCGCCGCAGCAAGGCGGGCAATCGGCACGCGGTATGGCGAGCAGGAAACATAGTCAAGCCCGACCCGTTCGCAAAATTCGATCGATACCGGATCACCACCATGCTCGCCACAAATGCCCAGCTTGATGTCAGGGCGGGCAAAGCGGCCACGCTCGGAGGCGATCTCGATCAGCTCGCCCACTCCTTCAATATCGATGGAGATGAATGGATCCTGCTCCAGAACACCGGCCTTGATATAGTCGGCAATGAAACGAGCGGCATCGTCGCGGCTGATGCCGTAGGTTGTCTGTGTCAGGTCATTGGTGCCAAAGGAGAAGAATTCTGCCGACTCAGCGATCTTGCGGGCCTGCAAAGCGGCGCGTGGCAGCTCGATCATGGTGCCAACCATATAGGCGATCTCGTGGCCCATTTCCTTCATTACCGCTTTGGCAGTGGAATCAATGCGCGCCTTGACGAATTCCAGCTCTTCACGGATGGAAACGAGCGGCACCATGATTTCTGGCTGCACCGGCGCGCCGGTCTTCTCACCTGCTGCAACGGCAGCTTCAAATATGGCACGAGCCTGCATTTCAACAACTTCCGGCTTGGAAATGGCAAGGCGGCAGCCCCGGTGGCCTAGCATCGGGTTGAACTCGTGCATGGCATTGATGCGGCTGGTCATGCTTGCCACATCAACCTTGAGTGCCTCGGCCATAGCGGCAATGTCGCTGGCATTATTGGGCAGGAATTCGTGCAGAGGAGGGTCGAGCAAGCGGATTGTTACCGGCAATCCGGCCATGGTTTCAAACAAGGCCTCAAAGTCCGCCCGCTGCAATGGCAAGAGCTTGTCCATGGACCGGCGGCGGTCTTCTTCACTGGTGGCAACGATCATTGCGCGAATATCGAAGATGCGGTCATCCTGAAAGAACATATGCTCGGTGCGACAAAGCCCGATTCCTTCCGCGCCGAAGTCTCGCGCAGCTTTGGCGTCCTGTGGCGTGTCGGCATTGCAGCGCACCTTGAGGCGGCGGATATTGTCCACCCAGTCCATCAGCGTAGCGAACTCTTCGCTCAGCTCGGGATTTTGCATCTGCACATCGCCGTTGAGCACATCGCCCGAGCTGCCGTCAATGGTGATCAAGTCACCTTTGCGCAATACGACCGAGCCGACCGTGACACTATCATCCGCATAGTCAATATGCATGGCCCCTGCGCCGGTAACGCAAGGAATGCCCATGCCACGCGCAACAACTGCCGCATGGCTTGTCATCCCGCCGCGTGCCGTAACGATGCCGCGGGCAATATGCATGCCATAGACGTCTTCGGGGCTCGTCTCGATGCGCATGAGAATGACCTGTCGCCCATGGCTGACAAATTCTTCCGCATCCTTGGTGCTGAACACCAGATGCCCCGAAGCTGCACCGGGAGAAGACGCCATGCCCTTGGCGAAGACAACGCGTTTTTCGCTTTCCGAAATGGTGGGGTGGAGCAATTGATCGAGAGAGCGTGGATCAACCCGCGAAACGGCATCGGCCTCAGTGATCAGACCTTCCTTGGCCAGATCAACAGCAACCCGCAAGGCGGCTTTGGGTGTGCGCGTCGCAGCGCGGGCCTGCAACAGCCACAATTTGCCATTCTCTATGGTCACGCCCAGCTTCATCATGTCCTTATAGTGCTTTTCAAGCCGATCGCAGATAGAGAGAAACTCCCCGAACAAGTCGGGCATCAACTCTTCCATGCTCTTGATTTCCGAGCCCTCGATCCGTTCGAGCGGAAGCGGCTTGGTTTGCCCCGAGATGATGTCCTCGCCATGGGCATTGGGCAGGAAACTGCCTTCGAGTTTCTTCTCGCCGGTCTCCTGACTGCGCGTAAAGGCAACCGCGACCGCAGATTTCTCGTTGAGATTACCGAACACCATGGTTTGCACGTTGGCCGAGGTGCCCCAGTCCTCAGGAATGTCATGCAGATGACGGTAGGTAATGGCACGCGCATTCATCCAGGACGAAAAGACCGAACTGATGGCGCCCCAGAGCTGTTTTTGAATGTCCTGCGGGAAAGGCTCGTCAAGCTCTTCCTCCACCATGTTCTTGAACTGGGCAATGATGCTGGTCCAGTCATCGGCTGAAAGGTCGGCATCATAGAGAATATCGCGCTCGTCTTTGTAATCCTCGATGATTTCCTCAAACGCGGTCTGATCGATGCCCAAAACGACGTCGCTATATTTCTGGATGAAACGGCGATAATTGTCATAGGCAAAGCGCCGGTCGCCGGTTTCGCGAGCCAGAGCCTCAACGGTTTCATCATTGAGGCCAAGATTGAGGATTGCCTCCATCATGCCGGGAATGGAAGTGCGTGCGCCGGAACGAATGGAAAGCAACAGCGGCTTGTCTGGACTGTTGAGGCATCTTCCGGTTTGTTTGCAAATGCGCTCTAGCGCGGCGTCCACTTCGCTTTTCAGGCTGGCCGGATAGACATGTCCCATGGCGAAATAGCTATTGCAAAGTTCCGTGGTGATCGTGAAGCCGGGAGGCACAGGTAGCCCCATATTGGTCATCTCGGCAAGGTTGGCCCCTTTGCTGCCGAGCAGATTAAGCATTCTGGCACTGCCATCAGCTTTATCACCGCCAAAATTATAGACCCAATGAGACGCCAGAACCATTTTCTTTCATTCCTTTTATTCGCCTGTCCCTGTGTAGCTGCCTTATTATCCAGATCAAAGGTCAAACTGTCTTTTGCAAGATTTTTTCGCTTTCACCGCTCATCACAATAGCGGCATGGGCCCGTCTCCGGCTCCGCTTGTCAGGTCACTTTTCCATCTCCTCAGGATTTGTGAAAGTATATCCACTGATCCGCGCCTTTGCATCACAAAAGAACAAAATAGTCATGGGGTTCGGCACTTTTTGCGGCTGTTGTCATTCAGGTGTCATTAGCCGTCGATATCCACCGACCCATAGTCTGTTTCCTTCTGAAAGACACCCATTTGATGCCGTGATTATTTTTGTTCGGTTTTCCGGTTTCCGTGAAGAGTGGCTTTCTTGCTTCTATCATCTGTGAACAGCTGATGCGCCTGACGCAGCAAGCGTGCGGCTTTGTTCGAACCTTAAGAGAAAGTCACAGAGGGAGCTGACTTTAAAGCAGGTTGTTTACGTTTGAATAACAGGCAGGTTTGAATGACATCGACTTCTGAAAACTGCAATCCGCAAACACGCGCTCAGACAATATTGTCTGCTTTGGCTCAGGACACGCGCCTCGAAGTCTTCCGGCTTCTCTCGCAGGCCGGCCCTGAGGGGATAGGCGCTGGAACCATCGCTCAAGTGCTAAACGTCCCGCATAATACGCTATCCACGCATCTTTCCATTTTGCAACGTGCAGGGCTCATCCGCTCCCAAAGATGCGGCCGTAACGTTATTTACTTCGGACTGCAAGATTGCCTGACGGATCTCATGGCATTCCTTCAGGATGAATGCCCGCAAGCCATGCCTTCCGATAGCCTTGAGACGGAGCCGCACGATCCGTTTTTCCAGGACCGAGATCCCCTTCTGGCCAAGCAGGCGTGAGCTGCAGATGAATTAGCCTTTGCGGATGCGAGAAATGGTCTGATAAATATTAAAAGGCTAAATCTGCAACTACACTCAGTGGGTGCAAGGTGGTATCACTGCGCTTGTTAAAATGCGCTAGGCAAATAGGTTAGTATCAATCGCGCTGAAAATATGGTG
The DNA here is from genome assembly GCF_963664735.1 of uncultured Cohaesibacter sp. Classification (NCBI taxonomy): domain Bacteria; kingdom Pseudomonadati; phylum Pseudomonadota; class Alphaproteobacteria; order Hyphomicrobiales; family Cohaesibacteraceae; genus Cohaesibacter; species uncultured Cohaesibacter sp. The sequence goes on along the minus strand of NZ_OY761553.1, from coordinate 2,000,937 downwards.
TGTGCTGGGCTACAGCACGACATAACCCGTCTCGTCCCAACTTTTGCAGTGCGAGGGAGCACCAAATGCGAAATATCCTTTTTCTTTGTACCGGAAATTCCTCTCGATCCATCATGGCGGAGGCGATTTTGGGGCGCATGGGGCAAGGGCGGTTCAATGCTTTCTCTGCTGGCAGTCAGCCCGCAGGCCAGCCCAATCCATGGGCCATTCAGCTTCTCGAACAGTTCGGCTATCCAATCTGCCGCTTGCGTTCAAAAAACTGGAGTGAATTCTGTCGCGAGGGCGCCCCGCAGATGGATTACATTATAACCGTTTGTGATCGCGCCGCCGGAGAACTCTGTCCGGTTTGGCCGGGAGAACCCGCACTGGCCCATTGGGGTATCCCTGATCCCGCCGCAGAAGTTGGCGACGACAAGGATATGCAGCTTGCATTTCTCACCGCTTATGCGCAATTGTCAGATCGCATCGGAAGATTCGTTGCACTGCCAATCGAAACCATGGAGCCGGACCGACTGACAGCCGCCATGCAGGAGATAGGCAGTTTCTCGGGCGCAACCGGAGACTAGCAGGAAATGACTTATACTCTGAGAGCTCAGCTGCTGGCTGAATTCTTGGGCACGGGAACACTACTTTGCACCATTATCGGCTCTGGCATCATGACCGGAGGGCTTTCTCCCGATAATGCAGGTGTGGCTCTTTTCGGCAACACCTTGCCGCCAGCTGCAATTCTCTTCGTACTCATCACCATGTATGGGCCCATTTCTGGCGCTCATTTCAATCCCGCCGTTACATTGGCTTTTGTCCTGCGCAGGGAATTTCCCATCTCCAAGGCTTTCCTTTTTGTGGCAATGCAGATTTTGGGGGGCATCGCCGGAACCATGCTTGCGAATTTCATGTTCGCAGAGACCATCGTTTCCATGGCGCAGAACCAGCGCTTCGGGGTGGAGCAATGGGTTGCCGAGCTGGTCGCTACGGGCGGCTTGTTGCTCACCATTTTTATTTGTCAGCGCTCCAGGCCAGAGGCGATACCCAGTGCTGTCTCGCTCTATGTGACGGCAGCCATATGGTTTACCTCTTCCACCTGTTTTGCCAATCCCGCCGTGTCTATCGCCCGTGGCTTCTCCGATACCTATGCAGGTCTTCGTCTTCAGGATGGATTGCTTTTTGCCCTTTGCCAGTTGCTGGCCGTCTTCATTGCCCTGCCGCTTGCCCGCATGGTGCTTGAGCAAGAATGATCCGCTGTCGGCTCTTTTGAATTATTGTCACGAACAGGCATTATTCTGTCTTGACCAGAAATGCCTTCCCCGGCTTACTAGGGTCAACGAAGGCAACCAAAAGCCCAAGCAACTCAGCAACTGCGGACATGGGGATCAAAATAGTGGCAGAAACTCCATCACGAGAAGACCTGACTGACGGGATGCCCCTTGCGTCGTCTGCAGTGGAAAGCTGGAAGAGTCCGCTGAAAGCCCATCTCAACCACTCTCTGCGTGCGCCGATGATTCGTGAAATGCACGCTCGGCCCTTTCTGGAACTGGCTTCCCCCAGCCGATTGGCCTTCATTGCGCTGAAGCCCGAAGAAGATGGCATTCACACGCCGCAACTGGCCCGTGAGCAGTTGATTGCCTTTCTAGGGCCGTTTGATGCTGAGCCCCCTCGAGACGAGGCGGTTTATCATATCGCCGAACTTGGCAACATGATCCTCAAATGGGAGAATCATACCGAATTTGCCACCTACACCCTATATACCTATGCCCCGCGGCCCGAGCATTTGGGACCAGATAGCTTTGCCACGGACTTGCATGCCCATTTCACGATCGACTGGCTAAGCGCCTTTCCTGGCAGGATTGTTTCATCCGTATCGGCCCGCATCGAGAATGTCGCCAATAAGGCTGAGCTTGATGATCAGATGTCCGGCGTTGTGCATAGCTGGTTTGGCTCGGCATCTGGCTTTGCAGCAGCTTATGTCAGTGATGGCGACGTCGCGATTGCCGCAGATTTCGATCTTGATGACCGCGGGCAGATTCGTCTGGCCGTTCTGGCCTGCAATGACATCGGAACGGGACGGTTGGGCCGAGTGCTCCAGCGTTTTCTGGAGGTGGAAACCTATCGGGCCATGTCTATGCTGACATTGCCTGTCGCCCGCGAGATATTGGGCCGTATCAAAGAGCTGAACAGCAAGCTCAGTAACACCGTTGCCAAGATCAGCGATGCCAAGGAGAGCGACAAGGCGGTCCTTGATGAGCTTCTGGATATTTCCGCCAAGCTCTCGATGCTGTCCACCAGCAGTTCTTCCCGATTTAATGCCGGTCGTGCTTATGAAGAGCTGGTCATGCAGCGCATCGAGCTTTTGCGCGAAAGCCGTATTCTGGAGCGGCAGCTCTTCTCCGAATTCATGAAACGCCGCTATTTGCCAAACATGCGGACCTGCCGCTCTGCTCAATATCAGCTTGATGATCTCACCTTTCGCGCGTCCCATGCTTCGGACTTGCTGGGAACGCGAGTACAGGTGACCACAACCGACCAGAACCGTCGCCTGCTTGGCCAGATGGACCGACGCGCCGCCTTGCAGGCACGATTGCAGGAAACCGTTGAAGGGCTATCGGTCGTGGCTATTTCCTACTATGCGGTGAGCCTGCTGACCTATTTGCTGACACCTTTCGCAAAGCTCGTCCATGTGGAAAAGAGCCTGGTGGCTGCCGCTCTTGTGGTGCCAGTTGGCGGGTTTATCTGGTGGTCCATGCACAGACTGAAAGAACGCCTTATTCGCAAGCGGGGAAATAGAGAAAGCAGCTCGCAAGAATAAGGCTCTCGGCGCAGTGCTCCTGCATGTCGAATGGTCAAGCTCTGGCTGTCCGGGTTATTTCACGCCGCCGTGGCTCACCCACCAGTTCGGATGGGAAAAGGCCATCCGGCGGGCGGCATATTCTGCGTGCTTTACCGTCGCAAACAAGCCATAACAAGTGGCCCCCGAGCCGGACATGCGCGCAAACAGGCAGTCCCCGTCATCTTCCAGCGCCTGAAGCACTGTTTCGATAACCGGCGCTTGCTCTATGGCAGCCATTTCGAGATCATTGCGCTGATCGTCCAGCCAATCAGCCAGCGCAACGGCTGAAAGAAAAGCGGAAGGAGCAGGCCCCATTGGGCTGTTATTCTTGTGCTTCAGTTTCTTGAAGATGCTGGGGGTGGAAATAGGCACGCGAGGATTGATGAGAACCATGCCCAGATTGGTTGGCAAGCGAGGCCCGGCATGCAATTCATCGCCGATGCCCTGTGCGACAATGCAGGAACCCTCAAGGCACATCGGCACATCTGCTCCCAGCTTCAAAGCAATGCTGCGCAACTTGTCATCATTGATCGTACGCTGCCAAAGGCGCAGCAGTCCGAGCAGAGCCGCCGCCGCGTCCGATGAGCCACCTCCGATGCCTGCCGAAATTGGCAGATGCTTTTCCAGCACCATATCGGCTTCAGCCGGGCAATTAAGCTCGGTTGCCAAGAGGCGAGCGGCGCGAACCATCAAATTATCAGGCTCCTGTCTAAGCCCTTGCGCAAAGGGGCCATTGACCGACAGATGCAAATGGTTGGAAGGTTTGAAGACAATACGGTCTTCAGCGCCGCCGAAAACCACCAATGAGTCCAGCAAATGATATCCATCTTCCCTTTGACCAACGATATGCAAGGCCAAATTGATCTTGGCTGGAGCCGTAAATGTGAGAATGGACTGATCTGGTGACGTGTTCGTCATAGCTCTTTATCTGTCTCAGGTACTTATGGTGGTTGTCGATACTCTCTTCAGTTCTGCTACAAAACAAACTTAAAGTGATTCTGGCCCCGCTGTCGCGATTCTGATTACCAAATAACTTGGCATTCTTTTGGTGATCAAATCTGGAAACAGGTGGCCAAATCAGATTCCACCTTTTCTTGCAAGCATATGAACATCAACCGGACTTGTCTATACTGCAGCTGGTCCTTTGGATAAATACGTAAACCCTAAAGGGTTGCCGATCCAAGCCGTTTTCTGCCATGCAAATGCATTTTCGGGGCCGTAATTGTCCCCAAAATACCCTGTGGTGAAGGGGTGGGCAATATGTCTAATCTGAGATTTTGGGCGAAGAAAAAAACATGACCAACATGAAAATGGCATGGCTTTGGGGGCTGGTAAACAATGAGCCCCTAAAAATCACGCAATGGAAAAAGCCTGATGAGGCTTAATCCTTGAGTCCATTTTCAATCTTGTCATTTACGGATTCCAGCAATTTGTCGTCCGGCTGCATGGTCTTGACCCGTTGCCACTGGAACACGGCCTCGTTCTTGCGTCCTACACGCCAATAGGCATCACCCAGATGATCGGTGATGGTCGGATCTTCTGGTCTGAGCTCCACCGCACGTTCCATGAAATTGACCGCCGTGTCATATTGCTTGAGCCGGTAATGTGCCCAGCCAAGAGAATCGACAAAGAAGCCGTCAAATGGCCGTAGGGCAACCGCCTGCCGGATCATTTCGATGGCCTTGTCAAGATGCAAGCCGCGGTCAACCCAGCTGTAGCCCAGATAGTTGAGCACAGTCGGCTGGTTCGGGAACAGCTTCAGGGCAGCCTTCATGTCCTTTTCCGTATTCGGCCAATCCTTGAGCTGATCATAGGCGGATCCGCGCAAGAAATAGAGCGACCAGTGAATGTCGCGTTTGACCTTGATGCTATCGATGCCCCGCGTGAGGATGTTGACTGCATCCTGAAAACGCTTTTCAGATTGGTAGACCCGCGAGAGAACCGATACGGTTTCCAAATCGCTGTAATTGCCCTCAAGCAGGGTTTTCAGGCGCTCGATGGCTTCATCCGAGCGGTCTTCTCGCGCCAGAACGAAGGCGGCACGACGTTGAGCCTTCTTGTAGACCGCGCTTTGCGGCTGGATGGTATCGTAATGCGCCAAGGCCGCATCACTCTTGTCGATGTGCTCGAACAACCGCCCCAGCGAAAATGCAGTATAGTCGTTTTTCGGCCTCAGATAGTCTGCAAATTGCAAATAGAGAGCTCCGCCTTCAACCGCGCCTTCCTCGGTTAGGGCGTTGCCCAGCGTGGAGAAAAACTCGGCGGCGCCATCCTGAGGCGTCCTGACGGAACTGGCAATCGGCTTCATGGCGCTGAAAGTGTCCTGTAGCCACTGCTTCTCCTCGCTGTCAGCGGCGCTCGCCTTGAAGTCCTGCAAGACTTTTTTCGCCCGGTCTTCGTTGCCTGCTTTCAGCAGGGTGTTGACCAGCTCGGTTGCCGTCGCCAGCGAATTGGGATCAGCATCAAGGCTCTGCTGCAACAGGGCGGCCGCTTTCGTGTAATCCTTGGCATAGGCGGCCACGAGGCCGGCATGAAGCGAGAAGAAAAACTGGTTTACCTCGCTTTCTTCATCGGCCTTGAGCAATTTCAGCGCTTCGTCAAGCTTCGTGCGGTCTTGCCCGATCAACGACCATGCATCCAGCACCGTCTGGGCGATGAGGGCAAAAGGACCATACTGGGCAGAAGCGCTCAGCAGACGCGGATCATTGAGGCTGTTGCGGGTAGGGGCGCCACCGATCAGAGGTACTGGGTTGTCTCTGATGACATTCATGCCGCTTTGGAACTGGATGGACGCGCTGGAGTAATTCCGTCCCTTGAGAGCCTTTACCCCCAATGCCAGATGCACCATTGGGGCGATGCGGCCATCAAGAAAGGCGGTCGCGTCCGAATCATCCTCGTCCTCATCGGTCGGTTCAGTTTCGGTGGTCGCCTGATTTTGATCGGCAGCCTTCTGGTTGCTCATTACAGCCAGCTTGTCGGCAAGCGCGAAGGCTTGGTCGTGATTGCCAACCGCAAGGGTCAGCGCGAAATTACGTTCCAGCAAGAGGGGATTTTCCGGGTCTTTCTCAAGGGCCTGCGCATAGAAATGGGCTGCCAGCTCCAAATCGTCTTCTTCCTGAGCCAAACGGGCAGAAAGGTAAGTCCCGGTAAGAGTTGTCGGCACATCGGCCAAGGCTTCAGGCACAGAAACGGGCTCATCTTGAACATCTTCAGTGACTGCGCCAGCAAGAGAGGCCGACCCTGCCAGCAGGGCAAATCCCAAAACGCTGGTCAGAAGGTGATTTCGAAACATCTTGAGGGAAAATCGAAAGTGCATTTAGTCAGCCTTGTTGTTGCGCAATCTGAAGCAATATTGCCCTTGCAATTGTGTCAGCGTCGAACGAGCCAATCTCTCAAAGCGCTTCTTGAATAAAATGGCCGGACATCTGACCGATCTGTTCGTTCTTCAATTAGAAGTGTAGCATGGCTTTTTTGAGGCTGGCTATCAAGTCCTCCAGGTGGTCCCTGTACACAACAAAGATCGATTAAAAATCAATATCAAAGGAACGGGAACCATTGAGCATTTTCCTCTCGCAATGAGCGGTAAATGATCTTTGTTTCAAGCTATTCTGATTTAAAAGGCGCTCGATCAAAGCGCCATTTGTCTATAAAATCGGGTGAGCCTTAATGGCCTCTTGCAATACAGAACTCCACAGCATCGATAAGAGCTGACTTGTAGGCACTGTCTTCAAACACATCCAGCGACTTGATCGCGGTTGCGCCATGCGTTCTGGCCTGCTTGAGAGTGTCTTCCAGTGCATTGGTTTTTTTGAGCAATCCCATGGCATATTCGAGGGCACCGTCAGTCACATCCTTGCGCTCTTCCATGACACGCTTCCAGAAGGCCTTTTCCTCTTCGTTTCCACGCTCATAGGCTAGGATGACCGGCAGCGTGATTTTACCTTCGCGGAAATCGTCGCCGACATTCTTGCCAAGTGCTGCTGCCGAGCCGCCATAATCAAGTGCGTCGTCGATCAGCTGAAATGCGTTGCCCAGCTCCATGCCATAGTCGCGCAGGGCCGAGATCCTGGTTTCGTCACTACCCGCAATGATTGGTCCGACCTCACAAGCTGCCGCAAAAAGGGCCGCCGTCTTGGAGCGGATGACCTGCATATATTCATCAACGGAAGTTTTCATATTTTGCGCTACAGAGAGCTGCAATACCTCGCCCTCGGCGATAACGCAGGCCGCGGTTGAAAGAACATCCAGCGCCCGTATCGAGCCAACATCCACCATTACGCGGAAGGCTTGACCCAACAGGAAGTCCCCCACCAGCACGCTGGCCTGATTGCCCCAAAGCATACGGGCAGCAAGCTTGCCTCTGCGCATGTCGCTTTCGTCGACAACATCGTCATGCAGAAGGGTTGCCGTGTGCATGAATTCAACAGCCATGGCCAGCTTCACATGGCCATCAGAGGAACCATCATATTGGCACATGTTGGCCGCTGCCAAAGTCAGCATGGGGCGTAGACGTTTGCCACCTGAATCAATCAGATGCTTGGCCACTTCCGGGATCATTTCAACGTCCGAGCCTGCCTTTTCGATAATGAGGTCATTCACCCGGCCCATGTCCTGTTTGACAAGATCGATAAGCGGTTGAATGCTGGCTTGGGACTTGTTTGCTTCAGTCTGAGGAAGGACAACGCTCACGCAGCGGCTCCAAATTATGTGTCTTTTCGATTTCGGTCGCGAGAATAGGCGGCTCGCTCCGCAACGACAAGGGGCAGGACCCAAGATTGTTACTTAATCACGTCAAATTTCTCAACTTTGCCTGAATTTTTAGTCTAGGCCCACTTCAATTAGGCCATGTTTCTTGTCACAACCGACCATCGGATCTGGGAGCCATCTTCCCTCATGCAGGTTTATTCTTTGCACAAAAGCCTTTTCACTGCAGAGCATTCAATTTATGGTTCCCCGCACGGGGCGCCGAACGGATGAATGTGCGGATTTTCTTCGCTCCGAGCAAAAGGATGCTGGCGTGAAAGAACTCATGAAGACCAACAATCTGGTGACCCTTTCCTTTGTCGAGTCTCTATTGAAGGATGCAGGCATTCCCTTCCAGTCGCTGGATCATAATATGAGCACCCTATATGGCAGCATGATCAATTCACTTGCTCGCCGCCTGTTGGTGGATGAGGCCCATTTCGAGAGGGCACGCAGTCTGTTGCGAGATGCTGGCTTGGACAAGGAAGTCGACTGGTCCAACGACAGCAACAACTAAGAGCCTGCAAGGAATCCCCTATGCCAGCGTCATCGCTTCAAAGCCCGCCTGCCTTGCTGACTGATGTGCCCACCATTGCCCCTCTCTGCTCGCCCGATGCTGGCACGATGAGCGAGGATGATTTCCTGGGGGGGCGCATCTCTCTGTTGCAGCCAAGAAAAGGCCACCACCGGTCAGGCACCGATGCCGTATTGCTTGCCGCCTGTACACCGGCAAAGGCCGGAGATTTGGTCGTGGATCTGGGGTCCGGTGTCGGAGCTGCCGGGCTTTGTGTTGCGGTGCGGGTGGGAGCATTGCGCCTGCTGGCCGTCGAGATCGATCCGGACGTGGCCGCCATGGCGGCTGCCAATATGGCGCGCTCGGTCGAGCATCTTTCCGCGGCTTCGGTCATCTGCTCAGATGTATCTCTGAGGGGCGAGGCTCGCAAAGAGGCGGGCCTTATTGAAAATCTGGCCGATCACGTCATCGCCAATCCGCCCTATTATCAACCCGAACGCTTTCAGACCTCGCCAAACGAGGCCCGCGCGACCGCGCACATGCTCACCGATGAGGGCATGGAGCCTTGGTTTCGCACGGCAGTTTCCATTCTGAAAAGCAAGGGTACCTTCACGGTGGTCCAGCGGGCCGATGAGCTGCCCGCGCTATTAAAGCTGATGGAAGGCCGTTTCGGTGGCATCACCGTGCAGCCTTTCTCCGCAAGAGAAGGGGAGGCGGCCCATCGCGTGGTGGTGCAAGGCAGAAAGCAATCCCGCGCACCATTTCGTCTTTTGCCAACGATCGCCCTACATGATGCAGGCTCGGATACCCCCGGTGCGCGCGTTGAAGCCGTGCACCGACACGGCGCGGCAATCGATCTGGGGTGAGAAGGCCCGCATTGTCCAGACTGGATTTGATTGTTACAATAAAAATAACAATTCTTGATTGATTCTGCGGGGAGGCGAAGGCGTTGAATAGAAAAATCATGTTGGCAGCACTCATTGCAACGGGGCTTGTCGTGAATGCTCCCGCTTTGGCGCGCGATTGCAAGAACGCAATCACCACATCGGAACTCAACGAATGCGCCTATGATGACTATATGAAAGCGGACAAGGAACTGAATGCAGAATATCAGAGCCTCCGCAACAAGCTGGACGAGACAGGCAAGGAGATATTGCGCGATGCCCAGAGAGCCTGGATTCCGTTCCGCGATGCAGAGTGCATGCGCGTTACGGATCCCTTTCGCGGTGGCACCCTGCATAAAGTAGCCTACAATGCCTGCAGGTCTCACGAGACCCTGAAGCGGATTGAGCAATTGCGAGAGAATACGGGTTTGGTGGAATAGATGGGCTCTCCCCGTTGAAGCTTCAACGGGGAAACCTTGCCACACTTAACCCAATATATTGCGGATGACCCGCTCGAAAATGCGGGCTCCCACCGGTGTCAGCTCATCAGGAAAATCAAAATCCGGATTATGCAGTTGTGGCTGCGTTTCTCCAGAGCCGAGGACAAACAGGGTCGAGGGGCAATGATGGCCGAACTGGCCGAAATCTTCAGACCAGCGCATGGGCTCTGTCTGCTCTTTGGTTGCGATGCCTTCTGCTTCCAGCGCTTTTGCTACCATGGCTGTGGTTTCAGGCGCATTGGTGCAGGCATCGAAAATGTCGTCTTGCTCGATCTGCAGTGAGAGCCCTTTCGCCTTGGCTGCCTCTGCAGCAAGGCTTTCGGCCGCCTTCACCAGATCTCCCATGACATCATCAGTAACGGTGCGCAAGGTCGCCCAAATCTCTCCTGCGCCCGGAGCCACGCCAAAGCATGGCTCGCCAACGCTCATGTGCGTGATGGTCACCAGCTTGTAGCTTTCATCAAGCGCCTGATCGGCATCGAGCCCGTTGGAGAGGGCATTAAGACCCGCGGCAATGGTCATCATGGCAGGAATGGGCGAAACGCCGTCCTGTGGCATGGAGGCATGAGAGGTTTTGCCTTCTAGCAAAATGCGGATACCGCGCGAAGCACAGCACATGGCGCCGCCTTTCAGGGCCACGCTGCCAAGAGCAAGCCCCGGCAGGTTGTGCAGGGCAAAGGCCATGTCGGGTTTCGGCACTTTTTCAAAGAATTCCGGATCGCGCAGCAAAGCTCTGGCGCCCTTGCCGGTTTCTTCTGCCGGCTGGAACAGGAGCACCACCTTGCCCTTGGCCGGGCGCTGTTTACCCAGCCGCATGGCCAGCGCCAGCAAAATGCTCATATGGCCATCGTGACCGCACAAGTGGGCCTTGGTCTCCAATTCGGAACAATAGGAAAGCTCGGATTTCTCCTGGATGGGCAAAGCATCAAGTTCGCAGCGAAACAACAGGGTGGGGCCATCTTTGCCGGAATCGAAGATAGCGGCAATACCAGTTCCCCCAAGGGCACTGCCATCAGGCTCTATCCATGGACCTAGCCCTGTCACGATAGTGTCTAGTGACAAATTTTGCAGTTCCTCGATGACCTTTTGAGCCGTATCCATCTCTTCTCCCGACAATTCCGGGCGGCGATGTAGGGCCTGCCGGAAGGCGATCAGATGATCAATCTCGGCGTTGGTTAGCTGTGTGCTCATGGTCAATTTTCCATTTTGGTCTGCTTGCGGGGTAAAATAACGAATGGACCGCCATCAAGAAACGCGGCACTCGCAAAAAGGTTCAAATTTTGCAAATTATAACGACGACAGAAAATACCGAAGTCCCGTTCTGAAAAGGTGCGACATCCTAAGGTCTTATGAAGCAAAAAAGAAAGAAGAAATCGCAAATAGCCGTTCGAAATGGTGAAAAACAAACCGATTTGCAATTTTCGAAACCAAACCGCAAGAGCTTTGCTGCTAAGCGGAGAAATACATATTGCGGACTGGAAAATTGCCCTCTCCAGCCCTAGATAAACTGACAGATAAAACCCGCCTCGATCCATAACCTGAGGATGATTGCCGTGAAGATCATGAAATATGTAAGGAAGATTGTTCCTAATACGCTGTTGCCTGAAAAATGGATGAAAGAACCGGTCGTCATTCCCGTGGTGCGTATGGTCGGGGCTATCATGCCCAATCAGGGCGGGCATATGCGCTCAAACCTCAATATGGCCAGCATTGCCGGGCCATTGCAAAAAGCGTTCGACATGAAGGATGCGCCTGCTGTCGCGATCTCGATCAACAGTCCGGGCGGCTCGCCGGTGCAAAGTCGGCTCATTCACGAGCGCATCAGGCAGTTGGCCGTCGAGAAAGAAAAGGAAGTTCTCGTTTTCTGTGAGGACGCAGCTGCATCGGGCGGCTACATGATTGCGGTTGCTGGCGATGTGATCATTGCAGACCCCAGCTCCATTGTCGGCTCCATCGGCGTGGTCTCTGGTGGCTTCGGCTTTGTGGAAGCAATGAAGAAGATCGGCGTTGAGCGACGCATCTACACCGCAGGCACTCAAAAGGCCATGCTTGATCCCTTCAAGCCGGAAAATCCCGAGCATGTGGCCCATTTGGACGAGCTGCTTCAGGATCTGTTCGAGAGCTTCAAGGATCTGGTGCGTCGCCGCCGTGGCGACAAACTTACCGAATCTGACGACAAGCTGTTCACCGGTGCATTCTGGACAGGCAACAAGGCGCTCGACTATGGGCTTGTTGATGAGCTTGGCGACATGAACAGCTATATCAAGCGTCGTTTTGGTGAGGATAGCAAACTCAAGCTGATAGCGCCGCCATCGGGCCTGTTCAGCATTTTCCACTCAGGCAGCATGTCCATGTCTGCAAGCAATGGCTCTGTTGGCAATCCGCTTGACCGCATTGCCGAAGGACTTTCTGCCGACAAAATTCTTGCCAGCCTGGAAGAGCGGGCATTATGGTCCCGCATCGGTTTGTGATGAACCGCCCAAGGGCGCAGAGCAGGCCAGCTGTTTGATCTTATGACTGGGAGACCGAATTGATCACAAAACTGATGGTTATGCTGGCTGCGTTGGCTGCGCTCTGGATCATCTCCAAGCTGTTGACGCGCATCCGCCTGCAAGGCGCGGAACTGACCATGCGGCGGCAAGCGGAGGCACGGCAAAGACAGGCTGAGGCGCAAAGACAAGCAAGCGAAAAAGTCAGGTGCGAAGCCGATATCATCGATCTGGAGCAGGATCCCGAGACCGGATCCTTCCGCGAAAAGCGTTAGGTCGTTTCGCTAATGGGCCGGTTTGGCTCATGGCTTTTGCCTCGGTTCCATTGAGAATTCAGATAAGAGAGGAAGGCTTGCCTTCTGCCCAATTGGGCGATGAGCGCACGGAGGATAAGTAATTTACTTATCCCCGCCAGCGCGAATCGTGAAACAAAGGAAAAGGGAGCGAGCGCACCGATATCGGCTTGCTCCCTTTTGCTTTGTTTGGGGCATGTGGATTTTTCGCGATTTCTCCACATGTGGCGCACAGGTTGTGAACAATTGGAGGCCTCTTTCTGGTGGATTTTCGTGACTTCTTTTGTCTGCATGACGCCTGTAGATTGTTTGCGAGCGGTGCGATGCGGTTTTGGCCCTTGCCAAGCGGCATTTTTGGACACTAGCATTGATTGGTTGGAACCGCTTTGCGCGTGACTGCATCCTTGGGGGGAGGGGAGTTCCATGTCCGTACTTGATCAGATATTGCCAATTCTGTTTCTCATTTTCGCAGGCATGCTGCTGCGCATCCTGAAAGTCTTCAGTGCAGAGATCATGGAGGGCCTGACCCGTCTTGTGGTCAATCTGGTGCTTCCGAGCGTGCTGTTCACGGTTTTCCTCGATATGGAAATGAAGGCGTCCTATCTGGGGGCTTTTGTGGTCACAGCCTTCGTCTGTGGTGGGCTCTACGCTCTGGGCCGGATTGTCGGGCCGAAAATGGCGCCGAACCATCCCTATTTCCCCTTTCTGATGACGGGGTTTGAATATGGCATGCTGGGGGTCAGTCTCTTCGGTGGCGCTTATGGCTTGCAGGCAGTGGGCTATATTGCCGTGGTGGATCTGGCTCACGAGCTGTTCATCTGGTTCATATTTGCACCCATGCTGATGATCCGCCGAGACGGGCAAAGCGATCCGGCAACCATTCTGAAAATGTTTGCCACCTCGCCGGTGGTCCTCGGGTTGGTCGCCGGTCTGGTGTGCAACGGCTTGGGGCTATCGGACTTTATCAAGACCACGCCGGTTTTCTCCAGCCTCTATGGCACAATGAAGCTGCTTTCGGGCATGGCTATTCCGCTCATTTTGCTGGTCGTCGGTTATGGCATCCGTATTCGTCGGGAGGGGCTTTCGGACGTCTTGAAAATGGTATCATTGCGCTATGGCATTCTGGTGCCGCTTGCCCTGTTGCTGAATGCCTTTGTGCTGGACGGAATTCTGGGGCTGGGTGAGCCATTCCAGATGGCCTTTTTCACCTTGATGATCCTGCCGCCACCCTTCATCATTCCGCTTTTTATGCAAAAGGCATCCGATGATGAAAAGGCTTACGTCGTCAATGCATTGGCTGTTTCCACCGTGGTCAGCCTCGCACTTTTTGCAATCTATCTGGGGTTCCATCCCACGATTCGAGGCTTAACGGCTCAGCCCCCGTCAAAGCTCAATGTCTGCGGCAATCAGTGCCCGATCGTCGTAAGAATGGCGATCCGGCCCCAAGCCTTTGCATTGCAGGTTTTCGGCAATGCACAACGGGTCGATAACCAGCAAGCGCGAAAGCTCTGTCTCGCAAGCGTCCAAGCTGTCCAGCACGCGCGGATAGCCATCGGATGTAATGATCAGGCGACCTGCCTTGGCGGGAAATCTCTCATGGTAGACCTTGGGGACTGTTTGCCCGTTAATCGCGCCAAAACTGAAGGGATGGTTCTCCCGGTTCAGAAAGCTTGCCTCATGGACGAGCAGGTCATCGATGAGATGGTCATAATCGTCTCTTGCCATAATGGCCTCTGGCTCAAGCTCCTCTAGCAACAGCGCATCGATCTTGAGAGCACGCGCTTTGGCGCAGATTTCCTCCGAATTCCAGAAAACAGAATTTTCCGCGCCGCGATTTCGGAACTTGCAGTCGCCAATTCGCCAGATTTCGCCAAAATGGTCTGAATAGAGGCAGAAGACAAACCCGCCTGACGTTCGCAAATTGTCAAAGCCTGCGATTTGTTTGTGTTTACGGGCCATCTCGCTCAAAGCTTCAATCAGGGCGACAAAGGTTATCTCGGCTGGCATGCTTTCCATATAGGCCCTGGCTTCATCAAGCATGGCGGTGATGACATCCGCACCGGCATAAACGGGACCCCGCGATCCATCAAGAATGCCGAAATGGTGATCTGAGGCGACAATGCGGTCTTCGCTATAGCCTGTTTTCGCCTTGCCGCAGCTGAATTGTTCTAGGATCGTAAATGGCATGGAGCAAATCCTTGCAGAAATCATGTCTTTTATGGGGCCTCAGCCCCAAATCGGGTCGAGCACATCAGCGGTCAGATAACCATCATCACTGAGCCGACCATGATCGGCCAGCCAATCGAGAAATATCTGGGCATTGCGGCTCGGGTTTGTCCGCTCAATCGAGGGGCGCACCATGAGACCTTCCTTGAAACAATAAAAACCGGCAGGAGCGACGAGCGTGCCACTCTTCAGCTCTTTCTCAATCAGAAATTTGGGAGCAAGCGCAACCCCCATGCCGCGCTCGGCGGCTTCATAGGCAAGGCCCACAAGATCGAAGTTTATCTGGTGCTCATAGCTGAGCTTGAGGCCGGTCAAGTCAGACCAGGTCTTCCAGCCCGCTTCCGATCCGCGTCGGTTGAGTTGGGTCCTGAAGCTGAAGGTGCCATCTTCGAAGAGGTGTGGGTAGGTCGGCGATAGAACCGGGCCGATGTAAACATCCCCCAAGGTCACTGCATTGGGGTGTGGATCGGTTGGACTGACAAGCCTGTCCCACGACAAAACCAGATCGACGGCACCATCCAACTCGTGCGAATTTTGCGGGATGGTCAGGTTGAGCTGAATTTCGATTTCCGGATGATGTCGGTTAAAGCGCGCGATAATCGGGATGGCCCAAACGCGAGCAAAAGTGGAGCTTACCTTGATCGAGACAGCTTGCCGCTCTCTGTTGCGCTTCAGCTCCTCATAGCCCTTGCGGATATCGGCAAGGCTTGCCGCAACGATGGCCGCAAACTTTGCGCCCTCTGGCGTTAGTCTGATGCCTGAGCCGTTCTTTTCGAAAAGCGCCATCCCAGCATGGTTTTGCAATTGGTGCAGTTGCTTGCTCACGGCGCTGTGTGTGCGCCCCAGCTGCTCAGCCGCACCGGTGACCGAGCCGCATTGATAGAGAGCGTCAAACGCCAAAAGAGAAGCCAAGGGAGGCAACTGCACCATGGTTCAGGTTCCTTGCTCGGGAAGTGACAAGCTGAAGGGTCTGTAACTTTTCCTCACATATAAGGTGCGAATTTTTCAATTTTATTACAGTGCAAAAAGCGCAATAATTGCGCCGAGACATTTGTCCTGATGACCATAACAAAAATAACAATGAAGGAGAGAGATATGAAAGCAACCTTGGAAGGTGACTTCAATCGAATGAGCAATGAAGACGTGCTGGCCCTCGTGGCAAAAGCAGGCCCGCACAGATCCAGGACTTTCATGCAAACATTGGCTCTGTGGACCGAGCGCGCCAGACAGCGCCGTCAAATGCGCCATGATCTCAATACGATTGGTTTTAATGATGATGTTCTGGCTGATTTCGGCTTGAGCCGCCAGCTGGCCGAAAAGGAAGCCAATAAACATTTCTGGCAGGCCTGAGACCTGCCAGAAAACTGAATCGCCTCGCACGCCGCGATGGCACCGGCATTCTCCCAAACCCGGTGCCAGAAAGCATGGCGCGATCTATTCAACCGCTTGACATGCTTCTAGCCTGCTGTTTGAAACTCATTTTCGAAACAGCAGGTTTTATCAAGGCAATGTCCCCCAGCTTTGGTAAAGCCGGTTAACCAATCTCGGTGTGCGAGGTGATGATTTTGGAAACGAGGCCATAATCCTTGGCCTCCTGAGCAGAAAGCCAGTAATCGCGGTCGGTATCGGCGGCGATTTTTTCAATTGGCTGGCCAGTTGCATCGGAGAACAACTTGTTCAGGCGTTCGTTCATCTTGATGATTTCGCGTGCCTGAATCTCAATGTCGGAAGCCATGCCGCGCGCGCCACCGGATGGTTGGTGCAGAAGGAAGCGGGTGTTCGGCAAGCACAGACGACGTTCTACCGGCACGGAAATGTAAATCAGGGCTCCTGCAGAAGCGACCCAGCCAGAGCCGATAATCCAGACCTTCGGTTTGATGAACTTGATCATGTCGTGCATGCAATCGCCCGATTCCACATGACCACCAGGTGAGTTGATGAATACCTTGATATCATCGTCACTTGTGGCAGCAAGCGCGATCAGCTGAGCGCTGACTTTCTGGGCCATTTCCTGCGTGACTTCGCCGTAAATGAATACGGAACGGGATTTGAACAGGGCCTCGGCCGCATCCTTGCCCATAGAGTCTTCCGACTTTTTCTCATTTTCTTCGCTCATGGTGCGAACTCCCATCTGGCAATTGATAATGCCCTTTTGGCATGTGGCTCAAACCGGGCGTCGAATCAAAACATAGTTCGCGACCACCTTAATAACAACTCGTGAACAAGTCCTTTTACGATTGCAACAAAATCGCGGGATTCGTTTCGACCGTCACAGCTCGGGTTCAAGCCTTCAGAACATTTGCCGCCAATTCGCTGTTCCTGCCGATCACATTTGTGCGAACCGATATTTTGTTCTTGATATGTTCGTTTTTCCGACGCATCATTAACCAGAACAAAGCGCTAACAGAGTCGCCGGCCATGAGCAAGGCTCAGCCGCGACCAGCGATGGAGATAAGCATGGCAGCGCAAAGGGCGACAGCCAAAAAGCCAATAATGCATGAGGCCGATCCGTTCATTGAGGCGCCGGTTGACCCCGATGTGCATAAAGGCAAGCGCATTCGCGGCAGGGGTGTCCGCAGAAACAGGGCAGGGCGATTTGAGCCCTACCAGACGGAGTCGGTTGATGACGGTTGGCCGACACCTGATTGTGATGAACAGCTACCACCTCTGAAAACCGAGGTGCAGGAAGAAAAGTCTCGGACCATCATTACCCGCAATGACTCTCCGGACATTCCTTTTGACCGTTCTATCAATCCTTATCGCGGCTGTGAGCATGGTTGCGTCTATTGTTTTGCACGCCCGTCCCACGCCTATATGGGGCTTTCTGCCGGACTCGATTTTGAAACCAAGCTTTTCGTCAAACCAGATGCGGCCCGCCAGCTCAAAAAGGAGCTGTCCGCACCGGGTTACAGGCCGCGCCCCATCGCCATTGGTACCAACACCGACCCCTATCAGCCGATTGAGCGCGACTATAAGCTCATGCCCGATATTCTGGATGTGCTTGATGAAACAGGCCATCCGGTTTGCATAACCACCAAGTCAGCGCTCATTTTGCGCGATTTGGACAAACTCAAGAAGCTAAACGAGCGCAATTTGGTCAAGGTGGCTATTTCAGTCACAAGCCTTGATCATCACCTTTCGCGCAATATGGAGCCAAGGGCCTCAAGTCCCAAAAGGCGGCTGGAGACAATTGCCCGCTTGGCTGAAGCCGGCATCCCCACCGGAGTGCTGGTCGCGCCGGTTATTCCCGCTCTTAATGACAGCGAGCTGGAGGCGATTTTGAAGGCTGCCCATGAAGCCGGTGCACAAGAGGCCGCAGCGATCCTGTTGCGCTTGCCCAACGAGGTCAGCAGCTTGTTTCAGGATTGGCTGCTGCATCATTACCCAGATAAATACCGCCATGTTATGAGTGTCTTGCGCAATATGCGCGGTGGCAAGGATTACGATAGTCGTGCCGGCCATCGGATGCATGGCTTTGGGCCCTTTGCTGAAATTCTTCATAAGAGAAAAGAAGTTGCCTGTCGAACTATTGGCTTCTCTTCAAAGAAGACACGTTTATCCTTGAAATATTTCACCAGCTCCAAAAGAATAGAGGATCAGCTGTCATTATTTTGACGCAAAGCACCGCAAATGTGTCGCACAACACGGGTATAAAGTTGATGCCGCTCGTCGATATTTTGTTTTCAATGGATTTAATCGGCCATTAAGTGTGAAAAATCTAAATACATGTGAACAAAACCAAAAGCCTCTATAATATTTGCATGTGTAGGCAATTGTAATTGAAACGGAATCACTTTAGTGAGCCCCGTTAATTAGGAAGAGATAGCTTCGGGCTTCTCGTTCCTCTTGGCTTTCGCAGGAACACGCCGCATCGTTCCTGCCGCGCGGATAAAGAGGCTTCCCTTTACCGCGCCTAGAGCTGCCCCGCTTCATTGTCAGTTTTCTGAAATGAACGGGGCAGCCTATTTTTTCTCAAGCAGTTAAATCACACCGGCTCGTCGCTCGATTATGAGCGTCTATGCGGATCACTTTTTGCCAATCGCTTGAGGATAGGCAAAAGCCCAGACCGGAAAGGATCAAGCGCTGCTTTCGGGGTGCCGAAGGAGCCGAATAGAAAAATAGCCCACACTCTTTTTGTGAAACACTTTGCTAAGGCGCTCAGCCATATTACCCTAACAATTGGTTAACAGCTTGATTCGTCCGGCTAGTGAGCGGTGATAAAGCGAATGCTGATTGTAACGCATTGAAATTCAATGGAGTTTTTCAGAGAAAACCAATAAGTAACGGCTGCGGATACGACTTTGTGTACGAGTCGCGTAGCTGATGAAGTAACAGTGTAGCAAGCAGGTGGACAAAAAACCTGCGACGGAGATGAAAACATGCAAAGGCTAGGAGCCGTTTTTATCGCCATTTGTATGGTTGCCATTTCCGCCTCTGTCGGCGCTATGCTGCATTTCAAGTTCGGCCTCACCATCACCGAAGCCTCCCCGATTTCCTTTGGCATCATTTTGACATTGCTTCTGGTGCATTATCAGATCAGCCGCGTTCGCGATCACATGCTGCTTGATGAGCAGATGGATGACCTGACGCGGCTCAAACTGGCATTGACCAAAGAGCTGCAAGACGTGCGCGAGCTTTCTCAACAGTTGGAAGCCTCGGCTGCCGAACGTCTTGAAAAGGAGGTCGAGCCCATTCTGGCCGAGTTGGACGTGATAGGTACGCTGGTCAAGCAATTGGCCGAAAGCTGCGCCGATCTGGATGACAGGGTCGGGAAGAACGAAGTGCAGGTTTCCGAGATCAATGCAAAGCTGATGGCGGCAACAGGCTCTTTCAAGGATCTGGAGCAGCATCTACTGGCCAATGCCCGCAATATGGCCCTCAGAAACGAGAAAAGCCTCGCAGAGGCACAGGCCGCAGCCACCAGAGAGCGCGAGCGCGAAGCGCGCCATGCTTTACCGGAGCCGGAGCCAGAAGCTGGGCCTGAGTATCTGGACGCTGACATCGATGTAGACGCTGCCGATTTTTCAGCCGCAGCTGACCGGTTGGCCAAAGCCGAGAGGGCCTTTTCTGATGAAGAAGAAACTGCGGTCAGGCGCGCACTTGCCTTGGGGCATATTGAGCTCTTTATGCAGCCAATCGTTACGCTGCCCATGCGAAAGCCTCAATTCTACGAGGCGTTGACACGTCTGAAGGCTGATGATGGCAGTTTGTTGACGCCGGATATCATCTTGCCGGTCTGCCGCAAAAATCGGTTTTTGCCGATGCTCGACCGTTTGGCCATGAATGAGGCCTTTCGTCTTTTGAGGCGCTTGGCGGATCGCGGTCATCCGGTTGATCTCTTTTGCAATCTGTCGCTGGAAAGCTTGGCTGACAGCGATTTCTTTGCCTTGATGCGGGACCTTTTCGATCAGAATCGCGACCTCGCACCCCATGTCATTCTGGAATTTTCACAAGCGGACATGCGCAAATTCGGAATGCTGGAAGAAGAAACGCTCAAGCTGCTGGCTGCCATGGGCTTCCGCTTCTCGATAGATCGGATTACCAATCTATCTGCCGGGTTTGATGAATTTGCGCAAAGGGGCGTCAAGTTCGCCAAGATCGCAGCGCCGGTTCTGACCCATAAGGATGCAGGTCGTGGCATGGACATTCATCCCGCCGATTTCTCGCGCCTCCTGTCGCGCAAAGGCATCGACCTGATTGTGACCCACGTTGAGAGCGAAAGGGATCTGGTTGATCTGATTGACTATAACGTCCATCTGGCTCAAGGGAACCATTTTGCCCCTGCCAAACCTCTCAAGAGCGCAAGCGCTCGTCCGAGTGAGCAATCCGGCACCATTCCCCAGCAGCAGCAGGCGGCCCCCCAGCGAAGCCGCCGCCCGGCCAATCGGCCCCAATCTGCGCCTTCCAAACGCCCAGAGCCGCCGTCGCGCCCAGCTGCGCAACCTGCTCCGATAAGCCGCACAGCTCCATCTGTCTCCGTCCCTAGCTCTGATGTCGGAAGAGGGAGCGGGCTGTCCTCTCCAGTTTTGCAGGAAGGGCAAGGGCAGTCGGATTCTTCTGAGGCGAGCCGAACCCTGGGCGAAAATCCCAAGATTGCGCAAGCGCTGCGGGCAATGGCCGCGCAGGATGGTAACAATAGCGAGGCGCGTGATCAGTTCAGGGCCGTTCTGGCAGAGGCTGCCGGTTTGCTTGATCCTGTGAGCGCTTCGGGTCCTGCATCTGCACCTGTGCGCCAGGCGCAATCTCGGATTTCTGCTGGCGCAGTACAGCAACGGGTTGAATCCGCGCAAAGAGGCGCGGCCATGAACGACCGGTTGCCAGCCGCCGATGATTTTGGCCTGCAAACCGGCACCGAAAGAGGTCAGTTCATAGAGGTGTAGAGAGCCTCGCCTGCTTGAAACGGGAGGTCTCCGGGCAAAGACACCGCGCGTTTTCTCGGACCATTGCACTCTGCGTCTAATATGCTTGCGTCTTATTGAATGTGGTCTTTTGAGCGATATTGTCCTTTGCTCACATCTTTTGGCCCTGATGTTCGTTTCTGCCCCTTGACCTCGTATTTTTCTCAGGAGACAACTGGCAGGAACTTTAAACTATATCTGGACAAAAAGGGGTTACCATGTCTTCCCGAATTGCCGGCCTTTCAGCCATCGCTCCTAACTACAAGGGGCTCTTGTCTGATATCTGGGGCGTTCTGCACAACGGCGAAACAGTGAATGCTTGCACGGTTGATGCGCTTACCCGTTTCCGTAAGGAATTTGGCCCCGTTGTCCTCATCACGAATGCGCCAAGGCCATCGGCCGTAATTTGCGAGCAGCTCGACGAATTGGGGGTGCCGCGTTCCTGCTATGACACGGTGGTGACCTCTGGCGATGTCACGCGCAAGGCGCTTCTGGATACAGGCAAAAAGCGCGTCTATCATTTGGGACATCCGCGCAACCTTGTTCTGTTTGAGGGGCTCGGTCTTGAACTGGTCGAGGAAGACGAAGCGGAAATGATCTGCTGCACCAGTCTTCTGGACAATCTGACGGAAACAACGGACGATTACGACGAGCAACTTCACCGTCTCGCCAACCGTCACTTGCCGCTGATTTGCGCAAATCCGGACCGCATTGCCGATCAGGGGGATCGTTTGGTCTATTGCGCTGGCGCTCTGGCAGACCGGTTTGAAGCCTATGGTGGCGAAATCTTCATGGCTGGCAAGCCGGAAGCCCCTATTTATGATGCTTCCATGGACGCTTTTGCCAAAGCCCATGGAGCCCCTTTGCAGAAATCCGATGTCTTGATAGTTGGCGATGCCTTGCCCACAGACATGCGTGGGGCCCATTATCAGAATATTGATGCCCTGTTCATTACCGCAGGCATTCACGCGCGGGACTTCGGCCCAAGCGATGCGCCAGACGATGAGCGGGTCGATCTTCGTCTCACTCATGAGGATGTGGAAACCGTAGGCTTCATGACTCGCCTTGCCTGGTGATGCAAACTCTGCTCGCCTGTAGGGTGTTTTGGGCGCATTTGCTGCGGTGTGTAGCTCTTGTGTGTAGAGCGTTGGTTGGGCGATGATGGTTGGATAGCCAAGCATTATCCCTATATAATTCCGAGTGAGTATCCGCTCCCGCCGTTGTCCCAATGAGAAGAGGTGTTAGCCATGCCTGAACAACAGGTTCTTCATCTGATCAATCGTGCCGTTGTCAAATTGGCTGGCAGCGATGCGGAAAGCCTGCTGCAGCGTTTGATAACCAATGATCTCAATGATCTCAATGAGGGAGAGTTGCGTTACGGAGCCTTGTTGACACCGCAAGGCAAAGTCGCACTGGATTTCTTGCTGTCGCGCCATGAGGGCGGTTTTCTGTTTGATCTGGACCGGGATATTCTGAGCCCATTCATCATGAAAATGGGGCTGTACCGGATGCGCTCTGATGTGTCCATCGAAGAGCAGGAGCTGGATGTGGGCGTCGTTTTCGATGCCGTTGGTGGCACTGTCTTGGACGATGGCGTTGCCTCAGAAGGGATTGCCGTGCGCGATACGCGATCCGATTTGCTGGGCTGGCGGATCTATGGTGCAAAGGGCCAGTGGCAGACCAACCAGGATCTCGAAGGGGCTTATCTGGAGCGCCATCTGACCGCTTTTGTGCCTCAGGCCGGCTTGGATTTCGCGTTGGGTGATGTCTTCCCATACGATATCAATATGGACTATTTCGGGGCGCTTGATTTTGAAAAAGGCTGCTATGTCGGTCAGGAAGTCGTCTCCCGCATGCACCACAGGGGCACCGCACGCAAACGCCTAGTGCGGCTGGAAGCTGACGACAGTTTGCCGATGACAGGCACTGCTGTGTTGGCAGGCGAAAAGCCTGTTGGTACAATTGGTGCCGTCATCAACAACAAGGCCTTGGCAATTGTGCGCTTGGACAGGGTTGCCGAAGCGCAAGCCGAGGGCCTGACCCTTACGGCAGACGGTATTCTTCTGCGCATGACGCTGCCCGATTATGCTGATTTCACTGTGAGCAGCTGATCGGTGCGGAGCCAATCCTGTCCAGTTCGCTCAGCTTCCGTCTACACTCCAACTGATTGAGTTTGTTTGAGTTCTATGAACAGCTTTTGGTTCATGCTTAACAAAATGCAATCAAGAGCGGAAACTCAATCCTTTATTAAGTATATTTGACATAGTCTTGGGCCATTGAGGACGTAGGGGAACTCAAATGTCGACGGACTTGTTTGTTTTGGATTCGCTTGTCGATGACTTGGCGGAATTTGCTAAAAATCGTATCGATAATGGTGATTTGTCGGGGCCGCGTTTTGGTGCCTATGTGAAATTGGCATGGTGTACCCAATCCGGAACGCCCTGTTATACCGATTGCCAGAATATACTTGAAGCTTTGCAAAAATTGCGCGAACTGGATGATGATGAGGAAGTCGACAATTTCTATGTTGCCATGACCGCTGCCAGCATGGAGGTCTTCCCCGAAGCCGCCTCGACATTTAGCGATTTTGATGCAATTCGCAAGATGGGAACCGCGTTGCGCGATGTCGCCTGACGTCAGTCCTCAAAGATCTCTTAAGACCATACTTTTCGGATAAATAGAAATGAGCGGCCCCTTTTGGGGCTTTTTTCATGGCCGACCGTCAACGAGAAAAACTTAGCTGCGGGCCTTCTCGCGCTTGAGATGTTCATCCAGCCGCGGCATGATTTCAACGAAATTACAAGGCATGTGGCGATAGTCCAGTTGATGCACGAAAATGCCGTCCCATGCATCTTTACATGCACCGGACGAGCCGGGAATGCAGAAGATAAAGGTGGAGCCAGCAAGGCCTGCTGTAGCCCGAGACTGGATGGTCGATGTGCCGATGGTTTCAAACGAGATCTTGTGAAACAGCCATGAAAATCCATCCATTTGCTTGTCAAACAGGGGTATCATGGCTTCTGGTGTGACATCACGACCGGTAAAACCTGTGCCTCCTGTTGAAATGACCACATCCACCGTGTCGCTGGCGATCCATTTCTTCGCCTGCGCCTGAATGGCGTCAACATCATCTTTCACGATCGCACGGTCGGCTAGAATGTGGCCTGCTGTTTGCAATCGATCAACCAGCGTCTGTCCGGATTTGTCATCGGCCATCGTGCGAGTGTCGGAAACCGTCATGATGGCGATTTTCATCGGAATGAATGCGCGCGGTGTATCTGAGCTAGCGTGGGCCATGAAACAGGTCCTGTCGGGCTAAAGAGGATTCGTTTTGGAATGGTCCATTGATCTAATGGTTTTTTCCGCTGCCCTGTCAAGGTCGCCTGAACAGGCTTGATGGAAGAGCCTCTGATTAGCGACCGATATAGCGGTCTCTCCTGTGGTTGATCGCAATGATCGAGTTGAGCACAAACGAGCCGAACACCGACCAGGCGATAATTTGCCATGGGAAGAAAAATAGCGCCGTGCCGAAGATTGCAAAATCCATCAGCTGCTGAACATAGCCGGCCTTGAAGCCGGTAAATTCCTGAATGGTAACAGCCATGGCGCCAACGCCGCCAAGGCTGCCTTCGTGGCGGATGATGGCGAGAAGTCCGGCTCCGACCAAGGCTCCGAAAGCCAGCATGCCGACCAGTGGGTCCAGATGCTCGAAACTGATGGCCGGGGACACGAATTTCATCATCACCGACATGCCCACCACACAAATGATCGACTTGATGGTAAAGCGTAATCCCATGCGGTGGTAGGTAAACCAGTAGAATGGAATATTGACGAGGAAGAAAACCGTGCCGAAATCATAATCGGTCAGATAGGAGATGAGCAGCGCCAGGCCCGCTGTCTGGCCGGTCAGGAATCCCAGATAGGTCAGAAACACCATGCCGAGTGAGCAGGCGAATACACCAAAGGCGAGGCCTTGTGCATCTTCCAGAAGTGTGTGCTTTTGAGCGTCTTTCTCGGATTTGTTTGCTTGCATGGTTCTACTGACGTGCTTGTGATGATCATGAAACTTGGGTGCTCAGGATCTATCGAAGTCTTTGTTCTCTTGCCAGTGGAAATATTCGAAAATGAGGGTTTTCATTGCTGCTCTGCCAAAAATGCGGAGTGTGTTTTCAAGAAACTTGCTTTGCGATTGTATCGGAGGGCTTGGCCAGATTGGCGGATGGGCTTTCGGGCGTCCAAAGACAACCGGTGCGATCCGCCTTTGAAGCATTGCGCGTTGGGGGTCGCATTGCAACTTCATCGCGGGACTGCTTAGCCGTAGCCATCAGATTGGGGACGTGAAAAGCTGGGCTTAGTGTCAACACGAAGTCAAAGGCAGATCGCTAGTTCAACAAGTCTGAAGGACTGTTGAACTAACCCAAATTGTGAAAGTTGGGAGTTTACTTCCTTGCGATGCAGGGATATGCCGCATCTCCTGAACCGATGGCGTGCTTATAGCGCAAACAATATGAATGCAACCTGAGTGGCATATTCATCTTGTGTTCATATTGGCAGCAAAGAGCGACTTACCGATGCTATATTGAGAGCATAATGGAATATTTTTCGTTGATCCAGCGCAATTTTGCTCCACAAAATTAAGTAGCCAATGTCAAATCTTTCATATCAATGTGCGCATACATTAAAGTCAGCAAAAAACCTGCTTTTCTTATGCTGCTGATTGCATTAGGGTCCGCCCGAGCCTTCGGCTATAAGATTATTGAATTTTCCACTTCAAATGAGACGCTTTAGTAAGATGACCGACATTCTAGCCCCTCACATGCAGCCACAACGCTCTTTTCAGGGTATGATTTTGGCTCTGCAGACCTATTGGGCCGATTACGGCTGTGCAATCCTCCAGCCCTATGACATGGAAGTCGGCGCCGGTACGCTGCATCCTTCGACAACGCTGCGCGCTTTGGGGCCGCGGCCTTGGAATGTTGCCTATGTACAGCCGTCTCGCCGCCCGACAGATGGTCGATATGGTGAAAACCCGAACCGTTTGCAGCATTATTATCAGTTTCAGGTTCTGCTGAAACCGAGCCCTGAGAATCTGCAAGATCTTTATCTGGGATCTCTGAAGGCGATCGGTATCGACAGCTCCATTCATGATGTCCGTTTTGTTGAGGATGACTGGGAAAACCCGACCACCGGTTCCTGGGGCCTAGGTTGGGAATGCTGGTGCGATGGTATGGAAGTCTCCCAGTTCACCTACTTCCAGCAGGTGGCTGGTTTCGAGTGCTCCCCGGTTGCTGGCGAGTTGACCTATGGTCTGGAACGTCTGGCCATGTATGTGCAGGGCGTGGATAATGTCTATGACCTCAACTTCAATGGCCGTGACGGCGACGCCCGGATTACCTATGGCGATGTCTTTTTGCAGACCGAGCAGGAATATTCCCGCCATAACTTCGAATATGCCAACACCGAGATGCTCTTCCGTCACTTCTCCGATGCTGAAGGAGAGTGCCGATCCCTTCTGGCTCAGGGCGAGAAGGCTGGCACCGAAGCCGGAATGCATTACTGCGTTTTCCCGGCCTATGACCAGTGCATCAAGGCATCCCACGTTTTCAATCTGCTCGATGCGCGCGGCGTCATTTCTGTGACAGAGCGCCAGAGCTACATTCTGCGTGTACGCGAATTGGCAAAATCCTGCGGCGAAGCATTTCTCAAAACCAAAGCTGGCGGCTTGGGGTACGAGGGCTAAGGTCCGCGCGGACAAGAAACCTGATCATAGCGAATAAAAACCGGCCTCAGCTTCTGGGGCCGGTTTTGTTTTGCAGATGTGGTGCCAGGGTGCGTTAGTTAGTCGTCGCTGTTGCTGTTGCCAAAGGCATTCCCATTCGAGACACCGGCGTTGCTGTTGCTCGTGGCGGTGCTGCTGGCGTTGCTATTGGATGAATTGCCTGCGCCATTGCTATTGCCCGGACTGGTGCTTGACGAGGTGGCCGAAGACGAAGAAGAGCTGTCGCTTGACTTGCTCGTGGCGGTGCTGCTGGCGTTGCTATTGGATGAATTGCCTGCACCATTGCTATTGCCCGGTCCTATGCTGGAACTGTAGCTTTCATTTTCCCCATCATCATCAGAGCTGTCGTCATAAGATGACCGGGAAGCTGACGACGATGCTCCATTCGAAGAATTACTCGCTTTCGAAGACTTTGAGCGGCCTGTTGTCGTGACTTCAGCGCGAACAGCCTCAACGGTTGTCGTTTGCTTTTTGCTGCCCGGTTGCAGCGCCATTGTTTTGCCCTTGACCTGCACTGTGGCATAAAAATTCGGTTTGGCCTTTTTCGCCTTGATCTGGCGAATGGCAGGTTTCTTTCCGGCGGCCGCAACGTTTAACTGTCGTTTGCCTGAAGGCGTAACGCTGACAGTTGCCCGCTGCCCGAGCGTAATCTCTGTCGTGTTGCCGGTTCCGTTATCAGAAACCTCTACGCGACCGCGCTGCACAGAAACAAAAGACCTGTTACGGGCCACATCAACCGTGAAGATGGTGCCCTTAACGATGGCCGTCAAATAAGGTGTCTTGACAGAAAAATGCTTCACGTCCCTAACGTTCGCGGTGACTTGTACGCGCCCGCTCTGTTGCAGGATGAGTGTTTTGCCTGGTTCGTTATACTGAGACGGAGGGATCGCCAAAATGGCCTGCGGGCCAACCTGAATGCGTTCTTTCCCCCGGGTCAACAGAAGGCGGGTTCTTGCCTGTGTGGAAAGGGTTTGGCCCGGATGCAAAACCGATCCCCTGCGGACCACACTGGCATCAGCACCTTTTTGGGCGATGTAGGCGGTTCCTGTGATTTTTTGAACGGTCCAACTTGCATTTGTCTGAGAGAAGGCGTGTGCAGGGATCAGCAACAGGATTGCAAGAATGAGGGCAACGTGCCGCATCTAAATTTCTTCCTTGAATTGGGCTTAATTCTTGTGTTTGCTGGTAATTGTTGAATTTTCCAATGTAAAATTTAGCAGCCCAACCTGAAGTTTTGATTAAGAAGAAGAAATAAAGATCCCTCTTTTGTGCTCTGCACAAGCAAGTTTGTTTTACAGTTAAAGCAAAGCAATCAAGTGTCTCAAATATTGCCTTATTTTATATAATTCAGGTTGCTATTTAAGGGGGGCAGCTTTCGTGGCAGGCTTCATGATCCTTGCTTTTGGGCGCTCTTGGGCTTCATTCCCTCAAGCTGTTTTCTGAACTTTGCGCAAGGGTCGATTTCATCCACGCGAGGGGTGAACCAGACAAAATCATAAAGCTCCGGGTTCACCGCAGGATAGTTGGCGGGAGCCTCTTGCCCGCGGATGACTTCGATGAAGGCGATGGAGACAACTCGCTTGTCCGCCTCAAGAAACATCGGTACGCCGCGGTCTTTGCGTGTATGCCCGTTACCGGCAATGAGGATCGAATAGTCAGAGGATTTGTGAGCCTGACGCATCGCGCGCGCCATGCTGGCGTCTTTGAGGCGTTGCATCGTGATCATGGGACCAACCGCATCCCTGCCCAACATGCCGCAATGTGCGTCTACAAGTTCATCAGTAAGACTTTCGCGCTGCTCGTCCGTATAGTCCCGTTGCCAATAGGGGTCTTGCAGGAAGTCCTCGGCAATGATGCCCTTGCGTCCTGCCGCCAGCAGGGTTTCCCTGTCCGGGTTGCCTCCATGCAAGGACATTTTGTGGGCGAGGGCCGTTTTGAAAATGGGCTGATAGAGCGACCAATCCGGCCAGCCCCGATTGCTCCATTCCAGTGTCTCTCCCTCCAAGGAAAGCGCCTTATCCAAACCTGTATCATCGAGATCTCTCGTCTGATCCACTAAGGCATCAAGAGCGACTTGATGGGACGGTTCGAGCATTTCAAAAATCACATGCCCTGAACGGTCGGCTCGGAACCCAGATGCCGCCGCAAAAGTCACCATTCGGGATTGCAGCAAATGATGGCGAGGATTGTCGTGTTTCTCACCAAGCAGAATATAGTCCGCAGATCCGATTACTTCGGCCAGGGTTTCCTGAGTTGCCTGCTCGCCGGATTGGTTGTTCCAAATGGTCTCGGACAAGGGATGATCAGCCAGCAGAGTCGCGCTCGAGGACATCTTGTCGTTGGTCCTTATCGTTTGTGCAAGGGAAGGGGATGCAAAACAACTTATCGCCCAAATAAGCCCGAGCAACAAGAAAAGCTGGGCCGGAGATTGCAGACTTGCTGTTGCTGACTTCATTTCTGGTGCCGATATCCTGCTGGTCACCTGGAGCTCCCTGATCGTCATGGTTGGCTATCGTGAACTGCAATTTATAACGAATACTTTAAAGACATTCTAAAGGGAAAGTCTTCACAGCGCACTAAAGTCTGCCAAGTCTTGGCCCAAAGAAGTAGGTCTGGCTGAAATGCTGTGTTCCAGGCCAACTCTTACTTGCACTTTGTCTCAGCTTGGTTAATCTCGGCTTGAAAGGCCTGTTCGCTGCAAGGCTGAGCAATAAGGGAGACATGATCATGGTAATCAGTTGGGTCCTTCTCGGGATTGTGGTTCTTTTGGGCCTCTATGCCATCGCTATTTACAACAAGCTGGCTAAAGTTCGTCAGATGGTCAATGAAGGTTGGTCGGGTATCGATGTACAGTTGAAACGCCGATCCAACCTGATTCCCAATCTGGTTGAAGCTGTGAAGGGATATATGACCCATGAGCGCGAAACGCTCGAAAAGGTCACGGAAATGCGCGCGCGCGCCGCAAACGCCGCAAAGGGGGGCGCCATGGAGCGCTCCTTGGCGGAGGGGAACCTGTCCAAGGCGCTGGTCAATCTCATGGCTGTTGCTGAGAACTATCCTGATTTGAAGGCAAATGACGGCTTTCTGAATTTGCAGAAAGAGCTGTCAAAAGCAGAAGACGACATTCAACTCGCGCGTCGCTATTACAACGGCACAGTGCGGAACCTCAACACGATGATTGACCAGTTTCCGTCAAACATCGTGGCCGGGTTCTTTTCTTATGCCAAGAAAGACTATTTCGAAATCGACAATCAGGCAGATAGACAAACACCCAAAGTGGAGTTTTGAAAATCGCCTGCATCTGTAGTTATTTCAATGGGTGCGATTGGGCTTAAAAGCTGATCGCGCCCATCTTCGTTGCGACCGCTCTGTTTGGGCTTTCCGGCCGCGACTTCAATCAAATCTGTGCTCATCATCGGAAGGTGGCCCGGTATGAAGCTTTCTCGCTCCATTCTTTCACTCATTTTAGCATGGCTCCTGTTGCTGACAGCAGGGGTGATCGAGGCTGTTGCCAGCGAACGGATCACTGACTACAGGGTCGCGATCGAAGTCAACAAGGACCGGACGGTTGATATCACCGAGGTTATCGAGGTGAATGTTGAGGGAGACCAGATCAAGCGCGGTCTCTTGCGCGACATCCCCGAGACCTACCGCCGACGGGACGGGCGCTATGTCAACATCAACCCCAAGGTCCGGGCTGTTCGCCGCGATGGCAACGATGAGCCATTTAGCACCAGCCACGAAGGCCGGTATTTTCGCATACGCATTGGCGATGCCTATGTCATGTTGCAAAACGGGCTTCATACCTATGAGATCAGCTATAGCGTTGAACAGTCAATCGGCTTTTTCGACGATTATGACGAGATCTACTGGAACGCGATTGGGACGGAATGGGCTTTCCCGATAGAACGTTCCCAGGTGTCGGTGCGTGCGCCCGAAGGCGGTGAGGTGCTGCAATATGCGGCCTATACGGGCAGCTCTGGCAGCAGAGGGGACAGCTATCGGGTCACTGAACAATCGGACCAAACCATTGCTTTCCAAGCAACCCGAGAGTTAAATCCCGGTGAGGGCATGACGGTGGCCGTTGCCTGGCCAAAGGGCTTGATCGCTGAGCCCAGCGAGTCTCGGAAGGCCCTGAATTCCTTTTTCGATAACAGCCCCCTTTATATCGTGCTGTTTGGCGCCATCTGCCAATTCATCTGGCTGATCTATTCTTGGATCAAGGTCGGGCGCGATCCTGATGGTGGGCCCATTATACCTCTTTATCGTCCGCCTGAGAAAATTTCGCCAGCGATAGCAAGCTACATCAAGGGCATGGGGGAATTTGAGGAAGGGGAAGAAAAAACCTTCATGGCGGCGCTGATTTCTCTCGGCACCAAGGGCTTGTTGACCATCCGCGAAGAGGGTAAGAGCGTCGTCGTCGAGCGGGCAAACAAGCCCGACCCAGCGGGTGATAAAAACAAGCCGATTGTTAGCATAAATGCATTGCCACCCGGCGAGAAAGCTCTTTTCAAAGCGCTGTTCCACAAAGCGGATACGGTCAAGTTTGCCGATATGAAATTTGCTCAGATGAGCAAGATCATGTCGGCCTTCACCACAGCCATCGACAGAGAGGCCGACGAGACTTATTATCACGAGAATTTGGGCAGGACCCTGATCGGGTTCTTGATGACATTTGCCGTAGCAGCTCTCTTTGTCGTGCTGAAAACCTTCTTCGCTCCGCCCTTTGAATTTCCGATTCTGGAAGTGGTGAGCACGGTGTTTCTATCGATCGTCCTCGCCATTCTCTTTTTGGGTGCTGGTGCCCTGCTGCCATCAAGGCTGGAAAGTGGCTTGAAGGCCTTCATTCTCGCCGCAATTGCCGGGGCTGCGATCTATATTCTGGTCGTGGGACAGGAAACCATCATTCCCGGACTTTGGGATATCTTCGCCATTGTGCCTGTGTTGGTCGTGTTGTTCATGTGGCTGTTGGGCGTGGCCTTTTACGCATGGATGAAAGCGCCCACCTTGCTTGGTCGCGCCGTCATGGACAAGATTGATGGCCTAAAACTGTTTATGACAGTAACTGTGGCGCAAAAGGCAGAAGAGCTCAATGATGCCGATATGCCTGAGTTGACGCCAAAGCTTTACGAAGATCTTTTGCCTTATGCCATCGCGCTTGGGGTTGAACAAAAATGGTCAAAAACCTTCGAGAAAAAGGTCTTCTCTCAGTTGCCTCCTGATCGCTCCTATCATCCTGTTTGGTATGTCGGGCATTTTGATCCAGAAAGGCCAACGGCATCGCTGACAACTGTTACCGAAGCTCTTGGGGCCGATCTGTCGAGTGCCATGACGCCTCCGGCCTCTTCGTCATCCGGTTCTGGTGGCGGTGGCTCCTCAGGAGGCGGTGGCGGCGGCGGCGGCGGCGGCGGCTGGTGAGGGCATCATCCCGCCAAATGCCCCATATTGCGGGCTGCCATCAGGTGTCGCCGTTGTGTGCTTCAAGCCGCTCATAGATCGGACGGAAGCTGCGACGGTGATGGATGGTTACGCCGAGCCGATCTAGCGCTTCAAGATGCACCTGCGTGCCATATCCCATGTGCTTTTCAAAGCCATAACCGGGAAAGGCCCGCCCCATGCGCATCATCAGGTGGTCGCGAGTTACCTTGGCCACAATGGAGGCCGCAGCAATGGAAAGCGAGCGGCTGTCACCCTTGATCACATGGCTACCCGGGCAAGGAGAGCGAGGCGCGACATCTCGCCCGTCAAACAGGGCAAAGGAAGGCGCCAAGGGCAAACCTTGCAGCGCACGCGCCATCGCCCAGAGCGTAGCGCCGCGAATGTTGAGAGCATCAATCTGCGCCGGTGAGGCGGATGCAATCGACACATGCGCGTTGGTGCAGATCGCCTCAAAAAGGGCTTCTCGCTTCTTCTCTGAAAGCTTCTTTGAATCATTGAGCCCTTCCGGAATGGAAGAGGGGTCAAGAATGACGGCGGCGGTGACGACAGGGCCGGCGAGCGGTCCCCGACCAACCTCGTCAACACCGGCAACCAGACCGCCATATTTTTTCATTGCCAGTTCTTCGAGGGAAAAGTCCGGCCCTTTGCTTTCCAGATCAAAGAGAGAGCTTTGCTTCGCGCTTTTCTTGGCTTCCTTTGAGGAGGTGCGCGGTGTTGTGGCTTTGGCTTTTTTCATTTCGGGGCCTGCTATCCTGTTTCCGTCTTGGTTGAGCCACCAACGCGCAGGCCCGGAGCGGGGCGCTCTACCATGACAGAGCGGCGGAAGCGATAAAGCTTTGCTGGCCGTCCACCAGTGCGCGTGGATGCCGCGCCGGTTGGCTCGACCAGTTGCCCCTGTTCAACCAGGCGACGGAAATTCTGTTTGTGCAGATGGCGGCCGGAAATGGCTTCAACGGTTTCCTGCAATTGGGTGAGCGTGAAGCTGTCCGGCAGCAGCTCGAAAACAACTGGCCGATATTTGAGCTTGCTGCGCAGGCGCGATATTGCCGTTGCCAGAATGCGCCGGTGATCCATTTGCATGGGCAGGCCAAACAGCTGAGCATCCTGAGGCGGGGTGATGCCTCGATCTCGATAATGCTCAAGCACCAGTCCCGCCTCATATAGCAGCTCGTAGCGTTCAAGAACGCGCTCTTCATCCCAGATCGCACCATCTATGCCAAAGGACAGCCGCAAACGCTGCATCGGACTGAGAGCTTTGTTGCCATCATCAGCCGCAGTGATGGCCCATTTGCGCAAGGCCGGAAGCAATTGCGCATCCAGCAGGGTGGGGCGATCATCGCGCCAGTCTTCCCAAGGAAAGTGACTATACCAACTGCGCCAGCGCCCGCCAAATTGCTCCAGCTGCTCGCCGCTATGATCATTGCTGCTTTCTTCAGAAAGGCGCGTGAGGGCCAGATAACCGATGGAAACCTCGTGCAGGTCGCTCTCTTCTGTTTCCAGACGCCGCCCCCGGTCTCCGAAGGTGTAGAGCTGCTCGACATATCCGAGCCTCAGGCCCGTTTGGCTGCGCACCCATGCTCTGAGACCGGCTTCAAGGGTGCGGTGCCGAGCCGGTTCGAACGGGCCGAAGGGCAGGGAGGCATGGTGACCGTTTATGCTCGAAGCGGCGGCTGCCCCGTGAAATGAGGCAGTCTCACTGTCGGGCATCTGAGCAAACGGATCATGGCGACCGGCCAACGCGCGTTCTGGCAGGGGCACTTCCAGCACCATGGGGGTGAGATCGCGTACAGCAATGATGGCGGCGTTAAGGCCGATCGTGATAGAAAACATCATTGCTTTGGCACTTTCCGTATCCACTCTATCCCTCACTAAAATCAACGCCAGACCCTGCACACAGGTCAACCGGGCAAAGAGAGCCTTTTCTCTCCGCTTTTGGTTTTAAGGTGATAGTCCTATGAATAAAGGACAGATGGAAGGATAAAAACAACTTCTCTTCAGTGAATGTGAGGCATGGCGAAAACGTTGCCCTCATAGCAGTCCTCGCCGCGCCCGATGCTCTTGATGGCCTCGCTCATGCGTCCGTTCCGCTGCAGCAGGTGATCGGCCAGTTCAACAAGCCGCCTGTTTGGTGTTGCCGGAGGCGATGCCTTGCGCAAATCCTGCGCCAGCAGCATTTCGTCCAGCTCAGGCCTCAAGGTGCAGGCCGCAATATAGGCCGATGCCGTCGAGCGGCTGACCCCCGCCCAGCAATGAATGACCATCGGTGCAGAATGATCCCATTTGCGCACGAATTCGATGAGTTGTCCCACCTGCTGCTCGGTGCTGAGCGTAAAACCGGGAATGGTTGCTGCGATGTCATTCATGCCCAGAAAGAGATGATTCTCTTCGGCAATACGTTTGGGGCGCACCACTTCCATCTCGGGATTGACCACGCTGACAAGAAAGGAGGCTTTGACTGCTTCAACAACCTGATCAAGTTTGGAGAGAGAGCACACATACAGCATCGAACGAACCGTTCCTTTCTTTCCGATTTATCATCGGATTTGTCTTGATGGTCCCGATGCTGGATCGGGTTGATCAGGTGGCAATGGCTGGTTTGCACCCGGCGTCAAATATTGTCTCGGTCTGCTCATCCAGCAGAGCCCGATAAATGGCTTCCGAAGGATGCAAAAAGACTATCAGTTTTTTGCGACTTATGCGCCAAAGGGGGGCTACTCATTTGGTCGCAAACCCTTTGTCTCATTTGTTGCAAGGGTGCCGCAAAGCTTCCCGATTTCTAGGCGTCAAGCGCTTTGCGCAATGTCTCGAACCGGGCGAGAAAGGCGTCTTCAGCCTCGTTGGTACTCCACGGAGCAATCGGCAGATCTTCTTCTTCGAGGCCATCGGGAGCCCCGAACAACTGTCTGGCTTCGGTCTTTTCAAAGCCTGCCAGATGAATCGCTTCAAAATAGGCCGAGATGCGATCGGCCTGTTTGATCTGCTTTTTCAAAGCTGCCGTCGGGTGAGCAGCAAGGCCAAAGCGAATATGAATGGCCGCTTCAAGCCGTTCCTCAATGCGTTTGTAGTCTGCTCCGATGGCTGACTTGAATGGGGAAATCATGTCGCCCACCACATACTCGGCTCCATCATGCAGAAGCCCCATCATGAAAGCTGATGTCGGCAGGGAGGGAAATTTCACACGCATGATCTTCTCGACGATCAGGCAGTGTTGAGCAACAGAGAAGGGATGCTCGCCAATGGTTTGACCATTCCAGCGGGCCACGCGTGCCAGGCCATGCGCTATATCCTCGATTTCTATATCGAGCGGGGAAGGATCGAGAAGGTCGAGGCGACGTCCAGATAGCATTCTTTGCCAGGCGCGTGGAGCATCGGTTTTGATAGGCATAAAGGTCTCCAGATCTGCGGGGGGATCATAAGCCCATCACCTAACCCAATCAGACAAGGATTGATATGGAAGAATGGACTATCGGTAGATTAATTTTTGCTAAATGCGGCAAAGTTGGTGGAATGGTTCGGTCCTGTGGTGACTGGCAGGGGGCAATCAGGGAGGGATTGGAAACATGAGTAAATGTTTCAACAATTAAATGTGGGTAAATCGGCATTTAAAATATGAGAATGAAAGGCAACAATTTAAGGAACTTATAGGCTTAATTTTGAAAAATTCTAAGAAATTTGAAGGCGGGAATTTTATAACTCACTGTTTTGTTATGGCTTTTTTGTTGACTTTGCGAATGGTTCGCATCAAGTTGAGGGCAACAAACCGGTCTGGGCCTTGAACCCAAATTTGGAGATAGATATGAGACATTCCCTTTGTGCGACGGTATCCGTTGCCGCACTGCTGCTGACATCGACGGGCGCAAGCCTCGCCGCCAGCGAAGTGAATATCTACTCCTACCGGCAGCCTTTCCTCATTGAACCACTGCTTGAGGCCTTTTCCGAGGAAACTGGCATTCGCGCCAATCTGATTTTCGCAAAGCAAGGGCTGGAAACGCGCATCAAGGCAGAGGGAGAATTTTCTCCTGCGGATCTGTTGCTCAGCACAGATGTTGGCCGCCTTCAAGCCGCCAAGCAACAAGGCATAGCCCAGCCGGTTCCTTCTGAGGTGCTTCATGCCAATATACCCGCCCGCTATCGTGATGCTGAAGATCAGTGGTTTGGTCTGACGACGCGAGCCCGCGTTATCTACGCGTCCAACGAGCGGGTCGAGCAGGATAGCATTACCTATGAAGAGTTGGCCGATCCCAAATGGAAAGGGCGTATCTGCACCCGTTCCGGCCAGCATGATTATACCATCGGCCTCATCGCTTCGATGATCGTTCACCACGGCGAGGCGGAAACCCGCACATGGCTTGAAGGTCTCAAGGCCAATCTTGCGCGCCGCCCCACCGGCGATGATCGCGCACAGGTTAAGGCCGTCTATGCCGGGGAGTGTGATATCGCTCTTGGAAACACCTATTACATGGGAAAAATGCAGACCAACGACAAGGAACCCGAGCAGAAGCAATGGGCTCAGTCGGTTCGCATCCTCTTT
The DNA here is from genome assembly GCF_963664735.1 of uncultured Cohaesibacter sp. Lineage (NCBI taxonomy): Bacteria > Pseudomonadati > Pseudomonadota > Alphaproteobacteria > Hyphomicrobiales > Cohaesibacteraceae > Cohaesibacter > uncultured Cohaesibacter sp. The sequence continues at coordinate 1,964,317 of NZ_OY761553.1, read as the reverse complement.
CCCAACACCGATGGGCGCGGAACCCATGTCAATATTTCCGGCATGCTGCTGGCGAAGCATTCCCCCAATCGGGAAAATGCCATCAAGCTGATGGAGTTTCTTTCCTCAGAGGAAGCCCAGCAGATTTATGCAGAAGGCAATTATGAATATCCGGTCAAGGATGACGTCGAACCTTCCGATCTCGTCAAGAGTTGGGGTGGCTTTACACCGGACGCCGTCGCCTTGTCCAAGATCGCGGATGCACGAAAAAAGGCCTCGGAATTGGTCGATATCGTCGATTTTGACGCAGGCGCGAATTAGGCATTCGATTGGAACTTTATGGAAAAACGAGTTCGCAAGGAGAAAAGAATTTACCGAATTGGTTGATGGATCGTCAGGCTTAATTACCGGAGCAAAGCGAGACAGATTGTACTGGTCCTGCGGTCTGCCCTTGCGACGAGCCCTCACCCAATAAAGCGCCCAACAGGTGAAAGATGCGATACTGGTCCTCTCGCATCTCCAGCCTGCAAGGGGCGCATACCCCAGCGGTCCTGCATACGATGGCATCAAAGCAAAGCTGGTCCCTTTGTTCTGATGCGTTATCGAGCACAATGTCTTGGTCTACAGGATTTCTTCCTTCAAGACAATGATGCAGGGCAGCACATAATGTCAATCGGCTTATGAAAGCGGGAAAGCTGGTCCCTTTCCCATTCTCCACCATGCTGATTGACGTTTATGGTTTGTGCCACGACGGTTCTCCGTCGTGGCACTTTTGTATCCAGACAAAACAAGCGTAATGAATTAGGCGCCGACTTGGGTGACGATCAGCTGCTGATTGCCTGCCCCATACTTCTGGGCTGTCAGGCGGGCAGTTCCTCGGCTTCTCTATCCGTGCGGCGCGTTGCCACCAGTGTGATAATGCCTGCCACTGCAGCAAGAGAGGCCGAGAGCACCGCCGTGCGATAATCGGTATAGCTTGCAATAACCCCCATCAGGGAGCCGCCCACTAGACCCGATAAAAACATTGAGTTGGTGTAGAGCGACATGGCGTTGCCGATAAAACCGCGTGCAAAAGATTGCATGAACGTGATGCTGACTGCCGCGAAAATGCCGAAATAGGTTCCCTCAATGGCACCGGCAATGGCCAGCTCCGTCAGGGACGAAATCGTCGAAAGATAGCTATAGCAGACCACGGCCAGGAAGCTGGCAAAGATCATGGCGTTGCGGATGCCTAATCTTTTCAAGAGCTTCGGCGTGCTGAGGATGACAACCACCTCGAAAAAGCATTTTACAGACAGCGAGAGCCCCGGAGCGAAATCGGGCAAATGAGCTTCCTTGATCATGAATAGCGGCGAGGCGGCCAACGCCAGAGAGTTGCCCAGCGCGATGAAGAAGCAGGCCACGGTTGCTGCCCAGAGCGGGAAGTTGAAATGCTGTTCGGCGACCGCGGTTGCGCTTGGTGAATCTGCATGCGCCGGACGAGTCCGCCGAAACGGTTGCCGCAGCGTGAAGTGCCAGACCAGCAGCCAGACGCAGCCGATGAGCAAAGCCAACTGGAACACGATCATGTGGCCATAGATACCGGCAAGCGCAAAACAAAGAGCTGGGGCGATCATCCATGCCAGTGACATCATGGCTCGGACGCGGGAGTTGAACTTGGCTGTATCCAGATGAGACTGATCAGAATAGAAGCGGGCAAAGCTGAGAATGGTGCCAACGGCGGTGTTGGCAATGGCCAGACAAACCGCAAACATGGAGACCAACGTCCAATAGCTGGGCATGAGCAGCAACGAACTCATCGCGGCCAGATAACAAAGAATAGAGGCCAGCAATAGCCTGCGAATATCCCAGCCCTGATCAATTTTCTTGCCGAAATAACGGTTTGCTGCCACGGCCAAAACCGTAGCAACCAGAGAATAGAGGCTGATCATCATGGGAGATTTATGCAAGTCTTCAATGATGAATAGCCCCATGAAAGGCACTGTTGCGGCATTGGAAAACGCGCCGACAAACACCAGAACGAGCACGAGATATTGATTAGGCATGGCGATCAACATTTCTAGGGTCACGGGATCGAACATGATCGCGTGAGACATTTTCAGGAAGAAGCGCAGCTTCAAGGCTGGGAACGCGAAATGCTCGGGAAACGATAGAAGCTGTGTGGGAGGCTTTAGGTTCTGTACCTATATTGCCGAAAATTACCTAATTTACGGATAATCTCAAGAGACAATTGTGCTATTGGGGCCCTTGGCATGGCTCATATGCAGTGGGCTCAGCCCTTGGCCATGCTTGATTTCAGCGGAAAACTAAAATATGTGTATCATATTCAAGAATAAGTTCTTACCCGTATCGTGAGAAGAGGCCATGCCAAACCCTGCCGACACAGCGCAAAATTCGGATGCTAACGGCTTGATTCGGCAAATGATAAGCCGAAGCCGTGGAACGCCGAGCCAATCGGTACGCGCGGCCTCGCGGTTTGGCTTTTTGTTGGTAACCCTGGTTCTGCTGCTGGTGATCGCGCCAATCCTTTCGCTTTTCGTGATTGCGTTTGGTGATGCCGGTGACGTTTGGCCGCATTTGTTATCAACCGTCTTGCCGCGCTCCGTCGCAACGACCCTTTGGCTCATGCTGGGGGTAGGGGGCTTGACGATGCTGATCGGCGTTTCTACCGCGTGGCTCGTTACCATGTGCCGTTTCCCCGGGCGGGCGATCTTTCAGTGGGCGTTGCTCATGCCTTTGGCTATTCCCACCTATATCGTTGCATATGCAGCGGTGGATCTGCTTGATTATACCGGACCGGCGCAATCACTCATCCGCTGGCTTTTCGGTTTTCAGACTGCGCGGGATTACTGGTTTCCAGAGGTGCGCTCGCTGCCGGGTAGCATCGTGGTCATGAGCTTTGTGCTTTACCCCTATGTGTATCTGACCACACGCGCCACCTTTCTGATGCAATCTGCCTGCGCGCTGGATGTCTCGCGCACCTTGGGGGCAGGGCCAATGCGCCTGTTTTTTGCGGTGGCGCTGCCTTTGGCCCGACCGGCGATCGTTGTGGGCGTCACTTTGGCCATGATGGAATGTCTCAATGACATCGGAGCGGTAGAATTTTTCGGTGTCAAAACGCTCACTTTCAGCGTTTATGACACATGGCTTAACCGGGCTAGTCTGGCGGGAGCTGCGCAAATATCGACGGTCATGCTGGTCGTGGTGCTGTTGCTCTTGTGGCTTGAGCGGCGCGGACGGCGTGAGCAGCGCTTCTCAACCACGACAAGACGCTATCAGGCACTGCCAAGCTTTCGCCTTTTGGGTTGGCGGTCTGCCTTGGCATCCCTCATTTGCTTTTTGCCGATCCTCTTGGGTTTCATTTTGCCCGCATCCATTTTGCTCAGATCAGTCTTCTTTCATTGGCGGGACAATCTAAACAGCGACTTTTTAGCGGCAGCAGGAAACTCGCTCCTTCTGGCAAGCGTTGCCGCTTTGCTCACAGCAACTCTGGGCACGGCGTTGGCCTATTTTGCTCGCACAGCAAAGAGCGCGACGGTCAGTGCGATCTCGCGCCTGTCCTCGATCGGCTATGCGGTTCCGGGCACTGTGCTGGCAGTTGGAATTTTGATTCCGGTTGCCAAACTGGATAACTTTATCGCTTCTGGCATGAAGGAGTGGTTTGGTCTGGCAACTGGCCTTATTCTGATCAGCTCCGGGGCGGCAATGCTCTATGCCTATTGCGTGCGATTCATGGCCATGTCGTTTGGGGCGGGCGAAACCGGCTTGCAGCGCATCTCACCCAATCTGGAATCTGCCGCGCGCACGTTGGGGCGTTCACCATGGCGCACACTTGTCGAAGTGGATCTGCCACTGATCCGCCCGTCCCTGATATCTGGAGCGCTGTTGGTCTTTGTCGATGTCATGAAAGAATTGCCCGCAACCATCCTGTTGCGTCCATTCAATTTCGACACACTGGCCACGCTCGTCTATGGGCAGGCTTCGCTTGAGGCCTTTGAAAAAGGTGCTTTGGCAGCGCTTTCCATTGTTGCGGTCGGGATTATCCCAATCATCCTTTTGTCACGCACAACAGCGCGCAAGCTTCAAGGCGAGTAACTGGCTCCATCGTTGGCATCAAAAAAAGCCCGGCAGAGCCGGGTTTAGTTAGCGGAATGTGCGGACTTATCGCTGCCCGCTTGTTCATCAAATGCAAGGCAAGCCCGAAGGCGCTCGGACCATGTGCGTTGCACCGATGAATTCATGTAATTATAACTTGCATCAAATCAATAATTGAAGTTTTTTGTATTAAAACTTTCATCAAATCAAATATAGAGTTAATACAATAAATACAATAAGGAAACTTTCATGGATTTCAATACGTTCTAAGCTTAAGGTAGAAGATAATTCAATAAGCAAAACAAAATTATATTGTAAAATTACTGTTACCAAAAATTAAATTTAAAAAATTGGAAAAATTGTTAGATTTTTTGATTTTGGATAGATGTGCAGTTTAACTAATCAAATTAGGTAGCAGTGCTCAATTATTTCCGATGACTGGGATGCAGAGACTTTGGACTTCGATTGTTTGGTTGCTTTCATCAAGCAATGCAATTGCTGCGTTGATCAGGCAAAGCAAACAGTTCTGTTTGTTTTGTCCAAGCTTGCAAATTTCGATGACTTCGGGTGGAGGCAGATGCCGGGAGCAGAGGTGTCCACGATGAAACCCTCAGGAATGGTTCTTTCCCTGTTGTTAACCAAAGCCAATTTGCATTTTGCTTTGTACAATTTCGAGCAGACTGGATAAGATGCGCTCTAATATTAGGCAAGTGCGTTGCCTCCATAATGAAATAAAGACCAAAGTGATCTGGATCTGACCAAAGCTCGCGATGTGTATGGCTGGAGCGCTCATTTTCTAGCCAGAGGCTAGAGGAGCCCGGCTGCATCTTGAAAAGCAGCATCGAATGGCGTTGATGGTCCTGATCCTCCAAGAGCGCGTGCAAGGGCTTGGTACAAGGAGCAGTCTCCGTATGCCTCCGGGAAGCCTGCCGTTGGCTTGGATTGCGATCCATTGAAAAGGAACGGACTGATAAATGACGAGGACCATGTGGATCCGTATCCTGTGGAGTTTCTTGGCTTTTGTGGCTTTTGTCTTCGCATTGGTGATGGCTACGCCCTATCTGATCAACACAAAGGTGGCCAAAAGCCAGATTTCCCAGCAGATTTCCTATTGGATGGGCCTGCCCGTCACCGTGCGCGGCGAGCCAGTTGTGACGATTTTTCCCTATCTCACCGTGAAATTGCGCGATCTGGAAATCGCCTCCAATCTTGATGGGGAGGGGCCTCCTCTCGTTTCCATGAAAGCCCTGCGCGCCGAGCTTTATTGGTTGCCCTTGCTGTTTGGCAATTTCGAGGTGCGGCGCTTCAATTTGATTGAACCCCAGTTCGAATTTTTGCGCGACCAAAAGGGAACGACATCCTGGGATCTGAGTCGTGGTTCGCTCTTTCATGTCGATGAAAATACTGGTCGCATAACCCTGACAGATCTGAAACTGGGAAATTTCCGTATCTCCACGGGGTCAGCTCATTATCGCGACGAGCTTTCCGGACAAGAGGAGCGTTTTTCCGACATCAATCTCGGTTTCAACTGGCCAAGAACAGAAGCTGCGGCTTCTATTGGTGGCAAGGCTTTATGGCGTGATAATGAAATCGAGCTGCGGGCAAGCTCGGGAAAGCCTATGGAGCTTTTTGCCGGCGGCCTTTCTCCTTTGTCGCTCAATGTAACCTCGCCATTATTCAAGATGTCGCTGGATGGCTCGGCAGCAACCATGTCGAATTTTCAGTTTGAAGGGGACTTTTCCTTTGAAACTGCTTCTGTCGGGAAGTTGCTAAAATGGATGGGGCAGGATTTACCTAAAGACCATGGCATGGAAACAGCTTCATTGACGGCGAGAGCCAATCTTGTAGGCGCATCTGTCGGGTTTTCAGATCTTGATATGCTGCTTGATAAAAAGCGGATCAATGGCGTGCTTCAGCTTGATTTCCGTCAGAAGCGGCCTCTGATTCAGGGAACCCTTGCCAGTGACGAACTCGATCTGGGGCAATTTATTGAGTTGCCCTCCAGTCTTGATGAGTTGGCCAGCTTTGATTTGACCAAGAGCAAAGCGGCTATCGCCGATTTCGACGTGCGTCTTTCCGCTACAGATTTGAAGCTGGGACCCGTGACCCTTGGACGCGCAGCAACCTCGCTCATGACCCGTGACAATCAGGTCTCCATTTCCATCGGAGAAGCCTATGCTTATGGTGGTCGGCTTGAGGCGACATTCGAGATGAAACCCGATAGTGACGACCCGGCCAAAATGAGCTGCACCATGCGCGCCAAGGCCAACGGTGTCATGGCCGGTGGTGTTTTGCATGAGTTGGTCGGAGATGAAGCCGTTACCGGAACAACACTCATGGAAATGGATTTGCAATCCGACGGCACCTATTTGGGAGAGGCTTTCTCAAATGCTCATGGTAATATGTCTGTTGTGCTGACTGATGGTCAACTCAATCATTTTGATCTCAATGCCTTTGCCGCAGCGCTGCAAGACGGCAAGGATATCGATAATGGTAAGCTGTACAAAGGGCAGTCCAAGTTTGATGTGCTGTCGGTTCGCGGAAGCTTGTCAGATCGTGCCCTCGATGTGGAAGGCGTGCGGCTGACTTCGGGCAAAAGAGCACTGTCTGGAACTGCCAGCTATGGCTTTGACGATGGAAAGTTGAACTTCCCCGGCTCTCTGGCGATTTACCGCAGTTCTGATCCCGCAACCCATTCAACGGAAGCGCCCGAAAAAGAGATACCGTTTCTGCTACAAGGGGGCTTTAATGGCGGGCAGATTTCCTTGCAGAAAGCCAAGGTAAACGCTGTGCCCGATGCCAAGGATATTCTGGCACCCGGTGTTCCCACAGAAATCAATCCTGCTTTTGAGAGAGGCAAGGCAAACGAGCAAGAGTTTAGCCAAGGGGTTGATCAGAAAGCGGATCAGGCTGCAGCCTCTGAGGCGCCGCTTGAAATGCCCAAGCAGGCGGAAAAAACACAGCCTGCGACCAAGCAACCAGACGGAGAGACCATCCCTTCTGTTCCCTTTTCCTTCAAGCCTCCAGACACGGGGCTATCCATCGCTGAGCCATCGGTCATTCCGTGAGCAAGAGTGATCTGGCCAGAACTTGGACCCGGAACACAGGCCCTCAGCGCAGGTACTGTTAAGGCGCGGGGTTGGCGGTCGATGAACTGGCTGTGTCTCATTTGAGGCGCGGTCAAAAGATGGTAAGCTTGGTTGAATGGAACGGCTCATGTTCTATCAACCTGTTTCAACGCTATAAAAATAATGCGGAAAGGAGAAAACCATGCGATTTGCCAGAATGCTGTCCAGTTTGGGCAAAGCCCTGCTGGCTTCTCTGATCACAGGATCCGTTCTTGGTTTTCTTGGCATCTCCAGTCGGGATATTTTCCCCGGTATGGCCAGCTATATCGATCAGTTGACCGATGCAATCGAATTGACGGTCAACTGGCTTGTTATCTGGGTCGTGCCAAATATTCTGGTCGGGATGGTTGTGATTGTTCCTGTCTGGATCATCCTCATCCTCTTCGGGCCAAGGCGCTAGCCATGCCTCTTGTCGCCTAGAGATCGCCGAGTTTGGCCGGGTCGATCCAGCGTTCCAACAGCTGGGTGGCCGAGATATTGTAGCCGAGTGTTTCGTAGAAGCTGATGACCTTCTCGTTACCCGTACGCACCATGAGCTGGGACTTCCAGATGCCTTGGGCCAAGTGCCAGTCTTCAACAGCCTTCATCATGGCCTTGCCGATCCCGGCGCTTTGTTCTTTCGGGTCCACCGACAGATAGTAGGTCCAGCCGCGGTGGCCATCATGGCCGACCATGCATGACGCAACGATCGGGCCATCCGCTTTCAGCCTTGCAACAAGCACTGTTGAATTGGCTTGTGAACGGGAAAAGGCAATGTCGTTATATGGATCGTTCCATGGACGTGTCAGGCCGCAAGCGTTCCAAAGGGCAACAACGGTTTCCACTTCCTCATCTTTAATATCGCTAACAACGAGCTGTTTCATTTCTCGACTTCCTTGTCTATCAGGTCGTGCGAGCTGAGCAGCTTGTCCGGGTTCATCAGGCCTTTGGGGTCCATGAGCCTCTTGATTTGCCGCATCAGATCCATTTCGACCGGATCTTTCACTTCTGGCAGATGATCCCGTTTCAGCACGCCGATTCCGTGCTCAGCAGAAATGGATCCGCCCATATCAATGACGATGGCGTGAACCATCTTGTTAATTTCTTCCCAACGCGCCAAAAAGGCTGTTCTGTCAGCGCCGACCGGTTGGGAGATGTTGAAATGCAGATTGCCATCGCCCATGTGCCCGAACGGCACAGGTCGGCATCCTGGAATGGCCGCCTCACAAGCAGGAATGGCGCGCGCAAGAAAGGCCGGGATTGCGCTGACTGGCACAGAAATATCGTGCTTGATCGAGCCCCCTTCATGCTTTTGCACTTCGCTCATTCCATGCCGCAGGCGCCAGAAGTCCGCAGCCTGTTGTTCGCTTTCAGCCAGCACAGCGTCTGCCACGAACTGGGCTTCAAAGGCTTCCTCGAATATGGCTTCGATAAGAGCGCGGCCATTGACGGTCGGTGAGAAAATGGATAGCTCGACAAGACAATACCAAGGGTAAACCCGTTCCATGACATCGCGTGCACCTTCGGCATGGCGCACAGCAAACTCGATGCCTCGACGAGGCATCAGCTCAAAGCCGGTCAACATGGAGCCCGCATGTTCACGCGCCAGAGAGAACAGGGAAAAGGCCTTTTCCGGGGTTTCGACGGCGAACATGGCAATCTGTTGGTTGCGCGGACGCGGGTAAAGTTTCAAAGAAGCTGCCGTGATGATGCCCAACGTGCCTTCTGCTCCGATGAACAGATGCTTGAGGTCGTAGCCCGTATTGTCCTTGCGCAGGGTTCTGAGGGCATTCATGATCTGACCGTTTGGTAACACGACCTCAATCCCCAACACCATATCGCGTGTATTGCCATAGGACAGGACACTGGTCCCCCCTGCATTGGTGGAGAGGTTGCCGCCGATTTGGCATGAGCCCTGAGCTCCCAAAGCAATCGGAAATAGTCGGTTGGCTTCTTCGGCTGCCGCTTGCAACCTGGCCAGAACAACGCCTGCTTCGACAATGGCGACGTTACTGTCCGGATCAAGGGCGCGAATGCGATTGAGCCGCTCGGTAGAAAGGATCACCTGATCTCCGCTCGCATCGGGGATCTGAGCCCCCACAAGCCCCGTGTTACCTCCCTGAGGAACAATGGCAACATTGCGCTCATAGGCGAGCTTCATTACGGCGCTGACCTCTTCTGTATTGCCAGGCTTGAGCACAAGCGCGGTTCTGCCAAAGAATTTGTCACGCCATTCATGGCAATAGGGCTCGACGTCCGAAGGATTGGTCAAGCAATTCCGAGGGCCGAGCAATGTTTCAAATTGCTCGATCAAGGTGCGATCAATGCTCGCATGCGCCTTTGACTGCGGGGGTAAGGTAGAGCTATTCACTTATAACTTCGTTTGATAGAGGGGCTATTCACACAGACGGCGGTTCGGCTACAGTCTGGTCTTGGAATGAAACCCTGAGATTGATGCCAGAGCGGTGGGTTGAGGCATTAATCTAGCAGAATCCTGCTGGTCTGAAAAGGAGTTCCATTAACTGAGTGATGTCGCAGACAAAAACAAGGTGCGTGTTTGCCGCAAGGCGTCCAGATGAAAAATACAAGAAGTTTCAAGTGTTTTTCGTGCTGTGAAGCGGCTGATTCTGTTTTGCTGCCAAAATATCGTAGGATCACAAGGCAAAAATTGTTCGGGCTTCAGTAAAACGTTTGCGCGCACACTTCAACTCGATGCTGAGCTTTAGAGCTTGAGCTACGAAGAAATCTATTTGTCAAAGTTACACACAGAGTAAAGCATATAATTGTAGGAATTACCTATGTAAGTTTAATATTTCGCAGGTGCGGCGTATAAGCCATAGCATTTGTAAAATAAATCGATATATAATATTTATTATTGTTATTGGTCTGCATCACAGCAAGGGGACAGCTGGATGCCTCATATAGGTTCATCTTTACGAAAACGGCCTGTTCAGCGTATGAACAGCGCCAAACGACAGCTTGAGATCGTGAACGCAGCGTTCGACTGTATCGCTGTATCAGGACACTTGTCGCTGTCAACAACTGAGCTTGCCTACAAAGTAGGTATTTCTCAGCCTGCTATTTTTCGGCATTTTCGCTCGAAGCAACAATTGCATCATGCAATTCTCGAAGAAGCAAATCTTCGCGTTGTCGATGAATTGAAGCTTTTGATCGGAAGGTCCGAAATGTGGGCTGATCCTGTCAATCTGCTGCAAATTGTTGTGTCTCAAATGGGATCCAGCTTTGAGCGTGCGCCGGGTGTCTGGCTTACGCTCATTTGTCAGCGCAGCATAATAGAAGAAGCTGAAAGTTCGGTCAAAGAGCACACTGGCAGATCAAGCAAATGTGCCATTTCGCTTTTGACATTTACTTTGGAGCGCTTGCTAACGGCTGCAAAAGACAAGGGGCAACTGACTGAAAACTTCAAGCCAGGCGATGTAAGCAACATCATTTTGTCAATGCTTTTCGGCATGGGACAGATTTGGCTGAACAGTGGTCGGGAGTTCGATTTGCATCAACGTCTTGATGCTGCACTGAAAGGTGTTTTGGTAGGCTACCATATCCTGCCTGATAACCTTGAAAGGGCTATGCCCATTTCGGCTATTGCCTGATAGTGAGCATAAAAGCTTGCAAAGCTTTTATGTCTGCCTCTGAACGGGTCTTTTCTGCGGGGCGTATAGTCCGCTCCAAAAAGCAAACCCGCAGATGGTTTTACCAACAATCGGTTCGTCCGGCCGGGCTCATTCGCAAAGAAGAATGAGCCCGGCCGGACAGACATACTCCGCCGTGAATTTTGGCCCATGCTTTGGCGGGCCTGCATTTTGACGGTCTTTGTGCTTTGCCCTTTCATGGCGTGACGGTTAAGAATTTGTAACAAATGTTGAGCACAGCGCTGATCTGTCGCTTGCATTTAGGCATTGCAATTCTGCTGCAACATGGTGGATAAAGGCCTCACACATTACGTGATGGTTAGAAGAAGCCTTGGTAACGAGCAAAAAGCGCTAAGTAACGGCCGGTAGCAGCGCGCTTAACTCAGTGCCAATGCTGTTTCTATTCGCACTATTAACAGGGCTTATGCAGAGCAAAAGCTTCAGCGGATTGTCTGCTCTAACCATCCAGCATACAAGCATCTGACATGTTAACGTGTCTGGGGCCAAAAATTACGCGATTCGTTCGCGATAGAATCAAGAGGATTTCTATGTCTGACAAACCACAATTGTTGAAAGGCAAACGCGGACTTATCATGGGTGTTGCCAACAATCGTTCCATCGCTTGGGGCATCGCCAAAGCCTGTAAGGACGCCGGGGCAGAGCTGGCACTGACCTATCAGGGTGACGCCATGAAAAAGCGCGTTGAACCTCTTGCTGAACAGTTGGGGGCCTTCGTTGCCGGACATTGCGATGTGACCGATGGCGAAACGATCGACGCGGTCTTTTCTTGCCTGGCGGACGAATGGGGAACTATTGATTTCGTTGTACACTGCATCGCCTTCTCCGATAAGGACGAGCTGACAGGTCGTTACATCGATACCACGGCGGAGAATTTCACCCAGTCCATGTTCATCTCGGCTTATTCCTTCACTGCCATTGCGCAGCGCGCCGAGAAGCTTATGCCAGAGGGTGGTTCCTTGCTGACGCTCACCTATTATGGTGCAGAAAAGGTCATGCCTCATTACAACGTCATGGGCGTTGCCAAATCTGCTCTTGAAACCTCTGTCAAATATCTGGCTGAGGATCTGGGTAAGGACAAAATCCGTGTTAACGCCATTTCTGCAGGCCCGATCAAGACGCTGGCTGCTTCCGGTATTGGCGATTTCCGTTACATCCTGAAATGGAACGAATATAACTCTCCATTGCGTCGTGTGGTTACGACCGATGAAGTTGGTGATTCCGCTGTATATCTTCTGTCCGACTTTGCGCGCGGGGTGACGGGCGAGATTCACCATGTCGACGCCGGCTATCATGCAATCGGCATGAAGGCCGTCGATGCGCCTGACATTACCGTGTGATCGCGTTGATTTCTAAATAGATTTGCGTCTCTGATCTGCAAGAGGGCAATCGCTTCTCAAGAGTCTGCATCCGTGGTCTTCCAAATTTGTTGGTTGACCACGGGTGTTTTTTTATGGCCTAAAGGCGATAACAAGCCAAACAAAACCGCTCAACAACCAAGTATGAGCACTCTGGTTCGACCAGCCATACCGCGAGCTGCCAAGGAAAGCCGATGCCTATCCCGCCAATTTATTACATTCGCCACGGTGAAACAGATTGGAATGCCGAATATCGCTATCAGGGGCAGAAAGACATTCCGCTGAACAAGAAAGGCGAGGGGCAGGCCAGCCGTAACGGCAGGGTGCTGGCAGAGTTGTTGCCAGATCCCAAGGATGCCGTTCTTTATTGTAGTCCAATGACGCGCACCAGACAGACCCTTGATCTGGTTCTGCAGGCTGCCGGTTGGACCGATACCCCTTGGGCCAAATCGGTGATATTTGATGACCGTTTGATTGAATTCTCATTTGGCGATTGGGAAGGCTGGACCCTGGAAGAGATCAAGGAGCGCGAACCCGAGCTATATTGGCAGCGTGAAAAGGACAAATGGACCACCCGCATGCCAAATGGAGAAAGCTATCAAATGCTCTCCGAACGTGTCGGTGAATGGCTTCATAAACTTGAAAAACCAACGGTTGTCATTGCCCATGGAGGCGTGTTGCGAATTGTGCGATATTTCCTCGAAAATGTGCCAGAACTTGAGGCCCCAGTGTTAAAAACCCCTCAGGACAAGATTTATTACTGGGATGGGCAGCAAGCTAAGTGGATTTAGATTCTCGCTGCTACCCTTGTTGATAATGCCAATGTTTGTATGAATTCATATACTTGCGAAAATATCTCAGAGTTGTTTTTGCTTGCACATTCCTCTTTGGGTTGAAGAGGATTTTCGGTAAGTTTTACTTAAATTTATCTTCCTATCCTGACGATAAATTAGGACACTTTTGATAAAGTTGACCTGCAAAATGGAAAACTGAACACATCAAAAGCAGCTTGAGGCCCATTCTTGATGAATGTGCATCTGGGGAAGCTTGGATTATGAGAACGTCAAAGAAATTGCAAGGCATGCTGTTTGTATGCGGAGCATTGCTTGCGTCAGTCTCTGCAGCAACTGCTCAGGATATCATTGCCGCACTTGATGGCAGATCCATCTATTGCGAAGGTGGCAATGAATCTTCTGGCAGAGCTTATTATTTCAAAGCCGATTCAGGCGTTATTAAGCGCATTGATCCCAGGTTTCCTGACAGGGAAGTCGTGTTCGATATTGGCAGCGCCAGCAAAGGCTCTCTTGGCAACTACTGGAGCTATGAAACCCTGAGCGACAAGAAAGGTGATCGCCTTCATCTTTATGAGCGTGTCTCGATGCGCTCACCCGATCAAAGTCGCCATATCTACACCACTTATGAGTTTTATAAGAGCGCCAGCGGAATCAACATGGTTCTATATAACGGCGTAAATGGTGCAAGGGACTGGACCCAGAAGACTGTGCGGGATTGCGGTCAGAAGGCCGGGAACAAGATCATGCGCTCGGGTAGCCGCTATTGGTCTACGACCTTTGCCAAATAGGGCCAATAATAGCCAATCAATGAGTCTTTAGCCGTTTTTAGCGACTGAAAAGCAATTATTGCTTTGCGGCGTTTGACCTTTGCTTTCTTGCTCTTTAATAAAGTGCCGTTGGTTCATTATGGCGTGCTTGCATATTAAGGGCGGGCACCCGAGACGGGAAGCTTGCTGCACATGTCGCATAACAGTTTCGGACATCTCTTTCGCGTTACCACATGGGGGGAAAGCCACGGCCCGGCCATAGGCTGCACCGTGGATGGTTGTCCGTCCCTGATTGCCATCTCCAGCGAGGAAATCCAGAAAGATCTGGATCGCCGTCGTCCGGGGCAATCGCGCTACACCACCCAGCGTCAGGAAGCCGATCAGGTCGAAATCCTGTCCGGTGTCTTTGCGCATCCCGAAACTGGCGAACAGGTGACCACCGGCACCTCCATCGGGCTTATCATTCACAACACGGATCAGCGCTCCAAGGACTATGGCAACATTGCCGAGCGTTATCGCCCCGGTCACGCAGATTACACCTATGATGCCAAATATGGCATCAGGGACTATCGCGGAGGCGGGCGCTCTTCAGCGCGCGAAACGGCGATGCGTGTTGCCGCCGGAGCCATCGCCCGCAAGGTCATCCCGCATATCACGATCCGCGGCGCTCTGGTGCAAATGGGACCGCACAAGATCAATCGGGAAAACTGGGATTGGAATGAGGTGGGCAACAACCCCTTCTTCTGTCCGGACAAGGAAGCTGCCGCACTTTGGGCTGAGTATCTGGACGGCATTCGCAAGAGCGGATCTTCCATCGGTGCCGTGATCGAGATCGTGGCCTCGGGTGTGCCGGTTGGGCTTGGCGCTCCGATATATGCCAAGCTGGATCAGGACATCGCCAGCGCGATGATGTCAATCAACGCCGTCAAGGGGGTCGAAATTGGTGAGGGCTTCAATGCCGCTTGTCTGACCGGTGAAGAAAATGCCGACGAAATGCGCATCGGTGCCGACGGCAAGCCTGAATTCCTCTCCAATCACGCAGGCGGCATTCTTGGCGGTATCTCAAATGGAGAAGAGGTCGTGGTCCGCTTTGCCATCAAACCGACCAGCTCGATCCTGACGCCGAAGAAATCCATCACCCGCTCCGGTGAAGAAGTGGATGTCATGACCAAGGGACGTCACGATCCATGCGTTGGCATTCGCGCGGTTCCTGTGGGTGAGGCAATGCTGGCGCTTGTGTTGGCAGATCATACGCTTTTGCATCGCGCACAGCAGGGCTGAAGGTCGAATTGTTTTTTTGCACGCAAGCACTATCTCTAAAGATCAGATTCTAGTGATGAAAACGCTGGGGTGCCGTGTCTTGAAAGCGCTTCATGTGACAGAAAGAACAGCGTAAAAAACAACATATAACCAGCATCTATCAGCAGATAGCAAGAACGAGGACATATAGCACATGGCCGATATGGAACGGGTAGCGCAAGCCATTCGCGCTTTTGAAAAGGGCGAGATGGTCGTCGTCACCGATGACGATGATCGCGAAAACGAAGGCGATCTTATTGTCGCTGCGACAAAAATCACACCAGAACAGATGGGTTTCATCATTCGGCACAGTTCTGGCATTGTCTGTGCGCCCATGACTGGAGAGCGTGCGCGCCATCTCAACCTTAACCCGATGGTGTCGCACAACGACGCCCCCCTCTCTACGGCTTTTACTGTGTCTGTCGACTACAAACACGGCACCACCACCGGCATTTCCGGCGAGGAGCGCTGCATGACGGTGCATGGCCTTGCCAACGGCAACTCTGGCGCCAGCGATTTTGTCCGTCCGGGGCACATCTTTCCGCTGATCGCAAAGGAAGGCGGCGTACTTGTTCGTTCCGGCCACACGGAGGCTGCTGTTGATCTGTGCAATCTGGCTGGCTTGCCGCCTGTTGGTGTGATTTCCGAATTGGTGAACGATGATGGCACGGTCAAGAAGGGACCAGATATCATCACCTTCGCCAAGGAGCACGGTATAACTCATGTATCCGTTGCCGATCTCATCGCCTATCGCCAGCGCATAGAGCGCCTGGTGGATCGCATCGAAGAGTTCAACATTGACACCCGCTTTGGTCCGGCACGTGCTGTGACCTTCAAGGCAAAATTCGATGATATGGAGCATGTCGCCCTGATCTTCGGTGACATCCGCGACGGCAAGGACATTCCGGTCCGTATCCATCAGGAAAATGTGCTCGCTGACATTTTCGGCACCTCGGGCACGCTGGACAAGATTTCCGAGAGATTTGCTGCGGATCGCGGTGTTCTGGTCTATCTGCGTGATGGCTCGCCTTGTGTGGCCACCGGTTCCATGCGCCCGCGCGATGCTCTGGAGCTGGCTCAGAACGAAGAGCACAAAAGCGCCAAGGGTCGTGAGAATAGCTGGCGTGACATTGGTCTTGGTGCGCAGATTCTAAAAGATCTTGGCATTTCCTCCATCCGTCTTTTGTCATCCCGCGAACGCACCTATGTGGGGCTTGATGGTTTTGGTCTGGAGATCTCTGGCACCGATATCATCTAGCGTATGATGCCTTGCCTTCTGCTGATCACGGCAAAAGGCTATCGGCAAAAGCAGAATAATGAAAAAACCCGCAGCGCCATGAAAAGCTCTGCGGGTTTCGCTTGCCCAACCACTTATGCAGTTGGCCTTGAAATTAGTGGGCTGTCACCGTTGGCTTTGCCTTGGGGCGAAACAGCGGCGAGATGAGACGACGCCACGCCAGCGCAAAGCCTGTCCAGACAAGGAAGAGACAAGCCAGAGACGCAATCCCGGCAAGGGTTTGCCCGATCACGCCATAGACTTCGCCTGTATGCAGGAAACGAATGTAGCGGCGAAGAGACTGCGTCGGGGTGGCCATTTCATCTGGGCCTTTGACCGAGGCGACATCGCCGGTTTCTCTGTTATAGGTTATCGTCTGCTGTGTGGACACCTGTTTGCCGTTGCCAGTATCAACCAGCACGTCTACCGATCCCGCCTGATCCGAGTCTGGTACAATGATGGAAATGGTTTTCCAGTTGCTCTCAACGCCCTTGGCCTTGTCCAGTATGCTCTGATAGGAAACAAGCTGGTCGACAGGCAGCTCGGAAGCGCCCCCGCCAGACCCTCTGGCCCACATGCCTTTGCCTTGTCCGCGTCCTTGAGGAGCTTCCAGGCCCGCTGCCGCAAAGACCAGTTCATTGGCCCACTGATAGGACAGCACAACCCCTGAACCAACCACAGCAATCAACGGAATGAGCACCCAGAAGGAAAAGACATGGTGCCAGTTGAAGTCACGCGCCTTGGCGGTTGGCATCTTCTGGAAAAAGATTTTCTGTTTCAGGAAAGGCCATTTCCACTTGCGTGGCAGCCACAAATAGGCACCGGATATGATGATGAACAGAAAAGCCAGATTGCTGATTTTTACAGCATCCTGACCAAGAGAGCCGTAGCCTGCTGCAAGATGCTTGTGAATGTTCTCCATCAAGCCAAAGAAGCCTTCGGTGGGATTGACGTCGCCTTCGATGAATTCACCACGATATTGATCGATCAATTTGGCTTCGTGGCGTCCAGCGGAAACGGAGACCGGCTTGCTATCATCCTTGTAGAAATTGAGCGTGGCGGTTTCGCCGGGGAACGCCGGTTTGGCGATCTGCATGATTTCATCTGCCGAAAGCACCTGTGCATGCTCGGCCGTCGGAGCAATGCTTGGGCTAAAGGCATCTTTGATCTGCATTTCATAGGTAAGCATGACGCCGGTAAAGGCCAAAGCAAAAATAACAAGTCCTGTGACCACCCCTACGATCAGGTGGGCCCAGAAAACAATTCGTCTGAAAGACATTTCAGCGTCTCCGCTCTAGAGTGCGAGGCTTGGTAATTGCAACAAGTATACTGCAGTAGAGGCGCGGGAAAATCTCGACAATTCTCTATATTGTCAGGAACTGTCGCAGGGTGCGAAACGGTTACAATCAGATACAAACTTTCACAAGCTTGACGGGAAGAGAGGTGCATTTTCAACAGATGGCCCCAAAAGCGGTCCCAACAAGACTCTCTTTTTAAGGCGGTTTCCTTCTTGCCGATGTGCTGCGAAAGCGGAAAGGAGGCAAAAATTTAGAGAAAATTAGTCCTTGTAACCATTGTAAGCTGTCAAAGAGGTTCCTAGATTGAAAGAAAGCAAACGTTCATATCTCATTTACTTTTGCTTCTTACACTTTATCAATGGCTCCAGAAACAGGTGGATAGAATGGCTAAAAAAGCTGCAGAAAGAACCGCTTCCGTTGAAATTGCCAAATATGCTTCAATGTTGAGTTTTGGTCTGGTGGCCTATGCTTTGTTCTGGTTCGCTTTCCTCTGATTTCCCCGCATCATCCAAGATATAGAATAAATGAGCGTGTTCGTTTGAGCCGCAAGGTGCCTTTGTAATTTGGGCTACACCATTGTCTCGGCGTAATGGCGGCGAGCAAAATGAGTGCATGCTAATGAGTCGCAACAGAATCCGTCTTGACCGATCAGCTCGGCGCTCTTATGGTCCCCACATGATGAAAAAAGCAAACACCACTGCCGTATCCTATTGGTATCCATCCTTTTAAAAGGGGTGGTTGGCTTTTGCGTGCTTAAGACAGACCACCGGGCTCGGTGGTCTTCTTGTTTGTAATGTCCGATCTCCGCGCCCGCTCGAAAGAGAAGCGCTCCACCACAAAGGAGCCAAGGAGACAGACATGACCCATTTATCCAAAATCCCGACCTTTACCATAAGGCAGGCAAGCCTTGATGATTTTGAAGCCATGGCCCCATTGTGGCGCCAGCTAGACGGCTACCATCAGGGCAAGGATCCCCGCCGCTTTCCTGGCACGCCGGACGAGGCGCCAAGATCGCACGCCTACATCGCGGAAGTGATCCATTGCGCTGATCGGGCGCTGCTCGTCGCTGAAAGCTGTCCTACGATTGAGGGCAAGAAAGGCAAGCTGGTAGGGCTCAGCCTTGCTATGCTGAAAACCATTCCGCCCAGCCCTATCCATCCTGTTCGTGCTGTTTTCGAAGTAGACAATCTGGTGGTTGATGAAACCAGCCGACGGCAAGGTGTCGCGCGCGCCCTTTTGAGCGCTTGCGAGGATTGGGCCAGACAAAATGGAGCGCGCGAAATGATGCTCAATGTCTATGCCTTCAACGAGGGGGCCAAATGTTTTTACGAGAAACTCGGGTTTCAGCCACTACGCATTCAAATGGTCCATGCCTTATGACAAGCGACTATGCCGAAAGCCAACCTGCCGCCTTGAGGCGGGGAAGGGTCAACCGACGCCTTTTCCCAACTAGGCGGCATCCTTCCGCCCATAGCGCACAAGGGTTTGAAGCAGCAAGCCGATGAAAAGCCCATTGAGTATGTGCCATAGAAAATGAGTGCCAAGCGGGAAACTGCTGCAAACGGTCATATCGATGGTTCGGAAGAAAATGGAAAGGGTGAAGACAACCGCAGCCATGAAAATCCAGCCTCGTGCCGCATGTTTGCGGATATGCAATGCCAGCGCAAAGCCATAAAGGGCGATAATGCCCGGCAAATATTGCGTCGAGCCATTTAGTCCGTCGCCACCGGCATCGGCCGCATTGGTGGCCAGCAAAAAGCGTGAGAAGGCCCACAGGACAACGAAAATGCAAATGAGCGTTATGCCGTAAATTCGCAAGGCTCTCGCCAGCGAAGTGCCCACGATCCGATAGATCGCAAGGAACAGATAATAGGCGACAAATGTCCATATCGGAATGACATCAGCAAACGAGGACCAGACCTGAGCATGGGTGTGGAACAAATAAGATCCGATGCCAATCAAGCCCGCCAGAATGATGGCAATCAAGATCAAAATATCATTGCGGGAATCGCCGTTTCTCGATTGCAATTTTTGGTAGGTCCACCAGGCCCACAAGGCCGCCAGAATGAAGGGCAGATTGGTTAGGGCATTCACCGGCTCCGACCAGTAGCTTGCGTCTGTCCGCTCGCAATAGATGTCGACGCTGGTCAAGAGTGTCATTGAAGGCATTATGAAATCCTGTCAATTTTACGGAGGGCATATTGCGCCGATTGTCAGAAAAAGATTAACAGAGACTTAAGCTGAATAGCTTAATAAAAAAGGTTAGAAATTACAAAAGGGTTGAGCTGTTTGTGTTTTCTGTATGTTCTGGGTAAATCTTTAATGTTCTGGCTATGATTCATTTGTTGGATCTTTGTTCTATTTTTGTTCCGTAATAGATTAAATAGATCAAACAAATTTTATGGATATCATTCACTTCAAAATCCATCAAAAACTGCGCCCATTGTGGCTTCTTTATGGCTGTTTAGGTATTTGTTACAGGGTCAAATTTTGGATATGTGGAGGGTGCCGTCTCCATTATCTGGAGTGACATTCAAGAATAGCCTTACGGCATTGCGCGTTATGCGGGTAAATCTCCGCTGTGATCATCGCTCGGATTAGTCCGCTTTATGCCACCCAATCCATCTTGGGGCCGATCCTGAACCGCACGATAAAAGCACCTCGAATGCCCCGGTTACACTTTGATACAGTTTGCAACGGGGGGATTACCTTGTGCCTTATTGCTGCGAGAATTCGCGTCTATCTTTGCATCATCACCCAGCGAGCAGGATTGATGCTTGAAGCGGTGGTGAAAAGCTCTAGCGCATTTCAAATCGGGAGCTGGGTCTGAACGGACAATGAGGAATTGGCCAAGCAGACATCCCGTTTTGGCTCATTATGATTTGATACATTGAAACTAGCTAGGCTGCGCCAATCTCGGGAAAGTGCTTTCTGATCGGCGGAGAATTGCACAAACTCTTGAAGTGAGAGAAATTGTGATTAAATCTGACAAGGATCGCGATTGGAATGGAACAAAAGCCGCCTTGGAGGATTGTAAGAGTGAAAGCCCTTACAGAGAGGAACTTATCATGCATAAAATGCTTTTTCTGACGGCGATAGGAATTTTGTCAAAGCAACTGTTCGGTCTTGTTTTGAACGTGAAAAATCGTCTGTTTTAATTTTGTCGTCACTGCTGTTCCATGACGGTTAACCCGCACCGTATCATGCCGCTGCGGGTCTTTGCGTGATAGCGACGTAGCTTCATTTTTCAATAGTCGTGCGCTGATCGTGGAAGCTCTTTTAGTCGAGCATTTGTTCAGCCCAACAATCCGATATCAGGCTTCAAAGCTGAAGAGCATGGACTGTTGGCCAGTGAAATTGCCTTGAGCGCTGTAACCTGTAGCATTCTGCTCCTGAAGTTGCTCAAGGAATGAAGCCAGCAAATCTGACGCGCTTGTATCCGATGTCGTATCGGTCTGGCTCCAAATGCTGGATTCGCTGTCGTCTTCCTCTTC
The DNA here is from genome assembly GCF_963664735.1 of uncultured Cohaesibacter sp. Taxonomy (NCBI): domain Bacteria; kingdom Pseudomonadati; phylum Pseudomonadota; class Alphaproteobacteria; order Hyphomicrobiales; family Cohaesibacteraceae; genus Cohaesibacter; species uncultured Cohaesibacter sp. The sequence goes on along the minus strand of NZ_OY761553.1, from coordinate 1,943,182 downwards.
GGCTCCTGATGAGGGAGGAGGTCCTGGAGGCGGTCCTCCAGCGCCACCGGGCCCGCCCATCGGGCCAGCCCCGCCTGGTTGAGCCTGAGCAACCTCTTCAAATAGGTCTGAAAGCTCATCGGCTTGCTCTTCAGTGAGCGTTCCTGCTTCCACTTGAGATGCGATCAGGCTTTCAATTTTCTCTTGAATTTCTTCCTTGCTTGGAGGTGTGGAGTCGGCCGTTGGTGCCGAGCTTCGCATCTCTCTGCTGATTGAATCGAGTGCTGTCGATAGTGCTTCCTGATCATCAGTGCTGATTTCGCCAGCATCGACCAAGCTTTGCAGTTCCTGTTCCACTCTATCTTCTGGAGACATTGCCCGCATGGTACTGAACGTGCCCGTACCCAGCCCACTTATTGTAGTCATCTGAACCTTCCTTCAGATTGGCATGCAGTTGTTGAGGCTTGCTTTGCAAATCAAGATTTCTATTTGCCGTTTGATGGTGTTACCAATTTGTTAATAGGAACTTGACTGTATATTTCTGACAATTTCTATATGTTTCGATTCCTGATATAGAAATATATAGACACAAAAAACCGCTGAAATCTGCGAAGAATTAGAAGGTTTCTTTGATTTTTGTTCGTTTAGTCGCCAAAGATGATTCTACCGGAACAAAAAGAAACGCCATGCAGAAAACCATGCACATTTTGGTCATCGAAGATGACAACGAAATCCAGACACTGCTCGCCGCATTGTTGCAGCGCAACGGCTGGATGGCTTCTCTCGCTTCAAACGGAAGAGAAGCAGATGCGATTATGGCCCGTAGCTGTATCGACCTAATTCTTCTCGACGTCATGCTTCCCGGCGAAGACGGCTTGAGCATTTGCTCTCGGATACGCTCGATTTCAACCATTCCAATTCTAATTCTCTCCGCCAAGGGCGAGGATATTGATAGGGTTGTCGGGTTGGAGCTTGGGGCCGACGACTATATGTCGAAACCGTTCAATCCTCGCGAACTGGAAGCGAGAATCAAAGCCATGCTTCGTCGAAGCCGAATGGCCATCAAAGATAGCCATGTACAGGCCCCGATTCTTTACTTCGGTGGTAAATGGCAGTTGGACGTTAGAAAACGCGAGCTTTCCGACTATAATGGTGTGCGTACGCACCTGACGCCGGCAGAATTTGATTTATTGCGCGTTTTCTGCGAACGTCCAGGCCTTACTCTGACGCGTGAGCAATTGATTGAGCTTACCCAAGGCCCCACCTCGGGAGCAACCGAGCGCAGCATCGATATTCTGATCTCCCGCTTGCGTCGCAAGTTGGAAGGTGGACCGGATGGGCAAAAGCTTATTCATACAGTTCGCTCTGGCGGTTATGAGTTCATTGCCGAAGTGCACGAACAACGCGAGACTATATGATAAAAAGACGCTGGTTTGATTTTTTGAATTCCATTGCCGGGCAGTTGCTTGTGCTTCTTGTTCTGGCGATGGTGTTGTTTCTGACTGGCATTTATATCTCGGTTCAGGCGGCGCGAGACGTTCCTCTTGCGCCTCCAGTGATGTTATTTTCCGAACGGCAGATCGGTGTTGCAGAAGCTTTGTCCCGGCTGCCCGAAAATGAGCTTCTTTTAGCAATAAAAGAGCTTGAAGCATCCCACCCCAAAGTATCCTACAAGGTCTATTCGTCAGATCAGGTCGCCGGTTTGGGCTTGGAATGGACTTGGCGTAATCATTTTTTGAAGGAGACTTCAAAGCCATTCCGCGATAGCTATTTTGACCGCATAACGCGTTTTTTGCGCCCCTATTCCGCGTCTCCGCCCAAGCCGGGCGTACCGGATTGGTTATCAAACCCACAAGAAGTGGGCTTGCCATTCGCGCGCGAGGTAGAAAAGCTTCAAAACGACCAGATGAAGGTTACAATATTTGCCAGACGGCCCGATGACAAGGTCATTAGCGCCAGCATCGTCATCAGTTCTAACTCGCCACCCAATCATGCACTTGAAAACATATTTGTCTTTACCCTCGTGTGCATGTCTCTGTTGCTGCTTTGGGCAATCATCTTTCTTATTCGACCTTTGCGTCGGCTGGCTCAGGCCACCAACAATATCGCAAAGGAAAATGCGACACCCAAAAAGGCTGAAGTTGCCGGGCCGACGGAGCTGCGTGTTGCGGCAACCGCCCTTAACAAGATGCAGGATCGCATCCATCAGCTGATTGATGACCGCACCCGTATGCTTGCCGCTGTTGGCCATGATTTGCGCACGCCTGTAACGCGCCTGAGACTGAGGGCCGACACAGTCGAGCCGGAAGAACTCAAGCTGGCTTTCTTGCGCGATCTCACCATGATGGATGGATTGCTCAAGCGCCTGATGACATATTTTAGTAAGGGCGATATGGAAGAGGAGCCGGTTCGCCTCGAACTCAGCAGCCTGGTTGACAGTCTGGCCAATGAGTGGAGTGACGCGGGTGAGGCGGTTGAGCTGGTAGATTATACGAATGTAACGATCCTTGCCAAACCCAACGACCTAATGCGCATGGTAGACAATCTCATCGATAACGCCATCAAATATGCGGGTAGTTGTGAGCTTTCTTTGACCAAAGAGGCCGACTTCGCCTGCCTCAAGGTCATTGATCATGGTCCCGGCATTGCTCAGGAAGACAAGCTCCATCTGCTGGAACCCTTTGCGCGTGGCGATAAGGCGCGGACCATGAACGATAAGTCCGGCTTCGGATTGGGGTTGGCGATTGCCCGCAGGGCCGCTCAAAGCCACAACGCCACACTAGAGCTGGGTGACACCGAAGGTGGCGGATTGACCATCGTTGTTCGCTTCCCGCTGTCTGCGTGAGCGCGGCTTCAAACCTCCAATTTGCTTGTGTGCTTGACCGCTCTCAATGTCAGGGTTGAATTGACGCGCACAACGCCGGGCAGGTTGGTAAGGATGTCATGGTGGATCCGCTCCAAATCGGCCGCGTTGCGATAGATAACGCGCAACAGATAGTCATACTGTCCCGCCAGCAGATAACAATCCTGAATTTCGTTGATATCCTTGATGGCGCGTTCGAAGCGAGCCAAAGCCTCGCGCCCCTGTCCATCAAGGGTAACAAAGACGAAAGCAGCCCCGGACATGCCGCAGGCCTTCAGATCCAGCTGCATGTGATAGCCTTCCACAAGGCCGCTGTCTTCCAGCTGCTTGACCCGCCTCAGGCATGCCGAAGGCGAGAGATTGACCTTCTCTGCCAGTTCCGCATTGCTAACCCGCCCATTATCCTGAAGAAGATTAAGGATCTGGCGGTCTCGTTTGTCTAGTTGATCAAGCTGCATATAATTCTAGCCTTTTTAAGAATTAAGCAATTATATGCGAAAAAACATTGGTGAAACAAGCGTATTTCGCGGAACATTGCGCATAAATTGCGTCATGATTGATATGTTCTTCGAATTCCCAGAAGCGTCCCGAAAAAGGTGTCGCCGGTCCATTCATACCGCCGCATCGCAATAAAAAGGCGCAATGGCTGCAATCACCACGGAGATGTCAACGATGCTTATCGGATGCCCTAAAGAAATCAAAGACCATGAAGACCGCGTTGGTCTGGTCCCTTCTTCTGTTCTGGAACTGGTCGCCAATGGCCATGAAGTCCTGATTGAAACCAATGCCGGTGCCGGTATTGGCTGTTCTGACGAGGACTATGCTGCGGCAGGCGCGAAAATCGCCGCCACTGCCGACGAAATCTTCGCCAAGGCCGAGATGGTCGTCAAAGTCAAGGAGCCCCTCGCTGTTGAGCGCGCCAAGCTGCGCCCCGGTCAGCTTCTCTTCACATATCTGCATTTGGCTCCGGATGCTGCCCAGACCGAAGACTTGATCAAGTCGGGCGCAACCTGCATTGCCTATGAAACCGTAACGTCCCCGACCGGCGCTCTGCCGCTTCTGTTCCCGATGTCTGAAGTTGCTGGTCGTCTGGCTCCTCAGGTCGGTGCCCAGGCGCTGGAAAATACTGGCGGCGGCATGGGCATTCTGCTCGGTGGCGTACCCGGTGTTGATCCTGCTGAAGTCGTCATCATTGGCGCTGGCGTATCCGGCACCAACGCTGCACGCGTCGCTCTGGGCATGGGCGCAAACGTCACCATGGTCGACCGCAACACCAACGCATTGCGCGCCGCTGTCGACCGTTTTGGCTCCGCCATCAAAACCGTCTACTCCAACAAGGGCAATATCGCTCGCTTGGTTGCCAAGGCTGATCTGGTCATCGGCACGGTGCTGATCCCCGGTGCGGAAACACCCAAGCTGGTAACCGCTGATATGATCAAGACCATGCGTCCGGGCTCTGCTGTCGTGGACGTTGCCATCGATCAGGGCGGCTGCTTTGAAACGTCCAAGGCAACCACACACTCCGATCCAACCTATGTGGTTGATGGTGTGGTTCACTATTGCGTTGCCAACATGCCGGGCTGCGTAGCGCGCACTTCCACCTTCGCGCTCAACAACGCAACTCTTCCATTTGCTCTGGCTCTGGCCAACAAGGGCTGGGTAGAGGCTTGCAAGGCCGATCCATATCTGCGCACCGGCCTCAACGTGCATGATGGCAAGGTTACTTATGAAGCTGTCGCCAAGGCTCTTGGCTATGACTTTGTATCCCCTGAAAGCATTCTGGGTCTCTGATCTGCCACTCACAGAGGCAGAGGTCAGGGCTGGAGTCATGGATCTTGGCCTGATCGCAACAAGCAACTGAAATGAAAAATGCCCGATCAGTTTGGTCGGGCATTTTGATTCATGGATGGCATCGTCAGTCTAGCTCTTTTAGAGCGGTTAGGCGCGTTTCAAATAACGCGTTTTCTCGCAGGCGCGGGCATAGTGGAGGCAGAAAATCTCGTCCCAGCCAGCATCATATCCCTTGCGCATCATGGGAGCCAACGGGCCATAGGTTTTCCAGCCCCCATGAACCAGTTTGACAAGCGTCTGGTGTGGATGGGTTTCAATGAAGCTGACAACCAGCCGCGTCGCATATTCCAGAGGCTGGCCCATGTGAAAGATGATGGCGACGGAGCGGGGCGCATCGCAATCAGCAAAGCTGGCCCAGACATGGCGGGTATCATCGGCACTCACTTCTATAATCGCGCCACCGGCGACTGGATCAGTCTCCAGTCGCTTGGCAGGAACGCCGGTGCTATGAATCGAGATAGAGCGGGTATCGAGCGGCCACCACATACCCATATCCATCGTGAACCGTTTGTAGGCGGACATTGCATCGGTCGGCACTTCGATTACTTTGACGATGGGTTTGTACATGGCGTTATCCTGATCAGATCACTCTCTCATTCAATCGCAATGGTTGCCATTGAGCGAGAGTTTTTGGCACTGGAAATCGTTTGCATAGCCGCCCCCCACTAAAGCGTCTGCATTTAATTTAATATCTAAAGATACTCATCTGCGAACGGCTGCACAAGGCGTCCTTGGTAGGGTAGGAAGAGCGTATTTCTGCAATTTTCTCTTGCAGAATACAGCGGCTGCGTTGTGAGGAAGGCTGAACAATATCGCCTTGCTTGCAAAAGGGAATAAAGCGTTTACGATTTCATTTGGCAGCTAACTGGCGCCATCAACTGTCATGCGCATCACGATTTGTGTTTTCAGTTTGCGCTTGCCCCTTACTCGTTGAAGTCGCTGCGGCCATTTCAGCTTTCTTGCGATGGCGGGTCATCAACGGGCGCGTGGTCTTCAAAACCCGCCCAAACGTGCGCCCGGTGCGTTCTTCGATCCAGACAACAGCCAGATCCAGCCAGTCAACATGCTTGCGCAAGCGGCGCACATTGTTTCGGCCTATTCGGCTGTTTGCGATAATGAGGAAAGCGCTAAGCGCCAGCAAAGGCACGCCGGTCGGGATCGGCAGCCATACGGTCGCCAAACCACCAATCAGGCAAACAAAGGCGAAGCTCAAAATAGCCCACTGTCTGAGATTCGAGATCACCGTTCAGGCTCCCTATAAACACCCCGAATGCTTATGCTTGAAAACGGCCAAACCTTTAATGATATACAGCTCTTGCAAAAGACGATAAGAGATGTATCCCAAGCATCATGCTCCTTGAGCTGGTGTATCTCAATTATGCTGGCTGTATGACACTATAAAGACAAAGCCTACTTCTTTGGGCTATCTTGAACAGACTTGGGAAACAAGCGCAGAGCACACCGTAAAGCCTTGCACATAAACAGAATTGGGGTTTATCGCTCGATATTCTTGTTGCCATAGCGCAGGCGAGATTCGAGCGGCTGGGTGGTCTTGAGTACCCTGACCATCTTTGCCTTGCTGCGGGCTTCAAACCAGCGCATCTGCTTGTCGATAATCTTGAAACGTCGTCGTGCACCGCGCACGAAAGCGCGCCCCTTTCGGCTGTTGGCAATGAGCAAAAAGGTGGCGAAGGTCATCAGAATCGCGCCAATAGGCACAGGTGTCCAAACAGAGGCCAGCCCGATCAAAAACAGCGCGATAGCGAAGGCGATGATCACCCATCGCTTAAAGTGGACCATCTGTTGATGACCTTTCCAGTTCCGGGCCGCACTTTGCACCCCTGCGGTATTTCATGAGATATCTAGTCAGCTTCGTGGCGAGATCAAGTCCATCGCTTGGAAAAGCTGAGTTTTTACCTATGTAAGTGACGCCATGCATCAGTTGTCGGCACCATCGGCAAGAAAATCAATAGAATTTGTACCACCATGGCGCCCGACAGGATGATTTGGTGCCGCTTAACGCTTCAGCGTTACCACGCATTCTACATGCGGAGAAAATAGGAACTGATCGACTGGTGTAACCGAAACGATCTTGTATCCACCATCCACCAATATGCGAAGATCGCGGGCCAAAGTGCCGGGATTGCACGAAACGGCGACCACTATGGGCACCTTGGATTTGGCAATCTCCTCACACTGTGCCTTTGCTCCAGCGCGTGGCGGGTCAAAAACCAGAGCATCGAATTTCTTCATTTCAGCGGCAAGCACCGGGCGGCGGAACAAATCGCGGCGTTCCATTTTTATGCCCTTGAGCTGATCGCCAAAGCGCCATGCCTTCTCAAGAGATTTAAGCGCAGCGTCTTCGCTTTCCAACGCCCAGACCTGAGCCTTTTTTGCAAGACGCAGCGCGAAGGTACCGGATCCGCAAAAGAGATCAATAACCTTTTTTGCCTCCCCAACGCTCTCCAGAACGAGCTTTGCCATGGCCCGCTCGGCGCTTTCTTCAGCCTGAACAAAAGCGCCAACAGGTGGGCTGACCTCGGCACTGCCCATTTTGAGTATCGGCGGGCGGCGTTCCAGCAACACCTCGCCGTTAGCCGATAGCCGTGCAAGATCAAGCTTCTCAGCCATTTCAACGGCTTTCAGATAATCCTGTCCATTGCGCATGTCCTTCACATCATCAAGTCCCAGATCCACGCCGGAATGGGTCATCAGCAGTGTGATGCGCGCCTCATGCTTTTTGGTCACAAAGAGCGGCAGATAATCAGCCAGCTGCGGCAACAGCTTATTGAGCGCTGGAACGAGCAGCGGACAATGATCCACATCGACGACCCTTGCAGATTTTGCTTCGTGATAACCAAAGAGCAAGCGCCGCCCGATAAGACGAGCCGTCAGCACGGCGCGGCGCCGTTGGCCCGGCTTTGTGGTCATCAGATCGTTGATCTTTATATCGTCGAACCCGCGAGCGGAAAGGGCATCTTTAACAAGACCTGCTTTCCAGCTCCGGTAAAGCTCTTCACCCAGATGCTGCATGGTGCAACCGCCGCATGTTCGGAACAATGAGCAAACAGGGTCCACCCGGTCCGGTGAAGGGGTGATGATCTCTTCGAGTTCGCCCCGGTCCCCCATGGGGGTTACGCGCACGCGCTCTCCGGCCAACGCAAAGGGAACAAAAAGGCTCCCGCCACTGTGATAGGCGATCCCGTCTCCTTTGCCGCCAAGTTCGTCAATTGTAATTTCAACAGGATCAGTCACCGCGCCAAAGGCCCTCCGTCATTGCGCTTTAGCCGAAATCGGGCATGAAAGCGCACCAAATGCGATTGTCTTAGCAGATTTATCGGATTCGGTCTGGTTTGTCGTAGTCCGTTTTCTTCTGCAGGATGAAAAGATGTTCAAACCTGTTCTTATAGCAAAAGACCACCATGCCCGCTCAGCAATGACGCCAAATGCCAAGGAAAGCAAGTTTGAGGCATGAAATTCCAGATAATCTGTAATGAATGACAAATTATAAAATTCGGTAATTTGAATAAACTATTGGAATTAAAAATTTGGAATATGTTTACACAAAAATGGTAAATTTAATGCCGGTTAGGGCGAGCTTGTGAATGTTGATGACAAATTGTTGTTGTAAATCAATTTGTTGGAAAAGTTGTGCGTTTTTTTGACACAAATTTAAAGTAGTCAAATTCTGACGATCAGGAGACCTCGTCGTGCGGGCATACATCGCCTCTATCGTTGCAATGATTTTGCTTCATGCCCCTGCCGTTCAAGCTCAGGGCTTGGATGATGCAATATCCGATATCTGGAAAATCGCCAAAATTAGTGGTTCTGCGCGCATAGAAACGCCAGGGCACGAACCAATGTGGATCAAAAAGGGGCGTGTTCTGTTTGCCGGACAAACCCTTATGACTGGCGCGCGCACGCGCCTGCAAATGACCAACGGCAAACAGCGCATTCAGGTTGGCTCGAACACAGAGCTCAGCCTGCCTGGTGAGCGCGAGCGCAATCCCAATATGACCGTGATCCGTCAGAAGAAGGGTACGATCACTCTGGCTGTAGACAAGCAGAAGAGACTGCATTTTCAGGTTGAAACGCCCTATATGGTTGCTGCGGTAAAGGGAACCGAGTTTACGGTCTCAATCGATGATAAATGGGCCAAGGTTCGCGTGCATGAAGGTGTGGTTGAAGTCCGCAATAAGCTCGAAACAGAAGTCTATGAGGTAAAGGCAGGAGAGACCACGGCAATGAATATTGCATCGCTGAATGCCGATACATCGGCAAGGGCGAAAAGTCTCAATCTCGACCAGATCAAAGAGATTAAAGCGTCCTCTGGTGGGCATATGGCTTTTGTGGAACGGGGTGGAACCGATCCGGAAGTCTTGTATCTGCATGAAGAGAAGCTGGCTCAAGAGCGGGAAAAATCTTCCTTCATTGGACGCGTCTTGAGTTTGACTTCGGGTCTGCTGTTCATCCTCTCTCTCGCATTTGGCTTTATCACTGATGGTTTGAGTATCTTGGCTCACTGGTCCGGCGACATTCTGCTTTTGGCAATGTCACCTTTCTTTGATGTGTCACATGGGCTCGCTGGCCTGAGCTATTGGGCCCGTTCAGCACTTATCGGTATTTGCGCCGTGCTCGTGATCGGCGGCGGGTCGGTTTATTGGTTTATTCTGCGGCGCAGATAAGCGACTGCCTGAAGGTTGGGCTGCCCCGATCGGCGGTTCTGCGTTCAAAGCACCGGAGCCATTTGAAACAAAGAAAAACCGCTGTGGTTTATGCCTCAGCGGTTTTTTGAAATCAGTTTTGAGCTGCCGTCAAGGCGTGAGCAATCTCTTTGAGCTATTGCGCATTTTTCTCTCGTGCAACGGCACGCCAGCCAATATCGCGGCGGCAGAAGCCATTGTCCCAACGCACAGCATCCACTGCCTTATAGGCCAGCGCCTGCGCTTGGGTAACAGATTTGCCACGAGCGCAAACATTGAGAACGCGTCCGCCGGTCGCTACCAGCTTGCCGTCTTTCTCTGCGGTGCCAGCGTGGAAAATGGTTACCCCTTCCAGAGCTTCGGCTGCGGAAAGATCGTCAATCACGGTGTTTTTTTCATAGGAGCCCGGGTAGCCTTTTGTCGCCAGTACGACATTCATGACAACGTCATCGGACCAGCTGGCTTCAACACCCTTGAGCTCACCCTTGGCAGCTGCCAGCAGCAGTTCCAGCAGATCGCTCTCAAGGCGCATCATCAGGGTCTGGCATTCAGGATCGCCAAAACGAACATTATATTCGATCAATTCAGGGCCATTTTTCGTGATCATCAATCCCACAAACAGAATGCCCTTGAATGGCGCACCACGGCTGGCCATGCCGTTGATCGTCGGCCGGACAATCTTTTCCATAACCTCTTCGGTCAAGGCGTCGGTCATGACGGGTGCCGGGCTGTAAGCCCCCATGCCGCCAGTATTGGGGCCGGTGTCGCCCTCGCCAACGGGCTTGTGATCCTGTGCAGAGGCAAGATGCAACGCGGTCGTGCCATCACAAAGCGCAAATAGGCTCGCTTCTTCCCCTTGCAAAAATGCCTCGATTACGACTTCCGCACCTGCGTCCCCAAATGCCCCATCGAAGCATTCTTTGACAGCAGCTTCCGCTTCTTCATCGCTCATGGCTACCGTGACTCCTTTGCCAGCGGCCAGACCGTCAGCCTTGATCACGATAGGGGCGGGATGATCCTTGAGATAGGCAAGGGCAGAGGCGCAATCGCCAAAACGGGCATAAGCGGCAGTGGGAATATCAAACTCTGCACAAAGATCCTTGGTGTATCCCTTGGAACCTTCCAGCTGAGACGCTTCCTTGGAGGGGCCGAACGCGAGAATGTCCGCCGCGCTCAGGCTATCGACAAGGCCATCGACCAGCGGAGCCTCTGGCCCGACAATGACAAAATAAATGGCGTTGGCCTTGCAAAAGGCGATAACCGCATCGTGATCGCTTACCGCGATATCTGCTGTCTGAGCCAGAGGCCGAAGACCAGCATTACCCGGAGCAACATAAAGCGCATCAAGACGGGGGGATTTCTTCAGAGCGTAGGCAATCGCGTGCTCGCGTCCGCCAGAGCCGATGAGAAGAACGTTGAGCCGATCAGTCATCTGGGCCACCTTTTGATAAGATCTCGGAGCCTATCGCAAGGCTCGCAAAGAATGAATATGACAGGTGCAAGTCTGCTACCCTTCACCCGCAATAAAATCAAGTCTACAAGCGGTCACCAGCTCAAATGTTGCTGCAAAAGCTAAACTCGAACGCCAAAAAGGCAACAGGGAAGCAGAAACTGTCCGTTTCTGGTGGCTATGTGGTGGAACCATGGGGAAAGTCTGTTGCGCGTCATATTCAGGCGCGGGATTCGGCATAAGCTTGGTGCAGCATATGAGGGGGCCATTCAGGATTGTTTGGAATTGCTCTCAATAATACAAAACGATGCAAATCTAATACAATACAATACAATATGAGTGGTTGACGTTACCCCATGCTTCGGGCAAAGGTCTTAGCAGAATGAGGGGTCTCCTTTTCGGCTCACGATCAATGACCAAGGACGATTTTATGAAGGATCAGGTGACACTGGGTGATGGACGCGTGGCAGATGCTGTGCGTGGCCACTGGGCAGATACGCTGCTGCCACAATGGTTCCGCCCCTATGCGCGCTTGTCTCGGCTGGAGCGCCCGATCGGCTGGTGGCTGCTGTTGTGGCCGTGTTTATGGTCGTTGACGCTTGCTGTTGCAACAGCACAAAGTGGCTCATTGCCATCGCTTGAACGGATTCTGTGGTATGGGATAGCTTTCTGGCTGGGTGCCGTTGTCATGCGCGGGGCCGGGTGCACTTATAACGATATCGTTGATCAGGACATCGACGAAAAGGTTGAGCGTACCCGCTCAAGGCCTCTTCCCAGCCATCAGGTGTCGCGCGGTCGCGCTTGGGGATGGCTCTGCGCCCAGTTGCTTATCGGCCTGGTCGTGCTGCTTCAGTTCAACGAATATACGATCTGGCTCGGGTTTGCCTCACTCAGCGTTGTTGCCATATACCCTTTCATGAAGCGGATCACCCATTGGCCGCAATTGGTGCTCGGGCTGGCCTTTTCATGGGGGGCTCTTGTTGGCTGGACATCCATAACCGGCCAGCTGACATTTGCGCCGGTGCTTATGTATCTGGGGGCCATTGTCTGGACGATCGGTTACGACACCATCTATGCCCATCAGGACAAGGAAGACGATGTCATGATCGGGGTTAAATCCACCGCTCTGCTATTTGCAGACAACACGCGGGGATGGCTGATCTTTTTCTATGGTGTCATGGTGCTGTGCATGGCTGCCAGCTTTGCTTTTTCAGGTGTATCGTGGCCCGCTTTCCTTGGCTTGACAGTGGCGGCAGTGCATATGGGCTGGCAAATCTGGAAGCTGGATATTTCCAATGCAAGCCAGTGTCTGGCGCTGTTTAGATCCAACACGCAAATCGGTTGGATCATCTTCGCCGGTCTCTTGCTGAGCATATGGATGTAGTCTGCCCCATTTCATCAAGGCCGATACTTGCGGATGGCTTGGCGGCCTACTCGTCCTTTACTGCGCCAAGCAGATATTCCTTGTTGCCATCGCCTCCCAGAATGGGAGAGGGGATGAGGTCCAGAACGCGCCAGCCTTGGCAGCACACCTCTTCGTCACCGGCCAGCCAATCTGAAATGGCGCGGGCGGCTCTTTCCCCTTCCGCTTCATCGCGCACCAAACCGCCTTTGCCAATACCCTTTTTGCCCACCTCGAACTGGGGTTTGACAAGCAACACGGCAAATGCCCCCGGCTCAGCCATGCCGAGCGCTGCGGGCAGGGCAAGCTTCAGCGAGATGAAGGAAACATCACTCACCAGCACAGAAAACGGCTCTGGCACATGGCTTCGGTCCAGCGCGCGCGCGTTGATGCCTTCCAGCGAGTGCAGGTTAGGGTTTTCCAGAAGACTCGGATGCATCTGATCGTGGCCAACATCGATGCCATAGACAGAGCTGGCACCGCGTTCCAGCAACACCTGACAAAAGCCACCCGTTGACGCGCCGATATCGACGGCTATGCGTCCTGAAGGATCAAAGCCGAAATGATCCAGCCCGCCGATCAGCTTCAACGCCGCGCGAGAAACATAGCTCCCTGCCGGATCGTTGATCGCAAGAGCAGCTTCAGGTCCCACCATCTGGCTGGCCTTGGAGGCAGGCTGACCACCAACCGTCACAAAACCGCGCTTGATGGCATCCCGCGCCCGAGCGCGACTCGCACAAAGTCCGCGCTCCACCAAAGCCTGATCAAGGCGCAGTTTTTCCATAGATAATGTCCTCGGTTAACCTATTCAGGCAGACACGGATGCGATGACGCAAGGCTCAAACAAAGCCCGCACCGGCATAAAGTCATGCCAGTCAATAGCGATAGGAAATCGGCAAATCAAGGCCGATGGCCGAGGTTACAAAAGTTCAGGCCCCTAATCGGCACTGGCAATCAGGTTACGCAGCTTTTTCACAGCGCTGTCGTGCTCTTCCCCAAAGGCTATCGTGCCGGAGAAATCTCCACCCTTTTTCATCAGGAACACGGATGCCGTGTGGTCCATCACATAGTCCCCATCGTCGCTGCCATCATCAACCCTTTTGGCATAGACCTTGTAAGCCTTGATAACCGAATCGGTTTGTTCACGGGTGCCTCTAAGGCCGATCAGCTGATCGAAAAAGGCTCCCACATAGTCGCCCATTGCTTCTTGCGTGTCCCGCTCTGGATCGACCGTGACAAAGACAAAATTCAGTTTTGGGGCATCTTCACCAAGCTCTTCCACCCACAGTGTCATTTCGCTCAGGGTTGTTGGGCAAACGTCCGGACAGAAGGTATAGCCGAAATAGATCGCCAGCGGTCTGTCGGCAAAATCGGCATAGGTCACGGGCTTGCCGGTGTGATCGGTGAGAGAAAAGTCTCCGCCAATTTTCACGTCGGTCTGCCCATCCTGTGTCTTCTGAACCCGCAGTTCTTCGCCGTACCAGGAAAAAACAAGCCCCCCCAATGCGATGGCCATGATCAGGCTGAGAGCCCAAGAGATGATACGAGTGAGTTTCTTCATCGGCTTATCCTGTCGCGAATGGGCGGATCTGTCAGTTTTACCAAGCTGTATCTTTCAGTTTTCACAGCTCTTGGGGCAAGTCAACCGGACGAAACTGCACATGCGGCTTAAGGATGAGGCGATTGTTTACTCTGCTCTGACCAGGTGCAATGCTCCCGCATTTAGCTCAGAAACAGCAAATGAGCGCAGGGTTTAGCGGTGCGTCAGCGCCAGCTTGATGCCGAAGCCGAGCAGCAAAAGCCCCGTTGCGCCGTTGAGCCCACGAGCGATGAAAGGGCGGGCAAGAAAACGGCGCGCCTTGTGGACCATGAGCGCCAGTCCTCCTTGCCAGATCATACCAAGCAGAAAATGAATGCCGGCAACGAGCAGGGATTGCCACAGGGCCGATTGGGCCGGGTCGATGAATTGGGGCAGAAACATCATGTAAAAGAGGATTGGCTTGGGGTTGAGCACATTGGAAAGAATGCCCTCACGATAGGACGTGAAGAGAGAGACTTTCCGTGCACCATCGCTGGTGACAACCAAGCCGCTGCCGCGCCATGCTGCGAGCAGAGACTGAAAGGCGAGATAGACGATAAAGATCGCGCCCGCGAATTTGAGCAGCATGAACAAATAGGCCGATTGCAAAAGGATCACCGACAGCCCCAAGGCGGAAATCGTTGCATGCACAAACAGTCCTGTGCAGATGCCGAAGCTGGTGGTGAACCCATCGGAGAAACCGCCACGGGCTGCATTGCGCAACACAAGCACCGTATCCATGCCCGGAGCCATGGTCAAAGCCGCAAGCGCAAGAATGATGGCAACAAAGGGAAAATGATCGAACATGGCAAGACCTGAAGATGGAGTGATGCAATGGCTATCCGGGCAAGACAAAGCCGACTGACGCACAAAGGGGACAAAGAGCCTTATCACATCGTCGTCTTCAAGGCTATGCGTAGGAGGCCGAAGGGGTAATTGGCAGGGGAACATCTCCAATGCACCCTGCCAATCGTTGCAAAGCTCAGTGGATTTGTTGATCAGCCATCAAACTGTTCGTGTGCCTCCCAATACATGGCTTCGATCTTGTTGCCATCGAGGTCGCGCAGGAAGCAGCCATAATAGGCTTCACTATATTCAGGGCGAGGGCCGGGTTCCCCGTCCGGCGTTGCGCCCATTTCCAGTGCCTTGTCCCAAAAGGCATGCACGGCCTCTTTGCTAAGGGCCAAAAACGCAAAATGGGTGCCGTTGCCCGCGCTGGCTGTCTGTTCGTCGTAAGGTGTCTGAACCCAGAATTCAGGATGGGTCTTGCCAAAGGCAATGGCCCCCACCTCGCCGGGTACATCAACCTCCATGATGACCTTGGCACCAATGGTCGCCAGCACAGCCTTGTAAAATTCTTTAGCCTTGGGAAAATCGTTCGTTCCCGCTGATACATGGGCCATGATGACCGGTGGTTCGCTATTCATGAGATGCTCCAATAATTGTCAAATGTTCACTAAATGTTCCTGCGTGAAGATGCCGTAGTTGCACGCGTGCGTCAATAAGGTGTAGTACGCATGTTCTTCGAGCTACTGGGTTTAAAAGGGCTGTTGCTTTCACTGCGGAAAAAGCGGGAAAGTGCCTTTTTCTGGCGCGCATCTTTTGGCCCTAGATCGTTAAAATGCCGCATTCAACGCGCTTGATAAATGCCATGGCGACTACTTGCAGGGCCATTTGGGGTAAAATTGTTCACCGTGACAAAAGAACAAGGGCAAATGTGACCATTTGGCGATGGCTCTCCGGCTTGCTCTCTGGCATCTTTCTCTGTAGACAGAGATATATAGGACAGCAACTCGCTTCTGTTTGTTCCGTGAGATCAAACCTCATCCTGCCCAGTTTACCATTTGATATAAGGTCCCTATTAGTGGCTCCTTTGGTATGGTAAACTACGTAGTTGAGAAATGTAAAAACCGGCGGTTCATTAGGGCTCCACAATTTGGAACTGATGGCTTAAAAGGAAAAGAAACCAGTGGCGTGTGAAGATAACACTCACGCCGCAGAAAACAGGTGACGGAATTGTCAAAGACTCCCACTCTCGACAGCATCAAGTCCATCGAAGATATGCGTTCCATGACCATGGCTGAGCTCAAGGCGCTTGCCGCTGATGTGCGCGCCGAGACCATTGATGCTGTGTCCGTGACGGGTGGGCACTTGGGAGCCGGTCTGGGTGTCGTGGAATTGACGGTCGCGCTGCACCATGTTTTCAATACGCCCCATGACCGCGTCATCTGGGACGTCGGACATCAATCCTATCCGCACAAGATACTGACCGGTCGGCGGGATCGGATTCGCACCCTGCGCCAGCCGGATGGCCTGTCGGGCTTTACCAAACGCGCTGAGAGCGAGTTTGATCCCTTCGGTACGGGCCACAGTTCTACCTCCATCTCCGCAGGCCTTGGCATGCAGGTCGGCTCGGAACTGATGGGCGAAAAGCGCAATGTCATTGCAGTCATCGGCGATGGTGCCATGAGCGCCGGTATGGCTTATGAAGCCATGAACAACGCTGGTGCACTTGATAGCCGCCTGATCGTTATTCTCAACGACAACGACATGTCCATTGCACCGCCGACAGGGGCCATGAGCGCCTATCTGGCTCGCCTCATCTCCGGCAAGACATTCCTGTCCTTGCGCGACGTTGCAAAGCAGCTCGCCCATCAGCTGCCGCGCTTTTTCAAGGAAAAGGCCGCCAAAGCTGAAGAGTTCGCCCGGTCTTTCGTAACCGGTGGTACTCTGTTTGAGGAGCTTGGTTTCTACTATGTCGGCCCGATTGATGGTCATAATCTGGAACATTTGCTGCCAATCCTGAAGAATGTTCGTGACACGGACAAGGGCCCGATTCTGGTGCATATCGTCACCCAGAAAGGCAAGGGATACGCACCCGCCGAACATGCCAGCGACAAATATCACGGCGTCAGCCGCTTTGATGTGGTGACTGGCGCACAGCTAAAGCCTCCAAGCAATGCACCGAGCTACACCAGAATCTTTGGTGAAAGCCTTGCCAAAGAAGGGGCCAAGGACAAGAAGATCGTTGCCGTCACTGCGGCCATGCCATCGGGCACGGGGGTTGACATCTTCGAAAAAGAGTTTCCCGACCGCACGTTTGATGTAGGCATCGCCGAACAACATGCGGTGACCTTTGCCGCCGGTCTTGCGTGCGAGGGGCTCAAGCCCTTCTGTGCGCTCTATTCCACATTTTTGCAGCGCGCCTATGATCAGGTGGTGCATGACGTTGCCATCCAGAATTTGCCGGTGCGCTTCCCGATTGATCGGGCTGGCTTTGTCGGCGCCGATGGACCAACCCATGCTGGCGCTTACGATATCGGCTTTATGGCCTCCTTGCCGAACATGGTTGTCATGGCCGCGAGCGATGAAGCGGAACTGGTGCATATGGTGGCCACAGCAAGCGCTTATGATGATGGCCCCATTGCTTTCCGCTATCCGCGCGGCGAGGGTGTTGGCGTGGAAATTCCTGAAGAGGGTGTTCCGCTGGAAATCGGCAAGGGGCGCATCGTCAAGCAAGGCAGCAAGGTTGCCATTCTGTCTTTGGGCACGCGCCTTGCCGAAAGCATGAAAGCGGCCGAACGCCTTGAAGGCTATGGTCTGAGCACGACCGTCGCCGATGCACGTTTCGCCAAGCCTCTGGATCGGGAGATGATCCTGAAACTGGCTGGCACACACGATATGCTGATTACCATCGAAGAAGGGGCTATCGGGGGCTTTGGCTCTCAGGTGCTCCATCTGCTCGCAGCCGAAGGTGCGCTCGATGGCAATCTCAAGATCCGATCCCTTACCATGCAAGATCATTATACCAACCATGGCAAACCTGATGCCATGTATGCGGAGAATGGTCTTGATGCTGACGGCATCGTCCGCGCTGTATTTGAAGCGCTGGGCAAGGATCTGAACGCCGCGATTGAAGCAAGCGAGCTTGCATAAGATGCTGTAATATCGATAGATTTTCTTTCATGAGCGCAGCCATGATTTTTGAAGGATGCAAATATGCATCTTTCATGAATCAAGTTATGCGCTGAACGCATGTCCGCATTCGTCGATTGCTTCTTGTCGATTGGCTCGTTTGGGCCGATATCTATAGCTGCATACTGGATCAATTCTAATCTCTATTCGCCGCCCGCCATACTCTTCAAAGCCCCTGACGAGTGACAAGAGAGATCCATATTTGATGAGCTATTTAGCACTCATCTGGACATTGGCGGATGTCCGGGACCCGCAAGATTGCCTTCCTCGCTTTCGTGAGCCCCGTTTCACATGATCGCCTGACGTCCTTATGGGTGAAAATTGGAAGACCAAGGGATATAACATGAGCGAATCTATAGCCAATTTCGTTGCCAGAACGCTTGCCGAGGCAGGTATCGAGCGGATCTGGGGCGTAACCGGTGATTCCCTGAACGGGATCAGCGACAGCCTTCACAAACAAAAGAAAATCCGCTGGATGGGCACGCGTCACGAGGAAGCTGCAGCATTTGCGGCGGGTGCGGAAGCACACCTGACCGGTGAACTATCCGTTTGCGCGGGCTCTTGTGGACCGGGAAACCTGCATCTGATCAACGGCTTGTTTGATTGCCAGCGTAACCATGTGCCGGTTCTTGCCATCGCCGCCCACATTCCTTCCTCCGAAATCGGCGCAGGCTATTTTCAGGAAACTCATCCGCAAGAGCTGTTCAAGGAATGTAGCGTCTATTGCGAGTTGGTCAGCACGCCTGAGCAGATGCCATATGTGCTGGAGCTGGCCATGCGCAACGCGATTTTGAAAAAAGGCGTTGCCGTTGTAGTTCTGCCCGGTGATATCGCCCTCAAGCCGATGCCTGAGAATGTTGATGTTCGCTGGACCAATCCGTCTCTGCCGGTCACTGTGCCTGCTGAAGCAGAAATCGACAATCTGGCTCATTTTCTCAATGTCGCCTCCCGTGTCACGCTTCTTTGCGGGGCTGGATGTGCTGGTGCACATGATGAATTGATCCAGCTGGCCGAAACCCTGAAGTCGCCAATCGTTCATGCCCTGCGCGGCAAGGAACATGTCGAATGGAACAATCCATATGATGTCGGCATGACCGGCCTGATTGGCTTCTCGTCGGGCTATCACGCCATGGAAAATGCCGACACGCTGGTCATCCTCGGTTCGGGCTTCCCTTATCGGGCCTTCTATCCGGCAAATGCCAAGATCGTGCAGATTGACATCAATCCGTCAGCGCTTGGGGCTCACACGCAGCTTGATCTGGGCATTGTTGGTGACATCAAGCCGACCATTCAGGCCCTGCTGCCAAAGCTGACGCCGAAAATCAGCGACAGCTTTCTGGTCACTGCCAAGAAGCACTATAAGAAAGCCCGTCAAGGACTGGATGAGCTGGCAAAGCCTGCTGGCAAGAACAGTGACATCCACCCGCAATATCTGGCCAAGGTTATTGGCGAGAAAGCAACAGAAGACGCAATCTTTACCGCAGATGTTGGCACGCCGACCGTATGGGCTGCCCGTTATCTGGAAATGAACGGCAAGCGCAATCTGATCGGTTCCTTCAACCATGGCTCCATGGCTAACGCCATGGTACAGGCTATCGGCGCTCAGGCCGCTTGCCCGGACCGTCAGGTCATTGCTCTTTGCGGCGATGGCGGTTTTTCCATGCTGATGGGTGATATTTTCACCATCAAACAGCTTAACCTGCCGGTGAAAATGGTTGTCTTTCATAACCGGTCTCTGGGCTTTGTCGCCATGGAAATGAAAGCTGGTGGCTATATCTCCGATGATACGGATCTCAATGATCCCGATTTCGTCAAGATCGCCGAGGCCATTGGTATTGACGGCATGCGCGTGGAAAATGACGCAGATCTGCCAGCCAAAATGGAAGAATTCCTTGCCAAACCGGGGCCAGGTCTGATGGACGTCATGGTCGCCAAGCAGGAACTTGCCATGCCGCCGAAGATCAAGGTCGAGCATGCCAAGGGCTTCAGCGTTTATATGATGCGCGCTATCCTGTCTGGTCGCGGTGAAGAGCTGGTCGAGCTGACCAAGACCAACTGGCTGCGCTAATCTCGGCTTTCAGTCGCTAGATAAAGTAAAACCCCGGACGGTGATACCGTCCGGGGTTTTTATGTAAAGCTTGTTGCTGGGTAGTGGGGCCTAGAAGAACCAATACCACACAATGGGCAGCAGGATGGCCGTGGCAAGGGCATTAAGCCCCATGGCAAGGCCGGAGAAAGCTCCGGCTTCCTCATTGACCTGCAGCTTGCGGGCTGTGCCCAGACCATGGGCCGCAGTGCCGATGGCCAGGCCACGCGCCGCCCAGCTTTTCACCCGCACAATGTTGAGCACCGTTGGCCCGAGGGAGGCGCCCAGAATACCTGTGATGATGACGAGTACGGCGGTAAGGGATGGCACCCCGCCGAGCGCTTCGGTGATGCCCATGGAGACCGGCGTTGTAACGGACTTGGGCGCAAGGGACAAGAAGGACTGCTCAGAGCCTCCTAGCGCCCATGCGATCAGGACCGAAGACACCGCAGACACTGCAGAGCCTGTGAGCAAGCTGACGGAAATGGCCAGAGCCGATTTGCGCACCTTTTCAAACTGCCTGTAGAGCGGAATAGCCAGCGCCACAGTTGCCGGGCCAAGCAGAAAATGCAGGAAATGCGCGCCGGAAAAATAGCGCTCATATGGGGTGCCTGTTGCGATCAGCACGGCAACCAGCAGGATGATTGCGATCAACACCGGATTGACAATCGGCTTCTTGCCCGATTTCTCATAGAGGTAAAGTCCGATCTGATAGGCGATCAAAGTGAGCGTCAAATAGAGCAGGGGGCTTTCGCTCAGATGGGCCCAGAGCGTGTTAAGAGACTGCATCTGGCTACTCCTTGACGCCGCCAATGGACTTGTTGCGTGTCAGCCAGCTCATCAGCAAGCCGGTCACGGCGATGCAAAGAAACGTGCTGATGACCAGCGAAACAGAGATCGGGATAATCTCTCGCTGGATCAGCTCCGCATTGACCATGATGCCAACGCCCGCCGGAATGAACAACAAGGACATGTGAGAGAGCAGTGTGTCGCCAACGCTGGAAAGCCCGTCTGGCACGGAGCCCTTGATCAGCAGCCCGATGAACATGATTGCCATGCCGATAACAGGACCCGGCACCGGCAAATCAAGGACAGAAACCAGTGTTTCACCGATCAGCTGGCAAAGCAAAATAGATGTTAGATAGAAGAGCAAATGCGTTCCTCTCTTCATTCTTTCTTGGCCCGATGGGCCGTTCCAAGGTAACTGGATTTCCTCCCGACACGGCATGAAAGCTCATGAGTGTAGTCGCCGGATGCTATATGGCTCTATGCACAATGACGACCCGTTGTGACGGGAGATGACAAAATGACGCATAGCATGTTTCGCCCGCCGGAGGGAGCGCAAAATTGCCAATAGGTGCCGCAATTAGTGCAAGGCAGTATTGCGCAGACAATACAATCGGCATAGCACGAGCAGTCTCATCCTGAAGACGAAAATGGGCATAATGACGCAACTTTCTTTGATTGATTCAAAGTCTTAACGCGTTGAATCAATCTCTCAAGCGCTTCAATCATGGTTAACAAAAGCTTTAACTAGCCAAACCAGAGCTTCAGCAATGCCGCCTAAGTGATTCAAAAGACTCGCTATAAATTACTTTAAAAGTGATTTCTTCAAATCGAACATGAGGATGAAGGACTTAAAGCAGAGCGAGAAAACTGCCATGAAAAAGGGGAGCATGGAGCTCCCCTCGATCAAAGTTATAGTCGGTCGTCTGGCCGCTCAGTGCTTGCCCAGATAGGCAACCAGCAAGTCTTTTGCAGACTGGATGTCGACTTTGTCGATCATCTCGCAGACCGTGTGAATGTAGCGGGTGCCAACGCCAATGGCAGCAGCCTTGGTGCCAGAGCCAGCCTGCTGACCGGCTGCCCCGTCCTGTCCACCACGGGCCAGAATGAAGCGCTGAACGGGAATGTCTTTTTCGCCAGCGATGGCTTCAAGTTCTTCGACCAGATCGATATCTGCGATGAAGGAACCATCCTTGATGTCAATCCCGACGCCCTTGCCCTGAGTGGTGACGGTGTCTTTTTCCGGTGTGCCCGGTGTGTCGCATGCCAGCGTCGTATCGACGCCGATAACGACATCGGGAGCAACCCCGAAGCTTGCCGTGCGAGCGCCGCGCAAACCGACTTCTTCCTGCGTGGTGAAGGTGACGATGATCTCGCAATCGTGGGAGACTTTGCTCTCGACGATCTCGCGGATCACCTCGATGCCCAACCAGCAGGCGATGCGGTTATCCAGCGCCTTGGAGACAACCTTGTCGCCCATGTCGAGCAGCGGCTCGTCCATGACGATGTAATCGCCGACCTTGACTTTTTCCTTGGTGGCTTCGCCCATGCCGAGGTCAATGATGAAATCGTTGACTTCAGGCAGCTTCTTGCGCTCTTCAGGCGTGGAAATATGCAGGCCCTTGCCACCCGGATTCATCACGCCCTTATAGTCGCCCTCCTTGGTGCAAACCAGCACGCGGCGAGCAAACAGGGTGCGCGGATCAAAGCCGCCAACCGGATCGATATTGATAAAGCCCTTGTCAGAGATATGGCTTACAAGAAAGCCGATTTCATCCATGTGGCAGAGTAGCAGAACGCGCTCGGGAACAGCGCCTTCTTCCTGCTCGGTCGTTGGAAACCGGGTGCAGATAAGCGAGCCCATTGCGTCGGTTTCAATTTCATCAAAAAGGCCTTCAGCCTCTTTTTCAATCAAGGCACGGATGCGATGTTCACGGCCCGGCACACCGGGGGTTTCGCAAAGGCGACGGAGAAGATCAATGTTCATTTTGTTCTCTCTATGGAAATTTCAACTGAGACACTCTATATCAGAGGTAACGTAAAAAGACAGTGCCAGGCAATGATTCGTAGCTGCTTGTTTAAGGGCTTTCCCCTAGGCACTGTCGGACGAATCCAATTGACACTGTCGGCGCGTGCCTGACGGGCGCACCGACGGGGGTGAAGGACAAGACTGATGAGAGATCCATATAGCGTGCTTGGTGTGTCCAAGTCTGCGGATGAGCGCGAAATCAAGAGCGCTTTCCGTAAGCTTGCGAAGAAATACCACCCAGATCAGAACAAAAGCGATCCGAAAGCGCAAGAAAAGTTCTCGGAGGTCAATCAGGCCTACGAGATCATTGGTGACAAGGAAAAGCGCGGAAAATATGACCGCGGCGAAATAGACGAACAAGGCAAGGAAAAATTCCATGGCTTCGCCGGTGGCGGCAATCCGTTTGGCGGAGGGGGCAATCCCTTTGGCGGCGGTGGTCGCGGTGGCAATCCATTCGGCGGCGGTGCTACGGAAGATATCTTCAGCGAGATTTTCGGCAATATGGCCGGTGGCGGGCGTCGTGGTGGTGGCAATCCGTTTGGTGCTGGCGCTGATCCATTTGGTGGTGGCGCCCATCATGGTGGCCAGCATCGGGCCCAGCCGCAAAAAGGGCAGGATGCAGAAGCCAAGCTGAGCGTGTCTCTGGAAGATCTTGTCTCCGGCGAAAAGCGCCGCGTCCATTTGCCGACAGGCAAGACACTGGATATGGCCGTGCCCAAGGGCGTCAAGGACGGCCAGACCATCCGCATGAAGGGGCAGGGCTTTGAAAGCCGCACCGGCCCGGCAGGCGATGCTCTGGTAACAATCCAGATTATGCCGCACAAGCTTTTCACGGTGGAAGAGAACAATGTCCGACTTGATCTGCCATTGACGCTTTATGAAGCGGTGCTGGGAGCAAAGGTTCAGATCCCGACCCTTGAAGGCAAGGCAGCGGTGAAAATTCCGGCTGGCATGAGTTCGGGCAAGAGCCTGCGCCTCAAAGGCAAGGGACTGCCTGACAGAGACGGCAACCGTGGAGATCTTCTGGTAACCGCCAAGATCATCCTGCCCGAAGGATCCGATCCGGGCCTCAGAGCCTTGATGGAAGATTGGCAGGATACGCGGCCATATCGTCCGCGCGGGCCAGAATTCGGCTAAGAGAGACGACTGAATGCAATAGGGAGCGGCCCAACGGGCCGCTTCTTGCTTTTCACGAAAGCGAGACTTGTTCCGCTTCCTTGGTTTTGCCAACTTTCTTGAGCGCGATGTAGGTTAGAACCAGCCCAATCGAGCAGTTCTGCCGCTCAGTATATCTCATTTTGCGAATAGTCGCTATTCGATCAGTTGACCGCAGTCAAAAGCGGCTTGCCAGCAAAGTGAGCGGCAAGATTGTCGACGACCAGCTGAGACATGGCCCCGCGCGTCTCTACCGTGGCGCTGGCATGGTGCGGATGCAGGACGATATTTGTCAGCTCAGTAAATGCCGGATTCGGATTTGGCTCATTGAGATAAACGTCAAGCGCCGCGCTGCCCAGACGACCATCCTTGAGGCAAGCGATAAGGGCATCTTCATCGACGACCGATCCACGAGCGACATTGATAAAGGTGCCTTCCGGGCCAAGTGCCTCTAGCACTTGGGTGTTGATTATTCCTTGTGTCGCAGGCCCGCCGGGCATGACGGCGATCAGCATGTCGGACCATTTCGCCATGGCAACCAGATCGGACATGTAAGGGTAGTCAACACCACTCTGTTCATGACGTCCATTATAGGCCATCTCGACGCCAAGCGGGGCCAGACGGGCCGCAATTGCCTTGCCGATGCGACCAAAGCCCGCGATGCCCACTTTCTTGCCACGCATGGAGCGGGTGAGCCCCATCATGCCATCCCGGCCCCAGGCGCCGGAGCGCACATAGGCATCGCCCTTGACCAGTTCGCGGCGGATGGCAAGGACAAGCCCCAGCGCCAGATCGGCCACGTCGTCGGTGAGTACATCGGGAGTATTTGTCAGCTTGATGCCTTTTTCGTTGCATGCTGCAACATCGGTTGAGTCATAACCGACACCGGAAGAGGCAATGATCTTGAGATTCGGCAGTTTCTCGATTTGCGGGCGCTGAAGGCTACGTCCGCCACTGGCAACGGCAGCGACGATCTTGTCTCCGACCTCGTCAAGAAAGGCATCCTTGTCTTCAGCCAGATCGTAACGATGGAGCGTATAGGCGTCTTCCAGCTGGCTTTGCTGATCTGGGCGCAGAGGAACGACAACAAGGACGTCAGGTTTCATTGAATTATTTCCTTGAAAAAGAGAGCTGAACTCCTGCCGCGAGCAAGACCATTGTGGGGTGGCTGCAAAAAGACTTGAGGCAAGAGCGAGGCGTTCGAAGGGTAAGTGGTATTTTTGTCTGCCCGATATTAGCGACATTTCAGCCGGTCTGTAAATGCCGGTCTTGGATTCTGCGCCATTTCGATGTAGCACCAGAGAGGTCAGTTATCTGATTGGTGAATTTGCCTTTGCATCAATGCGGTAGAGTCAATTGAAACCTGGTCAGAATTGATAGGGTTTGACGAGAGATTGCCCCGATGAGGGCTTGAGCAGAGGCAAGGCGAGACGATGGATTATGAACTCAAGACCGTAGCGGGCAAACGCGTTCTTTACGTTATGGCGGTGGATGCAGAATATAAGGAGCATCTGCGGGCTAGGATCGTGCCTCTGATGATCGGCGTTGGCCCCGTGGAAGCGGCAATCAACGTGTCGTCATTTCTTGCCAGACTGGTAGCCACGGATCAAAAGCCGGATCTGGTGGTATCTCTTGGCTCTGCCGGATCGGCGAATCTGGAACAGACCGAGGTCTATCAGGCAACCTCCATCAGCTATCGCGACATGGATACCTCTCCGCTCGGTTTTGAAAAGGGTAAAACGCCTTTTGTTGATCTGCCGGTGGATGTGCCAATGCCATTCCGCATTCCCGATGTGAAAGAAGCACGCCTTTCGACCGGTGGCAACATTGTTTCCGGCGCGGCCTATGACGGTATCGATGCGGACATGGTGGATATGGAAAGCTTTGCCGTGTTGCGCGCTTGCATGCTGCACGATGTGCCAATGATCGGCTTGCGCGGGATTTCCGATGGCAAGGCAGAACTGACCCATGTTAGCGACTGGACCGAATATCTCCATGTTGTCGATGAAAATCTCGCAACGGCAGTTGGCAAGCTGGAGAGGGCAATCAATTATGGTCTGATCCGCCTCTAGGCAAGGGACCAGACCATAAACCTTGAAGATCAGCCCAGATTGAGGGCTGTTGCAGGACGGGCTCCCGAAAGAGCCGTCAGCACATTCTGAACCGAGCCAACAGCGATGCGGCGCATGGCTTCTTCGGTGGCGCCGCCAAGATGCGGGGCAAAGATGACCCTGTCACACTGGCCCAAAGGCCCTTGTGGGGCGCTTGCTTCATAAACATCGAGACCGGCTGCAAAGAGATGGCCGGACTGAAGAGCATCAAGCAAGGCCTCCTCATCCACGAGGCCTGCACGTGCGGTGTTGACCAATATGGCTCCCGGCTTGGCAAGGGCAAGGCTGTCCTTGTTGATCATGTGGCGGGTCTCTGGGCGCATGGGTGTGTGCAGCGAAATCAGATCGGCTTCGGCCAAACCGGCTTCCAGCGAGCTGGCGCGTTCAAAATCGCCCAGATCCCTGACCCGTGGCGAGTGAACCAGCACGCGCATGTCAAGCGCTCCGCGCAACATTTTGCCAAGGCGCGAGCCGGTATGGCCCCAGCCAACAACCAATGCGGTTTTTCCCTGCAATTCAAGCGTCTGGTTCCGGTCGCGGAAACCGAATTTACCTGCGCGTTCTTCCTTGTCGGCTGCGGGCAGAAGCCTTGCAGCCGAAAGGGCAAGGCCAAGAGCCAGTTCGGATACCGATTGCGCGTTCGCGCCGGGGGTGTTGCAAACCAGAACACCATGGCGGGTGGCCGCTTCCTTGTCGACGGCATCATGACCGGCTCCGTGGACAACGACGACCTTGAGCATGTCTGCCGCAGCAAAGGCATCAGCGGAAAAACCGGCGTCGCGGGTGATGCAGGCTTCGCATCCGGGCACCAATGAGGCGACCGTCTCCATAGAGGGATCCGGGCATATAACAGGCTCTATGCCCTTTTGCCGCAACAGGGAGAGCCCTTCTTCATGAACGGGCTGAACAATGAGACATTTCATGGCTTCGATTTTTCTTTATTTGCTATGTGACTGGTCAGCTTTGGATATACAGAAAAAATGCAGCAAGCAAGATAAAGACAATGAGAAGGGCAATCAGCTTGTCTTTGGTGTCCCGATTGAATCGCTCCGTGCGTCGACGCGACGGTATAGCAGGCGCTGCTTTACCTGATAGGTCCGCTTTGTGTGCAGCAAGATCGAATTCCGGAGGCGTTTCTGGCATGGCAAGCGACTTTTTGAGGTTATTTGATAGGAAAATCGCGATAGCGCTTTAGCACCTGCCCATCATATCCCTTATAGGGTTCATGGCCCTCTGGCGCATGGAGCAGATATTGCATGCCAGCCCGCCTTGCCGCCTCAATTCCCACCGCACTGTCTTCCACCACCAGACAGGCTTCTGGTGCAATGCCCATCTTTTCCGCTGCATAAAGGAAGAGACCCGGATCAGGCTTGAAGCTGTTTATGTCATAGGCGCTGAACAGGCGATCTTCAAAATAGGGCAGAAGCCCGGTAAGCCCCAACGAGTGGCGCATCTTCTTGATCGGGCCTGACGAGGCGATGCATTTGGGCAAGTCGATAGCGGGGACGACGTCCAACACATCCGGGAATGCATGCAGTTCAGCATTGAACAGGTCGGCGACCCGTGCGCGGTAGCGTGTTTCGAAATCATCACCAACCGAATGACCCACCCGTTCTTCAATCGCCTTGACGATCTTGGCAAATTGCCAACCGCGCAAATGCTCCGCCAGATATGCGGTATCCCAATCAAGGTCCGGCACTGAGTCGCAATAGCCTTGCAAGCTGAGAATTTCACTGTCGACCAACGTTCCATCGAGATCGAAGATCAGACATTGGATCCGGTCAAGGTCCAGCTGTGTCATGGGAGAATGTCTTTCGTAAAAAAGCAGAAAATGCGGGGGCAAACGGGGGATTTGAAGCTTCTTAGAGCCTTATCATAGATTTTCTTCATACCAAACATGCGATTTGCGTCATAGCTGGGTGCTTGTGGACGCGCGTGATCTAGTTTAGAGTTCCTTTAATAACAAATATAACAAGAATATCCAAAAATGGAGCTGTCCAATGTCCGGAACCTATATAGCCAGTGCAAGAGTCCTTCGGCTGAAATTGATCAGGGAAGCATTTCGCGCCATTGTTTGCACGACCGTTTCCCCATCTGCTTGCTGCTGCCACTGCAATAAATAGGCAACAACTAAGCCTATCCTCAAAGTTTGGCTATGGCCTCTGATAGATGCCCTGCCAGGTCTCCCCGCTCGCCTATTCGAATGGCATCAAGCCCCATCCAACTGGCCATTGTTGCAAGTTCCTCAGACAACGCTGCGGCCACTTTTCCCCTGTCAATATTTGCCTCGCCATGACTTGCAAAAACCTCCAGGATCGCTTCCTGCCGGTTTGCCTTCAAGTCAAGCCGCGCGACCAGTCTGTCTCCCATGAGAAACGGCAAAACATAATAGCCAAACTGCCGTTTCTCTTTCGGAACATAGATTTCGATACGATAGTGAAAATCAAACAGGGCCTCTACCCGGTCTCGATACCAGATGAGTGAGTCGAAGGGGGCCAGCAGTGCGCGGCAATTGGCCCGCGCTGGTAACGAGGCCTCCTTATGCAAATAGACCGGCCCGTTCCACCCCTCGACAGACACCTCTTCGACAATACCATCTTCTATGAGGCCATGAAGCGCATTGCGTGCTTCTGCGGTTGAAAGCCGGAAATAGTCTTTAAGACATTTCTCCGTTCCAATGCCGTGGGATCGCGCTGCCAGTTCCATCAGCTGGCGATGCGCATCCGCCTCCGAGAGTGGGGGCGTGTTGAGGATTTCGGCGGGTATGACCCGCTCGGGCAAATCGTAATAGCGGGTGAATTTGTCTCTCCCTGCGGCGGTGATGTGACCACACCAGAACAGGAACTCCAGCGCAATCTTGCTCTCATTCCATCCCCACCATGACCCCGAGCGGCTCTCTCGCTTTTCCAGATCGGAAACGCACAATGGACCGCGATCAACGACCTCCTTGTAGACCGCTTCGATAAGCTCCGGTTTTTCCCGAGCCAGACGGGAAAGCTTGCCCCACACCCCTTCGTGACGGCGCGCCCGATCCATGCGCCATGCGAGCGCGGGATAAAGATGGGTCGGCAAGAGGGAGGCTTCATGGCCCCAATATTCGAAATAGTCCTTGGGCGCGCCATGGTGGCCCACCTTGTGGGTGAGCTGATCGATTCTGGCTTTGTCATAGGCTCCAAAGCGTGCAAACAGCGTTAGATAATGGGCGCGATCAAGCACATTGACCGAGTCGATTTGCAGCAGCGAGACATGCTTGAAAACATCGCCCAAATGCCGCTTGTCGATGCGTTTCAAACCGCGTCTCTGCGGCAAAAAGCCCTGCGCCTTGAGAGCGATTCGTCTGGCTTGTGCTTTGGAAAGGCTTTGATCTGTCATGAAGATGTCGCGAAATACTTGGTTTAATTGAATAAACGGAGCGTGTGCTTTTGGAGCTCAATTCTTGCCGGGAACCGGGCAATTCGGGGCGAGATCACAATCATAAAGTTGAATAAAACGTAAATTTCGTCACCTGCCGCATCAGTTGCTATTGGACAGCAAAGATTGCTGAGCTACTCTGATAAATGATTGGGTTCCACCTCCGTCACAAACGACATCCGACGGATGCCCAGTGGATCATAGGAAGGAATTGCCAAAATGTCATTGCTGAAAAGCTGGTTGATCCCCGGAGCCCTGGCGGTCGTATCGGTTGCCGGGCTTACGCTTTATGGTGAAACGAAAAATATCGAGGCTGATTTGACGGGGCGAGCCCTGCAGGTGCTCGCTTCCAAGGATATGGATTGGGCTTCGATTTCATTCAGTGGACGCGATGCAACCCTCAAGGGCATAGCGCCAGAAGAGGGTGTTGCTGACTGGGCCAGCGAATTGCTGTTGGCAGAGTGGGGCGTGCGTATCGTCAAGGACAAGACCGAGCTTCTCGCGGCTCAGAGCCCGTATACATGGGGGCTGACGCGACAGGGCCATGAAGTGACGATGATTGGCTATTTGCCATATGATTTGCTCAAGAAGGCGCCAGCCAAGATCTCTTCTGCTCTGAGTGGAGCAAAGCTGGAGATGAGCAGTGTTGTCGCTGCGCGTGGTGCGCCCAAGAATATGGATAAGGCTGTAGCCCTTGCTACAAGCATGCTGGCCGAGCTTCCCAATGCCAAAGCCATGCTGATTGATGGCAAATTGACCATCTCCGGCGCTTTGCCTGCTACGCCGGAAGGTTTGGCAACCTACAACAAGCTTGAAAACATGATTGCATCTCAGGATCTGGGCGATGTCGCCGTCGAGTTGCAGATCGCAGAGCCAAAAGTCGCTGAGATAGAGACCGAGAACGGTTTCACAGATAGAAAAAGCCCCACTGCAGCAATTGATGGTTTTGCAATTACCAAATCGAGTGATGGCGTGGTGCTCAATGGTTCAGTTCCAAGTGAAGACATCAAGATTGATATCTTGCAGCAAGCACAGCGCAAGTTTGGCCATTCTGCCGTGTCCGATGAACTGGTGGTCCGCAAGGGCGACAAGATCGCTGGCCTAGGCGCCGATGATTACAGCAAGATATCGGCGGCAGTGCTTCAGGCTGTCAGCCGTCTTGATGCTGGCGAGGCCAAGCTTGGCAGTGACGGGCTGAGCCTCACGGGTAGCGCCTTTTACGAAGGAGCTCTGGACGCTTTGCAAAAGGCCTTGCAGGCGTCCTTGCCGCAGTCGGTTGCGTTTACGCCGAAGCTTTCGGTCAGCGCACCGGGCGAGGCCGTAGATGCAGATCGATGCCAGGCCCTCATGCGCAGTGCTCTGGAGCAAAACACTATTTTCTTTGATAGCGGCAACGCCAGCATTTCGTCAGATTCATTCGGTCTGCTCGACAGCCTGATCTACACGGCCAAACGCTGCCCGGAGAGCAAAATCCAGATCGCCGGTCACACCGATAGCGATGGCGACGGTGCTGCCAATCAGGAGCTTTCCGAGAACAGAGCAGGAGCAGTTCTGTCCTATCTGTCAAGCGCAGGGCTTGCGGCAGATCGGTTGCAGGCCAAGGGCTTTGGTGAAACCGAGCCCGTTGCCAGCAACGATACGCCAGAAGGCAAGGCCAAAAATCGCCGCATCGAATTTGTCATTCTGCAGCAATAGACCATCAGGAGTTTGAAAAATGGGATATCTTATTGCCAATCTCTATCCATTGCTCCTTTTGGGAGTTGTTCTTGGTGCCGTCATCGGTTGGTTCGCCTGTGAACCAAAAGATCAAGCGAAAGACTGAGGGAGGGAACCATGACAGCACTTGTTGGACAGGAACTACTGCTCATCGTTCTGGCCGTGATTATCGGCGCATTGCTCGGCTGTGCCCTTAGGGCCTTTCTGGCGAGCAAACAGGGAAAAGAATTGGCCAACCGAGCCGAAGCTCTTTATGACCCTGAGGCAGCTGCGGCCCACAGGGCTGAAGATGCCCGTCAAGCTGCCCTCGCAGAAGCAGAAAGTGAAGATCTGGCCCTTGCGCCATCTGTCGCCGCAGCCCTTACCGCCGCACCATTGCCCGGCGGGCAGCAACAGCCTAAGCCGGACGCTCAGGATGAAGGGAATGAGGTATCCGGTAAGGTCGCTATGGTGCCTGAAGCCGCAGCCAAACCGGCGGCAGCACCAAGCCCTGAGGTTGATACCAGCGTCGATCCGACAAAAGTTGCCGAAGGCATGGCGGGCGAAGGTTTGCTTGACGCTCCTTCTGTACCGCAGGCAGAGCCTGAGGCTTTAGAGGAAAAAGAGCCAGAGGCTGCAGTTGATGTTGCAAAAACCGATCCGTCTCTGGATGCTACTAGTGCAGCCGCGCTAGCCGCGCTGCCAGCAGACGCATCGGCCGAAGAAAAGGCCGAGGCCGTTGGCACCAAGCCAAAGGCGCTTGATGCTCCGCGCGGAGGGGCTGCCGATGACCTTAAGAAAATCAAGGGCATTGGCAAGGTCATCGAAGGCAAGCTCAACAATCTTGGTATCTATCACTTTGACCAGATTGCCAACTGGACGCGCGACGAAGTGAACTGGGTCACGACCTTCCTTGATTTCAAAGGGCGCATTGATCGGGAAAACTGGATACCGCAGGCCAAGGGCCTGATGTCGCCAGAAAATGCGATGCCAGCACCTCAAACGGAGACTGCTCCTGCTGCACTATCTGCTTCTGATGAAGAAGATGAGGAGTTGGATCTCGAAGCTGAAGAGAAGAAAATGGCTGAAGTGTTGGCTGCTTTGCCAAAAGGAGCGTCCGCTGAACAGAAAGCCGAGGCCGTTGGCACCAAGCCAAAACTTCTCGCAGAACCACGAGACGGAGCGCCCGATGATCTCAAGCGCATCAAGGGCGTAGGCAAGGTTATCGAAGGCAAGCTTAACGATCTGGGCATTTATCATTTTGATCAGATCGGCAATTGGACACGCAAGGAAGTGAATTACGTATCGACATTCCTCAGCTTCAAGGGCCGCATTGATCGGGAAAACTGGATTGCGCAGGCCAAGCTTCTCGCCGCAGGTCAGGAAACGGAATTCTCTATGCGTGTGTCCAAAGGCGAAGTGGAAAGCTCCAAAAGCTAGCGTAAACACATTCATCTTTGCCAAAGCAATCAAACAATGATCAAAGCGCGGTATGAAATAAACCGCGCTTTGTTTTTATCAGCACTGACGACATTCATCGGAAAACAGAGCCAAGTCGCCAAATACAGCTTCTCTAAAATATGAATAGTTTTGGCTTTTAAGCTGGTCATTAGGTAAAATTGGGTAGATCGCAATATATGACAGGGTAAAAACTACATATTCCTTTGAAAAAAATTTAAAAATAGGGGAAATTTCAAAAAACAAACTCAGATTTTAGTCGTAGATCGTCAAAAAAAATCTATTAAGAAATATTTGCTTTACACTTGTTGTCATAGCCTTTTGACTGAATAATTCTGGTTCTGAGGGCAGAACGGTGATAGACGCAATAGTTAATAGTGTACTGGGTTATTATTCCCACCGAATGAAAGATGCCGGATCGGACCTTATAAAGGCTCAGTATTCTATCTGTGTTCGGCATGTACCTCTCGTCTATATTATTCTACTCACCAGTGTTTGGGGTGTTGCATTGACATGCAAAGAAATGGCTCCTGGCTGGATCGTTTTTACTGCTCCGGTTGCCTTTAGCGTTGTTTTTTGCGCACGTATTTGGCATTGGTTTAACCAGCACGCAAATATGGTGCGCACAGAAGCTGCAAGAAAAGCCCTCGCTCGAACCAAATTGATGGGGGTGGTTCTGCCGATCATATTCACGGTCTGGGCGTTGGTGCTGTTTGACTTCGCAAATCATCTGGGACGTTTGAATATTGCCTATTTCATGGCGATCTCCGGATGCTGCATTGTGGTCTTTCTGATGCACTTGCGCATCGCAGCCTACCAGGTGGCAATGATCGTATATGTTCCGCTTGTGTTGCGTCTGTTCATAACCGGCGAGGCCGAATTTGTAACCATGGGCATCAGCCTGTCGATTGCTGCAGTTCTGTTGCTGATGGTTGTTTATATTCAATCCTTTCACTTCCGCGATGCGATCAACTCCAAGGCGGAGCTGCAGAAGGCAAGCGAGTACAATCGCAAGC
The DNA here is from genome assembly GCF_963664735.1 of uncultured Cohaesibacter sp. Lineage (NCBI taxonomy): Bacteria > Pseudomonadati > Pseudomonadota > Alphaproteobacteria > Hyphomicrobiales > Cohaesibacteraceae > Cohaesibacter > uncultured Cohaesibacter sp. The sequence continues at coordinate 1,909,633 of NZ_OY761553.1, read as the reverse complement.
TTGCCAATCTGGATAGTTTGACAGGCCTGCCCAACAGGCGGCAGTTCTTTGCCAATCTGAATAGTGAAATCGATATGGCCAGCAAAAACAATCGGCGTCTTGCAATCGGTATCATTGATCTGGATGGTTTCAAGGCGGTCAATGATCTGTATGGCCACAAATCCGGTGATCAATTGTTGGTGCAGGTGGCCGAGCGTTTGACAAAAGTCTTGGGGTTGGGGGTGCTGGTTTCCCGACTGGGGGGTGATGAGTTTGCCCTATTGATAAAGAACCGCAATTCAGACGCAGAGCTGATGCTGAAGGGCGAACAGATCTGCGTTGTTCTCAAGCAACCCTTTTCGATTGATGATGGCACGGTGACCATTTCTGCATCGATTGGATATGCCGTCTTCCCGGATGTCGCCAAAACTGCGCATGACCTCTATGAATGCGCCGATTACGCGCTTTATCAGAACAAAAGGGGCAATCGCGGTTATCCGGGCCTGTTTGCAAAGGAGCAGGCCAACGAGATCGAAAGCCGCTGTCGGATTGAGCAGGCCATGCAGACGGCTGATCTGGAAAAGGAGTTGGCGGTCTATTTTCAACCAATCGTCGATGCCCACTCCCATCGAGTTGTCGCCTTTGAAGCTTTGGCCCGATGGCATAGCGACAAGGTTGGGCCTGTGCCTCCATCTGTTTTTATTCCCATCGCTGAGCGGAGCGGCAGGATCAATCAAATCACACAGCTATTGCTCAAGAAAGCCTTGAAGGCGGCGGCCACTTGGCCGGATGACATTTGTTTGTCATTCAACCTTTCTGCCCATGATGTGAGCTCTTCGGAACGTGCGCTAAAGCTGGCCGCCATTTTAATGAAAAGTGGCGTGAATCCGAAACGCATTGATTTCGAGATCACGGAAACAGCCGCGATGGGCAACATGGGGCAAACGCAAACCGCGATTTTGGCACTCAAGTCTCTGGGCTGTGGCATCTCGCTGGATGACTTTGGCACCGGCTTTTCCAGCCTTAGCCAGCTGCACGCTTTTCCTCTGACCACAATCAAGGTTGATCGCAGTTTTGTTGCCGATTTGGACAAAAAGCCGGCCAGCTATAAAATTGTCAAATCGCTACTATCGCTCAGCCGGGATATGGGGGTTGAGTGTATTGTTGAAGGTGTTGAAACTGCCGAAGAGATGGAAGTGGTCAAGCAGTTGGGGGCACGTCTTGTGCAAGGATACTTCTGGTCTCCTCCGGTTTCTGAAACCGAGCTTGGTGAGATTTTGACCACTCACAAAGCCCCCAATCAGTGGCAGGAAAAAGAGCTTAAAACAGGAGGGCAGAAGCAATAGCTTCCGCCCTCAATCCGTTGTGAAATCTGGCAGGACTTACGCCTGTAGATAGCGTTCCACCAAACGAGCCCAGAGCGCAGCTCCAACCGGCAGCAAGTCATCTGAAAAATTGAATTTCGGATTATGCAATGCGGCTGAGCCTTCGCCGTTGCCCACACGAATGAAGCAGCCCGGCTTATGGGCCAGATAATGGGCAAAGTCCTCGCTGCCCGAACTGATCGGAAATTCGGCAATGCCTTCTTCGCCGACAAGTTCCAGCGCCACTTCTTTGGCAAATTCCATTTCGGCGGTAGAATTGACAACAACTGGCAGCCCGTGCGGAATGACGACCTCAGCTGTCGCACCAAATCCTTCAGCGATGGATTTGGACATTTCAATAATCCGCTTTTTGGCATGGTCGCGTACGGTCTGGTCGAATGTGCGCAGGGTAACTCGCATCAGCACTTCTTCCGGGATCACGTTTGGAGCCTTGCCGCCGTGGATGGCTCCAATGGTCAGCACGGCAGGCTGGAACGGATCAATGTTGCGAGAAACGATGGTCTGCAGGCCAATGGCGATGTGGCAGGCTGTGACCACCGGATCGATGGTCTCCTGAGGGCGAGCTCCATGGCCACCCTTGCCGCGCACGGTGATATCAATCATGTCGGCGCCAGCCATGGCCGGTCCGTCGCGCAGCATGATCTGACCAACCGGTGCTCCCGGATGGTTATGAAGGCCATAGATGCAGTCAAACGGGAAACGCTCAAGAAGGCCGTCTTCGATCATGCGCTCAGCGCCACTCTTGACCGGGCTTTCTTCGGCAGGCTGGAAAATCAGGTTTACGGTGCCGTTGAACTTCTTGGTGCGAGCAAGATATTCAGCGGTGCCCAGCAGAACTGCCGTATGGCCGTCATGACCGCAAGCATGCATCACGCCTTCGTTCTGGCTTGCGTAGGCAAGGCCGGTTTCTTCTGTGATCGGCAGGGCATCCATATCGGCGCGGATGGCAATGCTCTTGGAGCCTTCACCAACTTTCATCCGGGCTACAACGCCGTGGCCACCAACATTTTCTGCCACCTCATAGCCCCAGTCTTTAAGCTTGCCTGCGACAAATGCCGAGGTTTGAGATTCCTCGTGCGATAGCTCGGGATTTTGGTGAATGTGCTGGCGGTTGGCAGCCATTTCTGCCTTTTTGTCTTCAAAATCGGAAAGGGAAGCGAAATCGTTGCTCTGATCCATGGGAGGTTCCTTCTTATTATTTGGCGCGGAATTTCAATGCGGGGAGGATTTGGCCGCGCAGTCTGTGCTTGAAAGAGAACAGGTGTTGGGCACCGTCTCATGGCGTTGCACAATACAACAAATTGGGTAAGAAGAAACACCGACAATGCCGTATTTCTGATTTTTGTCAGGTTTTAAACAGACCTGCTGTTAATAGCACCTGCGGCTGTTCTGTCGAGCGCGCCTGTGCGCCGTGGTACGGGCAAAATAAAGCCGGAGCTATTGCCCCGGCCTAGCTGTTTTCGGCATATGGATGCCAGATAGTCGGCTATCTGATCAGGCTTTCACCACCAGACGACCATCAAGCTTGGCGCCATTGGCCTCTGTGATAACCTTCTGGTCGCGGATGAAGGCGATGACCTCGTTGCGATAGACCAGACCGGTGTGGTTGTAGTTCAGTTTGCGCAGATCAAAGCTCGGAATATCACCGGCAACGCCACCAGATATCGGTTTGCCGTTCCATGTTTCCCCATAAGCGCCGCCAGCAATGTAAGTGTTGATGCCGATGGTGAAGTCTTTGTCCAGAACCGCTTCAACCGGTGTGCCGTTCAACGTGATGTTAACGGCCTTGGCTGATTTGGCATCGGCCCCCAGCTCGATTTCATAACGAATGCCTGAAGAGAAATGCAAAAAGCCGCGCGAGACAAAGCCGTTAAGATCGACGTCTTTGGCTTCTTCCGGCCTCAGAATGCGAACGGCATTATTGTTGAGCATGTCCCTGATCTGCGCGCCGGTCATGGTTGCCACCTCGATGGCATCGGCATAGGGCATCACGTCATACCATGCCTTGAAGGTCAGCGGGCCCTTTTCCACACCCGCCGAAAGGCCGGTTGCGTTAAAGAGGGCAAAGTCGACCTTGCCACCGGGGAAGGTTTCCGAGCGGGCAACGACCGCATCATTCATGAAGTTGCCAAGCGCGTTCTCGCCGATATAGCGGCTGGCGATGGTTGCCTCCCGGCCCAGCATTTCGGTTTGCACGGTGCCGATGGTCTCGGCGAGCTTGCTGTCGAGCTGTTTGAGCAACGGCCCGACAACGCTCTCTTCAAATGCCTCATCCCAGTCGCCTTCCTGCTGAAGCGTAGGATATTTCGGATCGTCCGCCGCCACGCGTTTGTCGCTGGCCTTGACCGGATGAAGCGAGACCGAGTTGTACCAGTCCTTTCGGCCCTGATGCGCTGCGATCGAAATGGCGATATCGCCCAGATAGAGGCCATGAGCCTGAGCCTGCGTGATGAGAACGCCGTCTTTGAGGTTATTCTCGTCAATGCCGGTTGCGTTGAGCTTGGTGTGGGTGTGGCCCCCGACAATAACGATAGGTTTCTCGCTCAGTTCGCTGGCGATCTTGGCAATGGCGAAATCACCGTCGCCGATGTCACGCGCCGTGGCGGCCTTGCCGGACTTGTGCTGACCAATGCCATAGCCACAGTGGGACAGGATAACTACAACGTCGGAAATCTCCGAAACCGCCGGCAGGATATTGGCAAGAGCCGTCACAGGACGATCAACTGCAAGGGTCGGGTCGTTTGGCTGGCCAACGCGGGTGTCGATGTTGGTAGTGAGGCCAATGACGCCCACGCGCAGGCCCTTGATGTCAGCAACCGCGGCGGCAGTATAGTCTTCATCGCGTTTCATGTAGCCCGAAGAATGCACATTGGCTGAAAGCAGCGGGAAGGTGGCGTCCGTGTCCTTGCCCTTCTTGAGCAATTCAGCCCCACGGTCAAATTCATGGTTGCCCAGAGCTGCAAGCTCGACACCGGCGGCGCTGTAGGCTCGGTAGCTGGCATCGGCAACAAAGTCATCAGGCTGCCAGCCCATCAGTTCGTCAAAGATGGAACCGGTGTGGTCATCGCCAGCGGAAACGAACAGCACGGCTTCATTCTCAGCAGCGTTGGCGCGGGCTTGCCTGACCTGTTTGACCATCTGGGCCAAACGGTGTGTGTCTCCCTTTTTGCCGTGCAGGTCGGTAATATGGTTGTGCATGTCGTTGAAATGCAAAACCCGCAGCACACGGCGCTCGCCTTCTTTCAGCACTGGTGCAGGAACCTCGCTCCCGTCTTCAGCCACGATGGTCTTGATCGGGCCTGCAAGCGGATCGCCTTTGAGCAAAAACAGCTTGTCGATAATGCCGTTCGGGTTTGGCGTGGTAGGAACTAGCTGCAACTCACCCGCCATCGGGGTGGCGTTGGCGCGGAAAGTCAACATGGGTGTGAAAGCAGCACTCGTGGCAATGGCAGCACCGCCGAGCAACAGGCTGCGGCGTGACAGGCTCAAGGGAGCAGACGAAGGAGCACTGGCGTTTTTTTTGGACATGATCGATCTCTAGCAATTGATGATTGAAAAGCTGTTTGGAGATCGGAAAAGTTAAGCAACTGTGTTTCACCAGCGTGACGAACGCATGGCAATTGGGTGACAGCAAGCGCAAGCCACTGAAACCTTGCTTTTCGAACTGTTATGATCCTGTGGACCTTATCGGTGATTTAAACTCACTAGTTTAAGCGGCGGCTCGTTTCAATCTATCATTGATCGCTTCGCCCAGGCCCTCATTGCCGATTGGGGCAACGGCGATGCAGGAAACATCAGGCCGATCAAGAGCGCGCAGGGAGGCAAAGAGCTTTTGGGCAGCTTCGAAACTGTCACCAGATTCGGAAAGATTGAGGATTTCTACCGCGCGGTCTGCGTGAGCTGGCAAATCAGGGCCAAAGGCCAGCAGCGCTTCGCCGTCCCTGATCTCTTTGGCATTGAGACGCACCGCAACTGAAGGAGCGTAATGGCTGGTCATCATGCCCGGTGAGCTTGGCGTCTTGTCGTTGGTGCCTGCACGGGCGAGGGGACGACCGAGCACGGCTTCCAGATCCTCGGCAGAGATGCCGCCCGGTCTCAGCAATGTAACCGGCGCGCCATCAACACAGAGAATAACACTTGATTCAACACCCACCCTGCAAGCACCCGTATCAGCAATCATGTCGATACGATCTGCCAACTCTTCAGCCACATGCTGCGCAGTTGTTGGACTTACCCTGCCGGAGCGATTGGCTGACGGGGCGGCCAGAGGCTTGCCCGTTGCAAAAGCAAGCGAGCGCATCAGGGCAGAATCGGGAACGCGCAAGGCCACTGTATCAAGGCCCGCAGACGTGAGGTCTGCAATCGGGCTTTGGGCTTGTTTCTTTACCACAAGTGTCATCGGACCGGGCCAGAAAGCTTCTGCCAGCTTCAAGGCATCCTCGTTAAACACGCCGTGCTGCTGGGCAGCTGCAATGCTTGGCAAATGCGAAATGAGCGGATTGAAGCTTGGCCGGTTCTTGGCCTGATAGATGCTGGCCACCGCCTTGGCGTTGGTTGCGTCCGCTGCCAGTCCATACACCGTTTCCGTTGGCACGGCCACGAGGCCACCCTGCAACAATAGCGCTTTGGCGCTCTGAAAACCGGGGTCACGCGCAAGTGCGACGCAAGCTTCGCCGGATTTCGGGTTGATGTCAAAATGAAGGGGATGCCAATGAGTTGCGGGTCTGGTCATTATTACAAGCGCGTATGAGCGATCAATCGGGTGGAAAGAAGTGCACCCCTTTTAGAGAGCCATGGCCCCAACGTCCAGCACTTCCTTGCTTTAAGCTTAAGTTGGTCCCTGCTTTCAATTCAAGAAAGCCAAGGAAACCATGGCCATTGCAAATAAAAAGGCCACCGGCAACAAACGCCAATATGCGCGCTGCCGGTGGCCTTGTCATAATCTGTTTAGATCTGATTAGTTGACGCCGACCTTTGCTTTGGGGGCATTGTCATTGGCTGGTTGGGGAGCCGAAGCTGACGCTGCCTTACTGCTCTGGCCGAGCGGCTTGTTTGTGGCATGCTGGATTTGCAAGCCAACCGTCACGACTAGCATCTTGGAGGGATCTAGAAGCCGTTTGGCGGCGCGCTTGGCGTCCTCCAGCGTTACGCTCTCCATATAACTATTGCGTTTGTCGAAATAATCGATGCCGAGATTTTCGTTCTGGATACCAACCAGCTGACGGGAAATCTTGGACGAGCTGTCAAACCGCAAAGGGTAGTTTCCAATCAGGAACTTCTTGGCGGAATCCAGCTCTTCCTCTGTCGGTCCTTCGTTGCCTAGGCGCAGGATTTCCTGCTTGACCAACATCAGGGCCTGATCCGTATTCTCCGTGCGCGTTGCCATGCCGCCAGCGAGCAGCTTGGCATGATCCGAATCGGTCAAATAGCTATAGACGCCATAGGCGAGGCCGCGCTTTTCGCGAATCTCATTATAAAGACGAGAAGAGAAGGAGCCGCCGCCCAAAATGTGATTGACGATATATGCGGCATAAAAATCCTTGTCATGACGATCAATGCCCGGCATGGCAAAGGTGATTTTTGTTTGTGGGGTGGCAAAATCGACATGCATGTCTCCGGCCTTTGTGATCTCCACATCGTCAACCGGTTGCAGCGTGCCGCTGGCTGGCAGAGGAGCGAACACTTCATCCAGCATGGCTTTGAGGCTGTCCGCATCAATGGCACCAACCACGCCAATGGTCAGCCCGTCGCGCGTTACGATATTCTTGAACATGGTGGCGATATCGTCGCGCGTAATGCGAGCCAGAGAGTCTTCGGTTCCCTCTGCATCCTGCCCATAAGGATGATCACCATAAATCGCCTGACGCAGGGTTTTCGACGCAATGGAGTCCGGATCCGTCATCTTGCGTTTGGCTGATACGATCCACTGAGCCCGCATGCGTTCGATTGGTTCTGCATCGAAATGCGGAGACTGCAAGGCCTTGGCCAGAAGGGCAAAGGCGGTTTCCTTGTTCGGGGTCAAGGTGCGCAGGGAGCCAAAGAAACGATCCCGCCCGGCGTCAAAGCTCATCTTGATGGCATTGTCTTCCAGGGCCGTTTGAAAGGTCGGGCTGTCCATGTCACCAGCGCCTTCATCAAGCAGGCTGGTGAGCATGGAGACAGTGCCCGCCTTGTCCTTGGGGTCTTGTGCCGTGCCGCCTGTAAAGGAAAAATCCATGGCTATGATCGGCACGGTGTTGTCTTGCACCAACCATGCCTCGATCCCCTTGTCGCTCACCACGCGCTGGATTTCCGTTGCGCGAGCAAAGCTCCAGCTGAGCATGATGATGAGGCTTGTCAAAAGGGTCAGCATCAAGAGATGAGATGCGGAAAGTCCGTTTGATCGTGAAAGGGCAATGGCCTTTGCTTGCTTCTGGCGCGACTGTGCAATGGCATCCCGGATCTGTGCCTGGCGCAAGAGAGTATTCTGTCGTCTGGTCATCTTGATCCTCCTATTGTTGAGCTGCACTGGAAGAAGCAGGCTTGTTCTGAGCCGCTGGCTTCGGTTTTGGCTGCCCCTGTGGGCGGGCCTGCGGGTTTGGCACCTGCTTGGAAGCATGCGGCGGGTTCTTTGGATATTTCATTTGACGCGACTGAGGCAGCGGCTGATCGACATTCTGGCATTCCTGCGCGGTCGGGTTGTTGCCCGCTGACGCGTCAATGCTTGCACCCGGCGGCAGCAGATAGCCGGTAACGGAGCGATGCTCCTGAAGATACTTCTTGGCAACGGCGACAATCTGATCCGGCGTGACAGATGCCAAATGAGCTGGCCACTGCTTGAGATCATCAAGGCTTTGTCCGGTTGAAAGCGCAGTGCCGACGATTCGGGCTAGTGATGCCTGATTGTCCTGAGCATAGAAGGTTTGTGCGAGAAGCGACCGTTTCGCCCGTGCAACTTCGTCTTCGCTGACACCGTTCTTGATGACGCTCTCAATTTGCGATTCGATAGCCTGAACCACATCACCTACGGTGTGATCTGCGGTCGGGATGCCATAGAACGTCATGTCTGTGTCGTCGAGCCCGGTGCCTTGATAATAGGCGCCAGCCGCTGTGGCGATCTTGTTGTCGACCACCAGAGCCTTGTAAAGCCGCGAGTTCGGTCCTGAACCAAGAATATAGGCCAGAAGATCAAGCGCTTCGGATTCGCCATTTTTAGAGGTGGTGTCTGACGGCACTGTGTAGGCGCGTCTCACTGTGGCCTGATTGACGCGCTCATCGCGCAGGGTCAGGGTGCGCTCAGTACGTTGCGGCGGCTCATGCGGGCGAATGCGTGCCTTGGGTTCGGCGCGTCGCTCAACCTTGCCATAGGTCTCTTGCGCCAGAGTGCGAACCTCGTCTTCTGTAACGTCGCCAGCGACGATTAGTATCGCGTTGTTGGGCGTGTAATATTCATTATACCAGTTGATGGCGTCTTGGCGGTCGAGCTGTTCCATCTCGTGTTCCCAGCCGATAATCGGAATGCCGTAAGGGTGATTCCGATAAAGGGCAGCATCAAGGGACTCGCTCAAGAGGGCACTTGGGTTGCTGTCGATGCGCATGGCGCGCTCTTCCAGAATGACCTTCAGCTCCGGTTTGACCTGATCATCGGTAAGCTGAAGATTGGCCATGCGATCGGCTTCCAGCTCCATCATCAGCTTTAGATGCTGTTTGGCAACCCGCTGATAATAGGCTGTATAATCCTGCGTGGTGAAGGCATTCTCTTCCCCGCCCAGAGACGCGATGATCTTGGAGAACTCTCCGTCCGGATGCGCTTTGGTGCCTTTGAACATCAGATGTTCAAGGAAATGCGCAATGCCTGACACGCCGGGAACCTCGTCCGCCGCACCAGCCTTGTACCAGATCATATGGGTGACGACAGGGGCGCGATGATCGGGAATCACCACCACCTGCAAGCCATTCTCCAGATTGAAGGTGGTGAAATTTACGCCAAACTGCGGCAATTGGGCAAGATTGGCGCCAATGGCCTGTCCAAGGCTGCCGCTTGCCGGTTGGGACTGGGCCGCTGGCGGCGGCGCGGAGTTTGGTTGTTGCTCATTGTTTTGCTGAAGAGCAAAGGCGGCAGACCCTGTGCCAAGAAGGCTGCCAGTCATCAGCATGATCATCAGGCTATGATGTATCGAGCGATTCAATGAGAAAACCTGTCTTCGCATTCATATCTCCAGTCTATATTTATTGTGCAAGGCCAATTCCAAACGATCATCGAGTAAAAGACTTAATATGTTTGGCTATAGGCCAGACAAATAGCCACCAAACAGCTAAGCCCGGTTTACGGCTATCTCTTTCTGCATTCGATCTAGATGATGGTTGCGGCAAAGCTGTGGCAGATTTCGTTTCTTGGCAAAAATCTTGAGCTCCGATTGACCGAACCTTCTTTCTTAAGGTAGGGGCGCTCTCTGCCTGACCCAAATGAAAAGTTGGTAAGGCTGGCAATCCGGTGAAATTTCCCTTTATGTTGCGCCACAAAAAGTCTTACGTCTAATTGCTGCCCCGGAGAGCGAAAAGCGGAGCGGGATTTGACCCGTAGAGAATCTGCAATCAGCGAAGGCTTTGGAAAAAAGACGTAAGAAATAGGAGAAACACACAGGTTTTTGCGACTTTCGTAGTGCTACTGATGGGGTAAATCCTGCGCAAAAAAGCCTTTGGGACCGAAATGTGCAAGATTTCCACGGCGTTTTGCACCCGCGAAGAGTAGTCCCTCTGCATAATTGGACGAACTTGAAGAGGATAATTTGCCCATATTTGCAATTTCTCTAAGGATTACAGGCATATGACTTAGGGCTATGCTGGCTTGACACCCCCACGGAGCCCGATTAAGGTGCGCCCGTCTTCGACAGTTGCAGGGGATCGGTTGGATGACCGGCAAAAATATTACGGACAATCCGGGGGAACCCTTGCTTGAAGACGGTGAGCAAAAGCTGGATAACCGTCTAGAGACTTTGGACGCTGAACTTGCGAGCATTCGCGAGGGGCAAGCGACAAGGGCCCGGAAGCAGTTGGACAGCGAGAAAAGCAGCAACGGACTTGCGATGGCATGGCGGCTTGGTTCCGAATTTGTCGCAGGGGTGCTGGTTGGAACCGCAATTGGTTGGCTCATCGATGAATGGTTGGGCGTAAGGCCGTGGGGAATGATCATTTTCCTCCTTCTCGGCTTTATGGCTGGAATGCTGAATTTGCTGCGCTCGGCTGGTAAAATACCACCTCCGGGGGCCTGATTTAAACGAACTGTGACTTGCCTTGCGTATCAATCGCGGGTAAGGACGCAATGAAGAATTATAAACCAGTCTGGCGAGTATGGTTGGTAGCAAACGCTGCTGAATAGGCCAGATCGGGTGAACCAAGTTGATTGAGAGGGCAAACGAGTGACAGATCCTGCCGTTGATCCGATTCATCAGTTCCAGATCCACGAAATCTTTTCTCTGGGCGAAGTCGGTGGTGTTCAGTTCGCTTTGACGAACTCCGCAGTTTTCATGATCGCAATTGTCGTTCTGATTTCCGCGTTCCTGATCCTTTCTACATCTGGTCGCGGCCTTGTCCCGACCCGTTGGCAATCTGCCGCTGAAATGATGTATGAGCTTGTGGCAAGCACATTGCGCAATGCAGCCGGCACGGAAGGAATGCGGTTCTTTCCCTTCGTCTTTTCCATTTTCGCCTTCGTGCTCACGGCGAATGTCCTTGGCCTTGTGCCATATTTCATGACGGTCACCAGTCATCTGATTATTACCGCAGCGCTGGCGTTGCTGGTGATCTTCACCGTGATCGTCTACGGCCTGATGCGCAACGGTCTTGGCTTCTTCAAGCTGTTCCTGCCATCGGGTCTGCCCGTGGCAATCGCACCCTTTATCGCAATTATCGAGGTGCTTTCCTTCCTGTCACGGCCGGTTTCACTTTCCTTGCGTCTTTTCGGTAACATGCTTGCCGGTCATATCGTGCTGAAAGTGTTCGCCGGTTTCATTGTAACTCTGACAGCCGCTGGCGTCGGAGGCTGGTTTGCGGGGGTTCTTCCGCTCGGCATGACAGTTGCCCTGACAGCACTGGAAACTCTGGTTGCAGTATTGCAGGCCTATGTATTCACGATCCTGACATGTGTTTATCTTCACGACGCAATTCATCCGTCACACTGATAAGGCATTACGGCTCGTTTGAATGAGTTCAAACCAACATTAACCCAACTCAAATTCTGATTGAATGAAACAGGAGAATTTACCATGGATGCAGAAGCAGCAAAGCTGATTGGTGCTGGTATCGCTTGTATTGGTATGGCTGGCGCTGGTATCGGTGTTGGTACCATCTTCGGTAACTATCTGACCGGAGCTCTGCGCAATCCTTCCGCAGCAGCTTCTCAGTTCACCAACGCTCTGGTTGGCGCAGCGCTTGCAGAAGGTCTCGGCATCTTCTCTCTCGTCGTTGCCTTCCTGCTGATGTTCGTTGTTTAAGACTGATCGTCTGTCCTGAAGGACAGAGTCGGCTGCGGATCAGGTCCAAGGTTGAAGTTTTCCTTGATCGGTTTTCGCAATATGGTTCTGAAGAGGACAGGCCCTGTCTGTCCCTTCTACCCTTGAGACAAACAACGATCACTTAATGCGACTTGATAATGGCTTGGTCTCCGATCATGATTGGAGATTGGGGTTATCGTGGGTGCGAGCGGTAGTTGGCCCTTCGGGGCGCCTTGAAGCGAGATGACACATCGATGTCAGACAGCAGATAGTACCGGTTGATCAGTCGCAAAGCGGATCTGACTTGAAAATTTGGAGATGACGATGGCGCAACAGCAGATCGATGCGCATACAGAAGTAGCCGGTCACGGCGGAGGAGAAGGTGGGCATTCATCGTTCCCTCCTTTTGATCCAAGTACCTTTGGATCTCAGCTTCTGTGGTTGGCCATCACCTTCGGGCTGCTTTACTACATTATGTCCAAGGTGGCTTTGCCAAGGATTGCCAACATTCTGGAGGTACGACGCGATCGTATCGCCAGTGATCTTGGCGAGGCAGAGCGTTTGAAGCGGGAGACAGACGAAGCGATTGCTTCTTATGAAGAGTCTCTGGCTGAAGCTCGCCAGAAAGCCCACGGCATTGCAAACACAGCAAGAGATGAAGCCAAAACGCATATCGAAGCTGAATTTGCCAAGGTTGAAGCAGATGTAGCCGACCAGATTGCTCAGGCGGACAAGAAAATCGCCGCCGTTAAAGAGGCTGCCATGGGTGAAGTTGATGCGATTGCATCGAGCACGACAGCGGCCATTCTTGAGCAGATACTCGGTTCCAGTGTTACAGACAAAGATGTGTCCGAAGCAGTCTCGGCTGCCAAGGCAAACTAAAGGGAGAGCCTGATGGGTACGAATACGCTATGGGCCTTTATCGGTCTCCTCATTTTTGTCGGCATCATCCTGAAAATGGGTGTGCCGGGCATGATCTCTGGCGCTCTGGATAAGCGCGCCAAAGGCATTGAAGACGAATTGGATCAGGCTCGCCGGTTGCGCGAAGAGGCTCAGGCCCTGCTTGCTGAATATCAGCGCAAGGCTCGTGAAGCCGAAAGTGAAGCAGAAGACATCATCATGCTCGCCAAGCGTGAAGCTGAATCAATGGAAAAAGAGGCTCAAGCCAAGATTTCCGATTTTGTTGCACGCCGCACCAAGCTCGCTGAAGACAAGATCGCACAAGCCGAAGCAACTGCGATTAGCGAAGTCAAAGGTGCCGCTACGGATTTGGCCGTCAAGGCTGCTGAAAAGGTTCTGACCAAGAAAATGGATGGCAAAGCAGGCAAGGATCTGCTCAAGGCTTCTATTGCCGAGGTTGGTTCCAAACTGCACTGACGCTTAAAGCCGTGATGCACATTTTGATCGGCCCGCAAGCCGACATACTATAGAAGCCGTAGCCTGAAAAGGCCGCGGCTTTTTGTTGTATCTGCAATAAACCTCCACCTACGGTGGAGGACTGGACAAGTTTTACAATTTCGGTAAGAGACCTCCTCACTTGAACCATTGGCGTGGTTTTAAGATCAAATGAGGAGGTTTTCATGGACAAAAATCACCTATCACACAGCACGTGGGACTGCAAATATCACGTAGTTTTTGGCTCCAAATACAGGACCAAACGTCTATACGGGGACTTGCGTCTTGAGTTGAGAGATCAGTTCACCAAATTGGCGTCCCAAAAGGGGTGCCATATTGATGAAGGGCACCTTATGCCTGATCATGTGCATATGCTGATCTCGATCCCACCCAAATACTCAGTGGCTCATATCGTCGGATTTCTCAAAGGTAAGACGGCTCTTTATGTGGCAAACAAATATGCCAGAAAGCGCCGCTACAAGGGGTATCACTTTTGGGCACGTGGATACTTTGTCTCGACAACAGGCTATCAAGAGGAGGTCGTCAGACGTTATATCCGCAATCAAGAAAAGCAAGATAAGGCAGCAGATTATGCAGATCTGTTCAAGCCTAACTATTAAAGCGTAACAAAACCACTTCCAGTGGTTCAAGCGTAGCGTTTCAAACCTCCCCCTCTGGGGGAGGTCATGACTTTGTTGCAGGGTGTTGAAGCTGCCTCAAACTGTGGTGTGATGGCCTTATGTTTCGAGCTGATGGCACGATGGGGCTTGGTGAACCCCTTTTGGCTTCGGTGGAAGTTTGCTAGACACCATCGCCCATGAGCCAGGTGACCCCCGTTTTAAGTCCGACACAGCATATATTAGCAAAAACGCCGCAAGAGAGCTTTGCGACGTCGTTAAGAAGGCTGGTATCTGTAAGGTGCTTTGCAAGGGCAGGGGGTTCATCTCTGAGCCATACCACCAGCGTCGTATTCGGCTCATAATGTTTGGCCGCTTTTCGAAGAACTGCGCGCTTGACCTCTCGCTCCACCTCCTGAACGCTAATGCCAAAGGGGCGAAACTTGTCTATCACCACGCCTATCCGTGACAGCTCACGATCCTGGCGCACCAGATCGGCACCCTGACGAGGGTTCATTGCGCGGGTAATCTCTATGTAGCCCTCGCGGTCAGGTGAAATATGCGGTTGATTGGAAAAAATCCGGTACATCGCATCAAAACTGCAGCCGTTTGATGTTTTGGGGTCTCCGCTGCCGGTACGGGTTGCCGCGACCTCAAGCGTGGAGTCCCAATTTCTTATGTCTCCACTGATATGCTTGCCAAAAAGCAACAACGGGAGCCACTCATCGACATGCTTGGCTCCCGGACCGCTGTGAGATGATGATGGATGTTGCTGAACGAAATAGGGCTGCTCGTTCGCCAATGCACGATCATAATATTGAATGCGCAGGCTTTCTTCCCAGAATAGTTCTTCAAACTCGCAAATATTGAGCCAGTCAGTCAAAGCGGGGTCAGATGGACTTTCATAAATCATGCGACTTGCTTCCAAGAATCGATTAATCATATCCACTTTCAAAACTATTGAGCCAAAAAGCGGAAAGAAAATCAACTTCGTTACGTAATCTGCTGGCAAAAAGCCGAATGCGCTTTCGGCTATAGTGTTCTGAATAAGTTGACAATCCAATTTCAATTACAGATTGTAGTGAACGTATCTTATGTGCTTAAGGCGCAATTAGTGAGCGGACTGATCGGCTTTATCCTATCAATGCACTGTGAGTTTGCTCTTTCGCCGTATTGTGTTAGCCGCCAATGCGGTCTTAACTTGGTAAGACTGGAAGAAGTGTAGTTGAAAGCTTATGACCTCAAAAACGAAAAAATACGGAGAAGGCAAACGTAGTACCAGAGACGTCATTCTGGAAACTGCGGAGCAAGAAATTGCGCTCAACGGCGTTGAAGGGTTTCGGCTGAAGGATGTCGCAGAGCAGGTTGGCATTCAGCTTCCCTCTTTGTACGCCCATTTTGCAGGACGAAAGGAGTTGCTGGAAGCGCTAACGGACGTGTTTCTTGGTGAACTTTATGCAATCTACAAGGAATTGTCGGCACTTCCGCCAAGAGAAGCTCTTCTGGCCAGTGCTGATCGCACGATAGATCTTTATTGCGCCAAGCGTGGGTATGCCCGTTTGCTACTCTACGATTTTCCCGCTCCAAACAAAAATTCAATCTTGGCCAGTAGCGAAGACAAGATTATTGATATTCTCAATCTTGTTGAAGAGACAATTCAGCGAGGGGTGGCTGAAAAAACGGTTAGGGACATATCAGCAGAATTGTTCCTGTCGTTTCGGCTTGGATTGACCCTGTTCCCGCTTTTCATGCGCCTTGACAGAAAAGGGGGAGACATGGTTACTGACACAGAGGTCATCAATTCCATCAAGCGCGAGGCCAACTTCCTTCTGGCCCACTTCATCGCGGTGCGCTGATATCCTGTTTGCCTGAAGTCCGGGATTCGCTTTTAGGTTCTCCATTTTGAGGCTGTGCCTTTGGGTGCCTGTCACGCGCGTGTGGAGCTATCTAATTGCTTCATATCGTCTATGCATATTTGCATGAGAAAAGTTTGAGCACAAACTGGATTCTTTTGTGCTCGGCTTTTACGGGTTTCGTAAAAAGCCTATCGGCAAAACTTCTGATATAAATTTCAAATTATCATAATTATGCAGCACAAAATTTTGAATAGATGCTGTCAAACAAAAATATGTTTAGCAAAGGCGAAGTTGTTTCCGATTTGCAATATTGGCATTGCTAAAGTGCAAATTAGGAATGGTCGAAAATTGTGCGTTTGAAAATTCCGGGGAAAGAAAAAACAGATTGGACTGAGTCAAACAAGTGCGTTTAGCATTAGGCTAAAGTTTTCTTACCGGAGTAAACTGGCAAAAAGATGAGACATGACCATGCCTAAACAAGCAAAAAAATCTTCAGAAAAAGATCTCCTGCAAAAAGAATATCATGAAATTGGTATTCCTTCTGTTGCTGCTGCCTGCTGCGTTAAAAAGCACGTCGAAGATAAGCATAAAGATTACGATCCCGTGCATTTGGCAAAATAAGTTCAATCGAACAAAGGCGAGCCAGAACCCCGCTGTGTTTTGGAGTGTTTGATGCCCTGCTTCCTGTCTTCGGGTTCGTCAACACTTCGCCTTTGTAGAATGAAATGATCCAATTTGTTGTTGGCGCCCGCATGGCCGCAATCACAGCTGGATCTTTGAGGTCGAATGACAAGCGCACTATGCCTCAGGTGCTCTTGACGGTAGTCTGTGCCTTAATCAACGATAAATCCAAAAGCGTTTCGCCATGGCGGAGCGCTTTTTGCTTATGTGAGATCCTTTTATCTGCGGCAAAAGGCTGGATGCCTAAAGGGAGCCGTGGATTAACGAGACCGCCAGAACCCACATGATGATGCCGATTGTAAAGTCCAGAATGCGCCAGGCGATAGCGCGTTCAAACAGTGGTGAGAGAATGCGGGCACCATAGCCAAGCGCGAAAAACCACGCAAAGGAAGCGGCAATCGCCCCCAAGGCAAAGAGCAATTGTTGCGAGCCTGGCCAGCGTGCAGACAAACTGCCCACCAGCATAACCGTATCAAGATAAACATGCGGATTGAGATAAGTGAATGCAAGCACGGTCAATATTGCCTTTTTAAGGCTTGTATTCTCACCTTTTCCAACATGCATTCCGCTGCTTTTGAAAGCTCTTATGAAGGCCTGTAGCCCATACACAGCGAGAAATGCAAAGCCGCCCCATGTAACGATGGTCAAAAGAACCGGATTCTGCCGGACGAGTGTTCCCATTCCCGCCACCCCGGCGCCAATCAGCAGCGCGTCGGAAAAGGAGCATATCAGGACAACCGGCAGCACATGCAGACGCTGAAGACCAAGACGCAGGACAAAGGCATTTTGTGCACCAATAGCGATGATGAGAGAGGCTCCAAGCAAAAAGCCCTGTAGCAACGGGGCGTACAAGTTCACGGCAGTCATTGACTATATCCAGATGAGAGGAAAAGGGTCCGTTTCCCGGAATTGGGCGTCTGAAATTTTCTAACTGATCGGTGATGGTCAGCACCGGTGGCAGGTCTTGGCAAAACTGACGGGCAACAGCCTAGGCCTCCGCTATGGGCATCTCATATATGTCCATAGCTCGGGGAGGTGTCCATTAGCGGCTTGGGCGCGTTACGGATAGAGGCGCGTTTTTTCCCAGCCACCTTCGACAGCCTTGAACACGACACGATCGTGAAGGCGGAAATTGCGGTCGTGCCAGAATTCGATTTCTTCGGGAATAATCCGGAAGCCAGACCAGTAGTCTGGGCGTGGGATGCGGCCGATATTGAATTTCGCGGTATATTCCGCAACGGCCTTTTCCAGCGCAAATCGACTTTCCAACGGGCGGGATTGTTTGGACGCCCAGGCGCCGATGCGGCTGCCTCGGGCTCTTGAGTCGTAATAGGCATCAGCTTCTTCATTGCTGACGACTTCAACGGCGCCTCGGATTCGGACTTGGCGTCGCAGGGTCTTCCAATGGAAGAGAAGTGCGGTCTTCTTGCTCGCCAGAATCTCGCGGCCTTTTGTGCTTTCGAAATTTGTATAAAAGACGAATCCCTTTTCCGAATAGTCCTTCAGAAGAACCATGCGGATATTCGGCATGCCGTTTTCGTCCACAGTAGCGACGGCCATGGCGTTCGGATCGTTCGGTTCACTGGCTTCAGCTTCCGCTAACCAATGAGAAAAAAGCTCTAGAGGCTTATTTGCCTCAGTAAAGTTACCACTCATTAACTTTCCTGGCAGAAAATATTCTTACGACTTCATAGGCGGGACCCGCATGACGATGCGGGCTCAGACCTAGAGTGTAAAGGAACCCATCATGTTTGGCCATAGAGTCTCTGTATCTATTTACAGTGTCGTTCGCGGCACCGTAAAACTCTGCACGTTGGCTGCTTGCTGCTCTTTGGGTGCCTGCGCTTCGGTCAGTTTTGTGGGCTCCAGCGAACAGATCGACAAGATCACGACCAGCTCGGTTGGAATAACCGATAGCTTGCTTGCTGGCATAGATCCCTCTGACTGGAAAATGATACTTGATCGCATGTCTGCCTTCGACAAGGTTGCGATGCAGGCCGGAGATGTCAATGCCGACTGGGTCAATCCTGTGACTGGTTCCAAGGGAAGGATCACACAGGTTAAAAAACTACCTGACATGATGAACGAAGAATGCCGCTCCTTTAAAAGCTCCATGCATCGGGTAACCGGCGTGGAGAATATTGAAGGACAAGCTTGCAAGGTGCCTGATGGCAGCTGGCAGATCGTCGGCTTCGCAACGGGTGTTTCTGCGTAAAATCCTCAGCAAGGTTCTGAATGAATATCGAGACCGGAGGGGTTTGGGTCGCCTGTCCGTCTGGCTTCAGATTATCAATTTGCAATCAAATCCTGCTATTTGAATGTGTGTCAACGAACTGTCACAAAACTGCGATAGATTGTCCTCATTGAAGAAATTACTTAGTGAAGTTAGGCTTTTTTAGAGCTTTCAGTACCTAATCCTGTTTAGTTTTTTCGGCATTTTATTACAAATTTTTACATCACGAATTTCTACTAAAGCTTTTTTTTTAATGGACCCGGGTTTGTAGGAGCTCGGGTCCATTTATTTTATACAGGCAAAACAATAGTCAGCCTCACAATTGAATTCATTGAAAAATTTGGTGCTGTCTGGAATGCTTTTACCTTCTTATCCGACCCTATGCTGCTTTTTGTACAGCTGCGCAATTAAACGGCTCGTTGCGTTATGAGGCGCAAACTTATCCCCCGGCATGTCGGCAGGGTCTGGAAATGCCGACGGGTTACTCCTATATTGGCTGCGGAAAATATGAACGACTACCCATAAGTGGTAGGGACCAGCGGTGCGCTGGTTGTTTTATGGCCCTCCTTATGCTCAAAGTGAGCATAAGTATAATTGACGAATGGCAAGATCCGCTGGCGCTTCAAGCAGTTCATGCGGCAATTGGCTTTTCGAAATGGCTCACGATCGGGTGGTTGGACTAACGCTCGCATTTGTGAGGAGGGGGAGGGGCATTGGGTTGGTGCGTTTTGCAAGCGCAATGGACGAAGCAAAACAAGCTGGCAGAAGGTGTAAGCACCGCGCTATTGGAGGGAGGCAACCGTCTTATGATGATGCCCGGACAGACCGCAACCGATTTTGCAACAAGAGCCCCAAGTCAGGCTGCTCAGGAAAGAGGAATCCTGCCAATGCCTGAACTTGCCTTTACCGACGAAGTTGCAGCAGAAACCGCCGAGATTTATGAAAAGGTCAAGCATGTTATTCCGCCGATCGAATGGCCCTTTCATGCACCTTACATTGCGGCGATCAATGCACTGAAGAAACAACGCGGTGCAGTGATTCTGGCCCACAACTATCAGACCCCAGAGATTTTTCACGGCGTGGCAGATATTCGCGGTGACAGCCTTCAGCTGGCGATCGAGGCTGCGCGGTCTGATGCGGACCTCATCATCCAGTGCGGCGTCCATTTTATGGCCGAAACCTCCAAGATCCTTTGCCCAGAAAAAACGGTATTGATCCCCGATACCACGGCAGGCTGTTCGTTGGCGTCGTCAATTACGTCCGCAGACGTGCGCGCCTTGCGGGACAAATATCCTGGCGTGCCAATTGTCACCTATGTCAACACATCCGCAGACGTGAAGGCAGAATGCGATATTTGCTGCACCTCCTCAAATGCGGTTCAGGTTGTCGAAAGCCTCGGCTCTGATCGGGTGCTGTTGGTGCCAGATCAGTATCTAGCCAGAAATGTCGCCGCCCAGACTGATGTTGAAGTGCTGACTTTTGCTGGGTCTTGTGAAGTGCACGAACGGTTCACCGCCGAGGAAATTCGCGCTTACCGTCAGTCTGTGCCCGGAGTTCAGGTAATTGCCCATCCTGAGTGTCCGCCCGAAGTCGTGCAAGAAGCCGATTTCTCAGGCTCCACCAAAGGCATGATCGACTGGGTTAAAACCACCAGACCGGAAAAGGTCATGATGATTACCGAATGCTCCATGGCTGATAATGTCGTCAGCGAAGCGCCGGGCGTTGAATTTGTTCGTCCGTGCAATCTGTGCCCGCACATGAAGAAAATTACACTGCCAAAAATCCTCGACAGCTTGCTCTATATGCAAGAAGAGGTCACCGTTGATCCTCTTGTCGCCGATAAGGCTCGGCAGGCTGTTGAGCGAATGATCAATTTGAAATCTTGAAGTCGATAAAGCCGGGCGCTCCATGAAAAGGCGTCCGGTTTTTTCAAATCTTTCCCCTCCCTGGGTTTGGGCAAAGAGCTCCTTCTGCAAGAACCTGCTTCCTTGTGCAAGCCAGATTGAAGTCTTGTTCCATGATAGTATCTGCAACTGACGATTACCGCCCGGAAAGCTGGCAGCGCCACGATGAAGTCATCATTGTTGGCGGCGGACTGGCCGGATTGTTCTGCGCCTATAAACTCGCTCCACGCCCCGTAACTCTTATATCCGCAGCCCCCATCGGCGAGGGCGCGTCTTCGGTGTGGGCGCAAGGGGGCATTGCTGCGGCAGTGTCCGAAGGAGACAGCACCGCCTCTCATCTCAAGGATACCATTGCGGCAGGTGCTGGTATCGTCGATGAGAAGATTGCCAAGATGATGACGACGCAGGCGCCGCATCGCATTCTCGACTTGCTTGAGGTTGGCGTGCCATTCGACAAGGATCTTGAAGGCAAGCTCAGACTGAGCCGTGAAGCAGCCCATTCCGCCAGCCGCGTTGTTCGCGTTTCTGGCGACAAGGCCGGTTTCGCCATAATGGATGCCTTGATCCAGCGCGTTGTAGAAACGCCGTCCATTCGCTTGGTCTCGGGTTATCAGGCCGAAGAGCTGAAAATGGATGGCCGTTATGTCAAGGGCATTGTCGTTCGCAGAATTGCAGCCAACGGCAAGGAAGACGAAGCGGAAAGCGACACCATTTTCTTTCCTGCTCGTGCTGTTGTGTTGGCCTCTGGTGGTTCGGGCAATCTCTATCGCATTACCACCAACCCGACCGAATCCAATGGTGATGGTATTGCCATGGCGGCAAGGGCTGGGGCGGTGATTGCCGACCCTGAATTCGTTCAGTTCCACCCGACGGCGCTGGATGTGGGCAAAGATCCTGCTCCTCTGGCAACCGAAGCCCTGCGGGGGCACGGAGCCAAGCTCATCAACAAGGCCAGTGAACGCTTCATGCTGGGCGAGCATGAACTGGCAGAGCTTGCGCCGCGTGATATCGTTGCCCGGGCGATCCATCGTCAGGTGGAGGCAGGCAAGGGGGCCTTCCTTGATTGCCGAGAAGCGATTGGTGCCAGTTTTCCCGAAGAATTCCCCACCGTATATGGTTATGCGCAGGAAGCCGGCCTTGATCCGGTAACCGAGCCCTTGCCAATAGCGCCAGCAGCACATTACCACATGGGTGGCATCATGACGGATGCACAGGGGCGCACGACGCTTGACGGTCTCTGGGCCGCTGGGGAGGTGACCTCAACCGGCGCCCATGGAGCCAATCGTCTGGCTTCGAATTCGCTTCTGGAGGCTGTCGTTTTTGCCTCTCAGGTCGCTCAGGATATCGACCGTCAGCTAAGCGCTCCCAAGCATGAGCTCTGGCAGCCGATCCGCGATAAGCGACATATGCCCGCCTTGCATCAGCCAAGGGAAGACCGCGATAAGCTGCGCTCGACCATGAGCCGCTATGTGGGCGTAGAGCGAGACGCAGCTGGCCTCAAGAAGGCTTTGCAGATCATCGCCGAGCTGGAAACAAAGGCAGTGACCAAAAGCTTCCGTAATCATCTGGTTGTCAGCAAACTGATTACAGTCGCCGCCTATTTGCGTACGGAGAGTCGGGGTGGGCATTTCCGCACGGATTACCCCGACCAAAAAGAAGAATGGCGTCACAGGACATTCATCACGCTCAAGCAAGCTGAGGCTGAAATGGGCAGGATTCTGGGCGAAGTGACACCTGATTGATTTAGATTAGGGCGCGCAGCACTCCCTTTTGCTAGCTGAAAGCGCCAATGTGAAACGCACTAGACAAGATCTGATTTAGCAAGAAGACCGAAGGAAATCTCGTTCATGAGCGACTTTATTACTCTTCCCGCAGACAAACTCTTTCTGCCGCAACCCATCATCGACGAGGCTGTTCTGGCGGCTTTGAAAGAAGATCTGGGACGCGCCGGTGACATCACCACGTTGGCAACCATTCCCGCCGATGCACGCGCCAAGGCTGTGATTGCAGCCCGCGATGAAGGGGTCATTTCCGGCATTCCGCTCGCTGAAAGCGCATTCCGCCAGATTGGCACATGGAAGGGGGAGGCGGTTACCTTCTCACCCAAAATTTGTGATGGCACTGCAGTGACAAAAGGCGACGTGGTTGCCGAGATCGAAGGGCCAGCCCGTCTGGTTCTGTCCGCCGAACGCATAGCGCTCAATTTCCTTTGCCACATGTCAGGCGTTGCGACAGCGACTTACGAAATGGTCAAACTGACAAAAGGCACCAAGGCAAAAGTCACCTGCACCCGCAAGACCCTGCCGGGGCTGCGCGCCTTTGAAAAATATGCCGTGAAATGCGGAGGCGGTTCCAACCATCGCTTTGGTCTGGATGACGCCATTCTCATCAAGGACAATCATATCGCCGTAGCGGGCTCCATAACCGAGGCCATTCGTCGTTCCCGCGACTATGTTGGCCATCTTGTTCGTGTTGAGGTGGAGGTGGACACCATAGAACAGCTCAAGGAAGCCATTGCCTGCAAACCGGACGTTATCATGCTCGACAATATGGGGCCGGAAAAGCTTAGCGAAGCTCTGGCTCTGCTCGAGGATACGGGCATCATTTCCGAAGCTTCCGGCGGCGTGAGCCCGACCTCGATCCGTGCCTTGGCTGAAACCGGCGTGGACTATATTTCGGCTGGCTACATCACTCATTCGGCACCGAACTTCGATCTGGGCTTGGATATTTCGCTGAGCTGATAGTGGCTGAAATTCTGAAGAAATAAAAATCCCGCAAGGCAACAGAGCTTTGCGGGGTTTTGTATGCTGACAGTGTTTTGTTATGGCAGCTTTAGTTTATCTGTTGCCCAGACGTTGCTGAGTGGATTGAAAACCCCTAAAGCCGTCGTTGTCACCTGCACCGCGTCTTCCAAAGCCGGTCCTTGGTTTTGCTGCATTGGGCGGAATATAGGTGCGGGACTTCTTGCTATTGGGCACAGAAGACCGATGCTGTTTGTCTGGCAAGAGCCGTGCAAGCTCTTCATCGCTAAAGGGCGTGAGCTCCACTGCTTCAGGCGCTGCATGAATGGCACTTCTTTTGGTTCTTCCGCCGCCCTCCAACGGGTCGTCTCCATATTTGTTGGCGCCGCTCTCACCACGTTTGGTCATCAGATACAGATAATAGAAATTGAGTAGGGGCAGTGCAGCCAACAGGCTCCACCAGCTGCTCTTGTTGATGTCATGCAACCTGCGGATCATGATCGATACGCTGGGAGACATCAGAAATATAGAGAGAATGAGGCTCATTGGTCGCTGGATGAGGCCCGGTTCAGTGAATGAAAAACCAAAGACGGGAATTTCCAGACATTTGACCACAATGCTTAAAATCAGCATTGTAATTGTCCAATACCAATATTCAGCGCGGGAAGCGCGTCCGGAATAGGTGAAATAGTTCCTCAGACAAGAAGATATTGCTGCGGTGTAAGTCATGATGATTTACGCAAGTTTCGATGGCAATGAAGCAACCATGAATTGCGGCAATTAATCTAGTCTTAAAATGCCTGCGTCGTTTGCGTCAGATCCGTATAAAATGCAAGCTAGCGTTAAAGGGGTTCTAACGAATTGGGATAGCGGTTTCAGCGAAACGAGAATCAACCTGTAACAGTCCTGCGTCCGCCTTTGACGCACGGCGATTCTTATTCTGCCGGAGAAGCTGACGGGGCTGAAGAGTTGTTGTAAGCGGGGGGTGCCGATTGTGCTGCCTTCATGGCCTGTGCTTCGCGTTTGGCAAGAGCTGCCAAATCCAACGGGTTCGCACCAAAGCGGTTGAAACCGTCCTGCCCCTTGCGTGCCAACATGGCAATCATGGGGAAAAGGCCCAAAAACGGAACAAGATATAACATGCTCCACCAGCCCTTGTGTCCCCGGTCATGCAAGCGGCGAACGGTGATGGCGATCATGGCGGGGCTGAATAGCAAAAGATACAGCGGCACAAAGGGCTCCCGGTTGCCCATCAGCTTGTAAAGAATCAAGGGGAACCCACTTGGGGCTTGCTGGCGGATGTAGCTCACATCCGCGCCCAGAGAGGCAAAAAACATCAGCACAAAGAACAGCAGAAACAGCCAGAATTCCTTGCGTCCCGTACGTCCGGAATAGGTGAAGGAAGCCCGTAAAATCGAAAATAATTTGCCATAAAGTGAAAACACTTCGCTCTCCCGTGCCACCAGGCTTTGATGCCACCTGAAGGTACGAAAGAGCTTATGGTTAATCAATGGTTAAATTCGAAATCTTGGCATATGGTTAACGCTGTCCCGATCAAGCTTGAATGGGAAATTATGCCTTTTAGTCAGAAGGTTAACGCGACAAGGGCGTGTTGACGACACGTTGCATTGCGCCGTCTTGGCACAATTGACCTGTTGCAATTTGCAAGAGTTTTAGTCGAATTTAAGGTCGCGTGGGGGAAAAGCATGGCCATAGCGGTTCTCGCCAGCAGGGCCGGGCACAAAGCCAACCACAAAGTAAAGCACCATGACCAGAGCGACCGGTATCCAGAGCATTTGCGCCATGAGTTCAGGGGCAAAGGTGGCAATGGCAAAGGTCAGCAAGATGCCCACCGGAACGATCAAAAACCATTTGCCCGACAGATCCATGTCGTGCAGTCGCCGGACCGTCAGCGATATGCCGAAAATGAAGGTGAGCGCAAACCATGCTTTCCAGATTTCCGAGAGTAGCGGCGCATTGAGACCGATGAAATAGAAACCGGCGGTCATCAGAAGCGAAAAAATGATCCAGAGCCAGAATTCAGCGCGTCCGGCTCGCCCGGTGAAATCGAGACTGTGGGTGAGGCTGTGTTCAACAAGCTTGGCAGGGGACATTTTTTCATTCTCCATCCGGGAGGATCTTCAGGTGCCATGGCTAAGCGCATGAGCGGCTTCGCCGAGCATTTTGATCAGTGATAGCGCCAATTAACAAATCTCTCCGCCCACTGCAATCAGAACGCTGCATTTGACAGAATTATCGTGTCTTTCTGGAAAATTCAACGAAATGCCCAACGCATAACAACGCCGTCTGCCTCCATTGTTGCATTGACGTGAGCCCTGCAAACGTTGGATGCATATAAAGGTTAGTACGGATATCAGATCCTGTTTTGGTCAAATTGATCCATGCAACACCTGCCGGGGGAGAAGGTTTAGAGTGTCAACTGTTTATATTACGCATCCTAGCTTCATGAAGCACAAGACGCCCGAGGGTCATCCCGAGCGCCCGGACAGGATGCGGGCGGTTAACATTGCTCTGGAGCATGAGAAATTCATTTTCATGCCAAGAGAAGAAGCGCAGTTGGGTCGCTATGAGGACATTCTCCTGTGTCACCCGCAGTCGGTGATCGATAACCTCAAAAAGATGTCGCCTGAAGAGGGTCTGGTTTCCCTTGACGGGGACACAACGGTTTCGCCAGACACCTTGACCGCGGCGCTTTATGCCGTCGGGGCTTCCACTCAGGCTGTCGATGAGGTGAT
Source organism: uncultured Cohaesibacter sp. (assembly GCF_963664735.1). Classification (NCBI taxonomy): domain Bacteria; kingdom Pseudomonadati; phylum Pseudomonadota; class Alphaproteobacteria; order Hyphomicrobiales; family Cohaesibacteraceae; genus Cohaesibacter; species uncultured Cohaesibacter sp. The sequence continues at coordinate 1,883,614 of NZ_OY761553.1, read as the reverse complement.
GGAAGGCAAAACAAACAATGTGTTTTGTGGTATTCGCCCTCCCGGCCACCATGCCGAGCACAATCGGTCGATGGGCTTTTGCTTCTTCAACAATGCGGCCATCGCCGCCCGATATGCCCAAAAGAAATTCTCTGCCGAGCGGGTCGCCGTGATCGACTTCGATCTGCATCATGGCAACGGAACCCAGGACATCTTCTGGGATGACCCGACGCTGATGTATTGCTCCACGCACCAGATGCCGCTTTATCCCGGCACGGGTGATTGGCGCGAAACTGGCAAAGATGATGAAGGCAACATCGTCAACGCACCGCTCAATGCCGGAAACGGCTCCGAGCAGATCCGCGAGGCTTTCGAGACGCGCCTTTTGCCTGCGCTTTACAACTTCAACCCTGATCTGGTGATTATCTCTGCCGGTTTTGATGCCCATATCCGAGACCCTCTGGGGGATCTGACATGCACTGAGGCAGACTTTTCCTGGATGACCGGCAAGCTGATGGATGTGGCAGACAAATGCTGCGACAACCGGTTGGTTTCCTTGCTGGAAGGGGGGTACGACCTGACGGCGCTTGCGCGGTCGGTCGCTGTTCATGTGGACCGCTTAATGCACGGGTGAAACCGCGCCCGATCCCGGAGCTTCCGGTCCACTCGAAGGGAGGGCCCAATGTTGCCAGGCATTGGGCCCTTTCCTCGCTCACCACATTCTATCTCCAAACGCGTTTCCGCTTCCCGCTCATTGGCGGCTGGCCGACCAACTGCCCGATGGCCACTCATCGCCAGACCCTGCTTTCCATTGCCCCTTCGCAGAAGAACTGCTCAGCTGTCCACTCAGCTCTCCCTTGTAGTCCCAACTGGGAATAAAGGCGTCTTTGGAAAGGAAATGGATGCGGCCTGAAACCTGACAATTGATCCATCCGTCTTGGGAAACCGTGCCTGTTACCACACCTTGTACTCTGTCTCCCTTGTACGAACCTGTAAGACCACCCCGTAACGAATTGCCTTGCACAGTGAATTGGAAAATTCCGGAAGCGCCACCTCCTAGCGATCCCTGATAATGGCCATCAAAGCCCACCTTGCGTTTCAGCGAGGCAAAGGCCTTCTCCAAGGGTGCCAGATCACGAATGCGTGCATTGAGCTCGTGAATGGATGGTTGCAGATTGCGTACATATTTATCGAGCAATTTCAGATGATCTCCGGCATTTTTCGCATAACGAAAATCTGTGACGATCATCTCCCGGTTCTTCTTGTTTGCGGCAAGTTTGACCGGCGTTCCCCACCCCGGAATCGGGTTCATATGCTGCACCATCTCGCCAACAATGTCGCCAGCAGCCTGTCTTGACCATTTGCTGCGGATCCGTTCCATTTTTGCTTGCGCATCTATAAGGGCCTGAAGTTCCCTGCGGCGCTGATCTAACAGGGCTTCAAGGTCGCTCTTTGCCTTTGCGACAGGGTTGCTGCGCAGCTGCCCACCGCGATCCACATAGCCTTGCAAGTTGAGGATCGTGCGCCCCCCTTCGCGATAATATGCTCCCCATGACGGGGCCGAGATCGACTTTTGCAGATAAGCGCCCAGTTGCTGCACCAGTTGGTCTGTTTGCTGCTGAATACGGTCCAGATCACTGGAGGATTGTGCAGGCGCAGATGAAGACAATGTTGCCATCATCAAGAGCGCGGATAGAAAGGCTATAACTCTCGAAACCATATCAACCCCTCCTTGAGATATTGGTCCCAGATATTGCAGTTTTCACCCCTATTGACTGGGGCTTCAAACGCCAAAAATGGATAGAGAATAGCGAAGTCTTTATCGTTAAGATTAACAGTGTTGACGGTTTCAAACCACAGGGGCGGATGTAGCAGCCAACCTCGGCTCCTAGCCCCTTTGATGGCTGAATTGCTCAAATTCATCCTTGTAACTTGGAAAGGAGGGGGCGCAGTTTTTGCGTTCCAGACCATAGTCTGTGCCTTCGCTTAAGCCATGGCTTCATCAGCTCTTTTGTATTTTCTCATTTCCATGTAAAAGGAAATGAGCGACTCGCAGAGCGCCATCAAACCCGATTCCAAGCCTTGAAAGAGGAAGTCTATTGACCATGTCTGACCTGTCCGAGCTCACCTTTGAAGCAGCCCTTGCCGAACTGGAACAGATCGTTCAGAGACTGGAACGTGGCGACGTGCCGCTGGAAAAATCCATCGAGGAATATGAGCGAGGTGAAGCGCTAAAGCGCCATTGCGACGCTTTGCTCAAAAAGGCCGAAGAGAAGGTCGAAAAGATCCGTCTTTCTGCAGAAGGGCAGGCTGTGGGTACCGAGCCGCTTGACGTCGACTGATTTCTATCACTTGCTTTCGTCAGATCAAGGCCTGATGATTTCTCAGGCGTCCGCATTGGTGCCCTTGTCGGCCGCATCGTCACGCGCGGCGGTTTTTGCGGGCATGAACAGCACTACCAAAATGCCCGCGCCGCATGTAACCACACTTAACACAAACCAGATGAACCCCGAGCGCCCCTTGGCCTTGGCCGTAATCGCACCGATGACGCCTGCCAACAGCAACACCTGCACCACGACCATCTCATAGCTTCCGATCTGAAAGAGACTTGGCATATTGGACATGGTCGCTCCTCTGCGGATCTGGCATTGTGTCGGGTATGGACGTCCTGCTTTATCAAGTTTCAGCCTGCATGGCTATTGCTCATGGCTGCCAAGGCATCATAAATAGGGCTAAGCTGTCTCGGCAAAATATTGAAATCGGATCTGCCCAAGATCAAGGACTGTTCCATGTCTGGAAGCTCTTTACCTGATACACTCCAATGCCCCTGTGGCAGCGGTAGGCAATATGCCGATTGCTGCCAACCTTTTCATGACGGTAAGATATTGCCCAAGCGGGCCGAAGAGGTAATGCGCTCTCGTTATTCAGCCTTTGCGTTGGAGAAAATTGACTATCTCAAAGAAACCCTCTGGCCAAAATATCAGAGTGAGTTTGATGCATTTGCCACTGCTAAATGGGCCGCAGAGAACCATTGGACCGGATTGACCATCTTGGCAACAGAAGCCGGAGAGGCCAAAGATCGCCGTGGAACCGTTCTGTTTGAGGCGCGTTATATAGCTGGGGCGGCTCTGCGCACTCATCGCGAGCTGAGTCTCTTTCGTAAAAAATCCGATCGCTGGTACTATGTCGAGGCCCTAAGTGAGACACAATGAGCTCCTCATATTTGTTGAATGTGTGCCTTGCAAAGACAAGCGACAGGAAAAGAATGGTGTGAGCACTAGACGATCGGTCTAATTGTGCCTATATAGGCGATATGACAACCAAAACTGAAAAAACACGAGAACACATCCTATCCGTCGGACGACAACTGATTTCGGAGTTGGGCTTCAACGCGCTCGGCTTGGGGCTGTTGCTGAAAGAAGCTGATGTTCCCAAGGGCTCCTTCTATTATTATTTTTCCAGCAAGGAAGAATTCGGTTGCAAACTGTTGGAGCAGTATATCACCCATTATAATGAGCGGCTCGATGAACTATGGTCAAAAGAAAATCGTTCTGGCCGTGAAAAGCTGATGGATTATTGGGATCAGTGGGTCGTCAATCAATGCCCGCTAAATAGCGGAAAAACTTGCCTAATTGTAAAATTGGGTGCTGAAATTTCCGACATGTCCGAAGATATGAGATCTATTCTGGCAAAGGGGGCCACCTCGATCGTGGACCGCTTGGCTGAGATGATCCGGCAGGGCATGCAGGACGGTTCCCTTTCCAAAGAGATCGAGCCTGAAGCAATTGCTCCCACGCTTTACCAGATGTGGCTGGGAGCAAGCCTGATGGCCATGCTACAGCATTCGGCTAGCCCGCTGGTTCAGGCAAGAACCAGCAGTGAGGCTATGCTTCCCCACGCCTGATATTCCACACAAAGATGTGCTTTAAAACGCAATCAAACACGAGAAAGATGTGTACTCAAAAAAATAGACGACCGGTCTATTATTTTAATCTGATGCACAAGGAGAGAGACAATTGACACAATCTGCCGAACGAAATCGTAAATTCATTCTCAACGAGCGACCGGTCGGTGCGCCCGATGACAAGACCCTTAAGTTGGAAACCGATGCCATTCCGCAAGCCGGTGAAGGGCAAATGCTGCTGCGCACGGTTTATCTTTCGCTAGACCCCTACATGCGCGGGCGCATGAGTGCTGCCAAGTCTTATGCTCAACCGGTTGAGATTGGAGACACCATGGTCGGCGGCACCGTCGCGCGGGTTGTCAAATCAAATCTGGATGGCTTTGCTGAAGGCGATTGGGTGCTCTCATACAACGGATGGCAGGATTACGCCCTTTCAGATGGCTCTATGGTTACCAACATGGGCAAAAATCCTGAAGCCCCGTCATGGGCTCTGGGCGCGCTCGGTATGCCGGGCATGACGGCCTATACGGGCCTTTTGCAGATCGGCGATCCCAAGCCGGGCGAGACTGTTGTCGTTGCTGCAGCAACTGGCGGGGTAGGGGCCAATGTCGGGCAGATTGCCAAGATCAAGGGAGCCCGCGCCGTTGGCATCGCGGGCGGGCAGGAAAAATGTGACTATGCGGTCAAGGAACTGGGCTTTGACGCCTGCATAGACCGTAACGCCGACGATTTTGCCGAACAGTTGGCCGCCGCCTGCCCGGATGGCATTGACGTCTATTTCGAAAATGTCGGTGGCGATGTGTTCAAGGCCGTGGTGCCTTTGCTCAATAGCGGTGCCCGCATTCCTCTTTGCGGCGTCATCGCTCAATATAACAGCACCAGCGTCCCTGAAGGGCCGGATATGTCAGGCGCTCTTATGGCCCAATTCCTGACACGCCGGGTAACCGTTCGCGGTTTTATCGTCTTTCAGGATTTCGGCCATCTCTACCCTGAATTTGCCGCCGATATGACCGATTGGATCAAGCAGGGCAAAATCAAATATCGAGAGCATCTGGTCGAAGGTCTGGAACAGGCCCCATCCGCCTTCCTCGACCTGCTGGAAGGACGCAATTTCGGCAAGATGGTGGTCAAGGTCGGCGAGCACGAAATGTGAGCGGCTTCAGCTCGAGCAACGAGGAATCACCTAGATGAGCATTTTGAACCCGGTGAGAATAGTCTTGCCGGGTTTTTGCTGATCACGAAAATCTGATCCGTTTTAAGCCTAAAGTGTGAGTGATTTGTGCGCATTTGCTCTCTTCATTGGCACCATGAAGAGCGAGTATCCAAGGTTTGTCCAAATATATCGACATATTTGTGGGGATTGCGCTTTCTTCTCTGGTCAGGGCAAATCTGTCATGAAACAGTTGCCCAGGCTAGTTAATGTTGCCTGCGCTTTTAAGGGTTCCGGTTTGCCGGAAAGCAAGCCCTGACGAAAGCTCCCCGAACGCAAGCAGCCGCTCCTGTTCTGGCTCACAAGACGATTTACAACAGGGCGGGGGAATTCGACCTTTGGAAGAGGCGGAATTCGATCGGGGAGATCAATCATATTTTGGAGGTTTCTCTCATATGAAAAATCTACTTACCGGTGTCGCTGCTCTGGCTCTTACTGCCAGTTTTGCTGGTGTTGCCCATGCAGACTACACGCTGAACATTCTTCATCTCAACGATGTGCATTCCCGCATCGAGTCTATCACCAAATATGACAACACCTGCGATGCCAAAGGCGAAGAAGAAGGCAAATGCTTCGGCGGTGTTGCTCGTGTGAAAAGCGAAGTTGAAAAGCTGCGCGCCGAGTTTGCCAAGGACGGCGCCAACTCCCTGTTGCTGCATGCTGGCGACGAGTTCCAGGGCTCCCTGTTCTACTCCACCTACAAGGGCGAGGCTGCCGCTGAATTCGCCAAGGCAATCGGCTATGACGTTATGGCCGTTGGCAACCATGAGTTCGACGACGGCCCTCAGGGTCTGGCCAATTTCATCGATAAAGTGGATTTCCCGATCATCTCTGGCAATATCGACGTTTCTAGCGAGCCTTTGCTGAAAGGCAAGATCAAGGGCTATGTCATCAAGGAAGTCGGTGGCGAGAAAATCGGTATCGTGTCTGTTCTTGCTGAAGACACTGCCGAAACGTCCTCTCCGGGCGACAAGGTTATCTTCTCTTCCTCTGAGGACTATCTCAAACAGGCCGTTCAGGAACTGACGGATCAAGGCGTGAACAAGATCATCGCGCTGACCCATGAAGGCCTGACCAAAGATATGGATCTGGCCTCCAAGGTTGCGGGCGTTGACGTAATCGTCGGTGGCCATTCTCACACTCTGCTGTCCAACACCAACGAAAAGGCAGCAGGCTCATATCCCGTCATGGTGAAAAATCCTGATGGCAAGGATGTGCCAATCGTAACCGCTTATGCCTACACCAAATATCTGGGCGATCTGGCGGTGACTTTTGACGATGAAGGCAATGTGACTTCTGCCAAAGGTGAGCCAATATTGCTGGATGCTTCCGTAACTCCGGACGAAGCCGTTGCGGCGCGCGTCAAGGAACTGGCCGCTCCGATTGCCGAGCTGAAAGCCAAGGTGATCGGATCTCTGGGTGCCGATGTCGATGGCTCCCGCGAAACCTGCCGCCAGAAGGAATGCGCCATGGGTGTGCTCGTTTCCGACGCCATGCTTGAGCGCGTGAAGGATCAGGGCGTTTCCATTGCCATTCAGAACGGCGGTGGTCTGCGTGCGTCCATCAAGGGCGGAGAAGTCACGATGGGTGATGTTCTCACGGTTCTTCCATTCCAGAACACCCTTGCCACGTTTCAGCTGGCAGGGGCTGATGTGAAAGCCGCTTTGGAAAATGGCCTGTCTCAGGTTGAGGAAGGGGCAGGTCGCTTTCCTCAGGTCGCAGGTCTTAAATATAGCTGGTCTCGCACCAAACCTGCCGGCGAGCGCCTTGTCTCAGTTGAAGTCATGAAAGATGGCGCTTGGGCTCCGATAGAAGATGACGCTGTCTATGGCGTTGTGTCAAACAACTATATGCGAGCCGGCGGCGATGGCTACAAGATCTTCAAAACCAACGGTAAAAACGCCTATGACTATGGCCCGAACCTTGAAGACGTTGTTGCCAATTACATCGCTGAGCATCCGGACTATAAGGTTGAGTTGGCTGATCGTATTACTGAAGTAGAGTAACAGAGCTCGAACCAGCCCGAAGAAACGGGCGTGACCCTTATTGCCCGGCAGAACCATTTCTGCCGGGTATTTTATTGGCTGAGCTAAACTCAAGTCGACTTGTTAGGTCCTTGGTCGAATGCGAAACTATCCAGATTGATTACATGTCGCATGAGGAGGAGCGCGATGACTGTTGTATACGGGCTTATTGTTATTCTCATCACTTATCTGACGGCTAATGCCTTGTATAAAATGATGGAGAAAATGAGAAAGTAGGGAGCGCGGCATAGATCCGAACAATTTCTCTGCATCAAGGTGAGTGGCTGAAAGTAGATCTTCTCAATATCTTCCATCCGAACAAACGCCTCCTGAAACGCTCAGAGTAGCAGTCTCTGCGAGCGGCAGTGTGAGTTGTTCGTCATCTAGTGCCGTTGAGCGTCAGGGCCAATCCATTTATCAGTATGGTTTCCCCCTAAGTAGGTCGCTTTGCCTCTGTGCACAATCTGTCTCTAACACAAAAGTCGGTGAAGATCTCAAGCAAATCAACACCAAGAGGCCTTGTCGACCTTGATTATTTCATTGCTTTGTCATAATCCTACCGCCACCAACGGAGTGTAGCTCAGCCTGGTAGAGCACTGCCTTCGGGAGGCAGGGGCCGGAGGTTCGAATCCTCTCACTCCGACCAACCTTTTCAATGGGTTGGGTCTTTCCCCTTTTTCCCCGCCCATGATTGAGCCCATGAAATGGCCCAAAGAGCGATGCTGGATTAACGCCTTTTCCCTTCCAAATACTCTTCATCTTTGCAGTAATGAAGAGCCGCTTTTAAAACACCAAGCTCCTTCCTGATTGTTCCTTCTGAAACACTTCGGGCTTTGGCGTATCAGTCTCTGACATTCTCCGCTGGTTAAATAGCGTTTACGTAGGGCGGGCTTTTTTGGCCGCTCAATCGGCGGAGCAAACCATCATGCGACCCTCCTATAAAGAGCGGTGCGTTTTATCATGTCTAGAAACAAACCGCCGTTAGGTGGCATTTTCATGTTTGGAGACCTCCTGGCGGCCGCAACAGGAAACTCCGATGACAATTTCAAAATTAGCAGATCCCTTCTACCGCATAAATCTCGAAGTTGCGTTAAAATTGAAGATTTGGAACCTGTGAGCGGCAGTGCTTTTTAGCCGAGTGACGCGCAGAGTACCTGCAATTTCCATGCTCTTGGTTTGTCTGTAGAAATGAAAATTTCCCATAAAATTCAATTGATTACCTATAACTCAACCGAATTATTTATCAGCTGATAATTGTAAAATTGAAATATTGTTTGACAATCTATCAATCAGATAATATTACAGAATAATCATTTCGAGAAAAATCGAATTCATGGGAGTTTGGAGGAACATAATCATGAAGAAATTGTTGAGTTTGTCTGTGCGGCTGATGGGGGCGACTGCCATTGCTGCTTGTTTGGGAGGCGCTGCGCAGGCAGCAACAACGTCCCTAACTATTGCGACCACAACAACTGCAGAATCCACCACGGGTGAACTGATCAAGCAGTTTGAAGATGATGTGCGCACCATGGGCAATGGTGATATTGACGTGGAAATTTTCTATTCCGGATCGCTTGTCAAATCATCAGAAACCTTTGATGCTGTGCGCAACGGGGTTGCCAGTTGCGACATGACCAACGGTAGTTATCAGACCGGTAAAAACCCTGCCTTCCAGTTTGTCGCCGACGTCATGGGGGGCTATGACAATCCACTCCAGTTCATGTCATGGATCTATTATGGCGGCGGCAAGCAGGCCATTAATGAGCTCTATAACGGCTATAACATGCAGTTTGTCGGTGCTTTCATGGGGGGGCAAGAATCGCTCGTATCATCTCGCCCGCTTAATGGCGTGAAAGATCTTGAAGGCTTCAAGTTTCGCTCTCCTCCGGGAATGGAATCTGAAATCTTCGCCTCTCTTGGCGCCAAGCCAGTTGTGATGGATTTCAACGAAATCTTTACGGCCCTTGAAACCAAGATTATCGACGGCGCAGACGCATCGACCCTGACCAACAACTACCGTCTGGGCCTGTATGACGTAGTGAAGGAGACGACCTATCCGGCTTCCATTCCATGTCTGCCGACCATTTGGCCTGCAACAAGGATGTTTGGGACGCTATGCCGAAAGCCCATCAGCTTATTCTGGAAACTGCGATGCAGAAACTCTCCATGAACCTGATGATGAAAACACTGGTTCTGAACGGTGAAGCCGCTGCTAAATCTCCGGCTGCTGGCGTAACACTGCATAACTGGTCGGCTGAAGACCGTGCGACCTTCCGTGCAGCGGCCAAGGCTCGCTGGTTGGAATGGGCCAAAAAGACACCGGAAACTGACAGGCTGGTGAAGAGCCACATCGAATTTCTAGATCGCATCGGGCTTGGTGACAAGAAATAACCGGTCCAACTTCGAATAACTGGTTGGTTTCCTCTATTCAGGCGGGAAATCAACCGAACCAGCTTGAGCTATCTTCTCGTTTTATCAGACTTTGCATTATTGTAGTCTGCAAATAGACATTGTATGGATTTTTTTGACAAGGAAGCCGGATCTCTTTAGGAACCGGGTTTCAAAAGAAAATCGGCGAACTATTGGCGAGGGAACATGTCCAAGGAATTGAAGCATAGATTGGCAATTAGCCCGGCGGCTGCTCCGTTGCCGCGTTACCGTGTGGTTGCTGATCAGATTGCTGATCTTATTCGTAAGGGCGCGCTTGAGCTGGGGCAGAAAATGCCACCAGATGCTGAATTGGTGGAGCTGTTGCAAGTCAGCCGCCCCACCATTCGCGAGGCCATGATATCCCTTGAAATGATGGGATATGTTGAAACACGATTTGGATATGGAGCCTTTGTCGCGCAGAGATTGCCAACCAAAGGGCCGGGACTGATCGACGATTGCAGCTTTTCCGAGCTCGTCGAAGCACGCTACTGGTTCGAGGCTGACATCGCTGCCGTTGCAGCCCTTTCTATTTCTGAAGAAAAGATCGCCGAGTTGCGGGATATTCTTGAGAGAATGAAGGTGCCGGATCTGCCGGTCCATGAATTGGACAAGTATGATGCCGATTTCCATATGGAAATTGCCAAGGCAACCCAGAACAGCATGTTCATTACCATTCTGGACCAGCTTTGGAGCGTGCGTGAGCGGTTTCCTAACTGGGCGCGTATTCGCCGCCAGATCCTTGGTGCCAAAGAAAATATCGTGGCCGTGCAGAAAGAACATGAAGTCATTCTGGACGCGCTTGAAGCGCGGGATCCTGAAGGGGCTCGTCGAGCCATGCAGGTCCATTGCAAAAATTTTGGCGTTCCTTTCCTTGAAGAAGGGCTGGATAAGGACAATCCATCTGACAAGGATGATATTGTCCTTACCATCATGGAGCGTCTGCATTCTCTGGAAGACTTGAAAAAGGAGTGATCGCAGCGCCTGATGAACGAAGATGCGTCTTCGTGACTGCGACCGTCCGACATCAGCTGATAGCAAGGGCTCTTCGCAAAGGAGGCGTACCTGTTGCTACATAGGAGGAATGTGAGATGGAAAGCTCTCACAAGGACGTTAGGAAAAAACGGTCGCCCATCGATTATTTCTCTACCACGCTGGGGCTTGTCAGCATGTGGGGAGTGCCAATCGTCGTTTTGGTGATTTTTTTATGAAGTCACCATGCGTTATGTCTTTGTCAGCCCCACCTTGTGGGCGAACGAACTCTCCCTCTGGATTTGCGGTGGTGTCTATCTGCTCGCTGGCGTCTATGCCATGCGCAAGCGCGCCCATATCCGGATCACCGTTATTTACGATATTGCCCCGCGCTGGCTTCAACATGTCTTCGATGTCATCTCTGTAGTCTTGCTTGCGGTCTATGTCATGGCGCTTGTTTGGGGCAGCTATACCGATGCCGTCCGCAAGCTGATTTCGTGGGAAACCTTCGGAACGGCCTGGGATCCCCCCATACCGGCTACGCTTAAGCCACTGCTTCTGATTGCCTTCGTTCTGATGGCAGTGCAGGCGCTCTCCAACCTGATCATGGATTGGAAAGACGGCGAAGGCGACAACTGATCCGATCCTCGTCACACATCAATTACGTCTAATCGAATTCTGAAGACCGCTTCGGGACTGTTGGCCCTGTCTTTGTAGGGCGTGCCTTGCAACGGCATCATGACAGTCAACGGGAGAGCTGTGTCTTCACATCAAAGGAGCCAGAGCTATGGACGCGGGTTTAATCTCGGCCGTATTGTTGATGGGAATGCTATTCCTGCTCGCAATCGGTATGCCACTAGCATTTGCATCTGGTGTGCTCGCCGTTGCCGTTATGGCAATGAAGTTCGGCGCGGGCATGCTTTTCAGCCACTTCGGCATGGGGCCACTCAATATTCTGGCACAACGCATTTATGGCGTTTTGACCAACTACGCGCTGATTTCCGTGCCGCTGTTTATTTTCATGGCGCTAATGCTTGAGCGATCCGGTATCGCCAAGGATATGTATAGCAGTCTGAACATGTGGCTGTCACGGACCCGCGGCGGTATTGCCATCGTCACCTCGATCATGGCCATTGTCATGGCTGCCATGTCCGGGATCATTGGTGGCGAGGTGGTTCTGCTGGGCCTTATTGCGCTGCCTCAGATGTTGCGGCTGGGCTATAACCAGAGCCTTGCCATCGGCACCATCTGCGCCAGTGGCACCCTGGGCACGATGATTCCCCCATCGATCGTGCTGATCATGTATGGCCTTGTGACAGAAACCTCGATCCATTCCTTGTTCAAGGCAGCTTTCTTCCCCGGCTTCATGCTGGGTGGTTTCTACATTATCTACATTATCATTCGCACCCGCCTCAATCCATCTCTCGCGCCTTTGCCCGAAATGGACGAAGACCAGCTCGCCGGACTTGAGAAGACCAAGTGTTTCATTACGCTGCTCGGCTGGATGCTGGGTGTCTGGGGTCTTGGCCGCCTGATCCACGGTTCTGCAATTGAAATCCAGAATCTCTTCGGTGGTTTGAGACCGGAAGAATATCTGCCCTATTCCATGCAGGAGCATCTGCTTTCCATTCTGGCCGTTGCTATCGGCTTTGTCGGCACAAGGTTTGGTTTTGGCAAAAAGACATTTGATGAAACCTGGCGCATGTCGAAGGGGCTTGTTGCTCCCTTCATCATCGTGGGCGTCGTGCTCGGGTCCATCTATGGTGGCATCACCGGTATCACCGAAGCTGCTGGCATGGGGTCAATCATCGTCTTGCTGATCGTGGCCATTCGCCGGGAGTTGACCTTCACGTTGATCAAGCAGGCTGCGAGCCAGACCTTCGTGTCCACGGGCTCGATCCTGTCCATCACCATGGGCGCAACCGCCCTGGCAGGGGCTTACACCATGGCTGGTGGTCCAACCTACATCGCCAATCTGATCATCGGCGCGGACATGCCAACCTATGGCGTGCTGCTGATCATGATGGTCATTTTCCTGTTCCTTGGGGCTTTCATGGATTGGGTCGGAATTGTGCTGCTGGTCATGCCGGTGTTCCTGCCGATTGTTGTAGAACTGCCACGTGCCGAACTTGGTCTTTTGGGGCCAATGGTCGATCAGGCAGCAATGGTGCCGATCTGGTTCGGTGTGGTCTTCACAGTGGCCATGCAGGTAGCGTTCCTTTCGCCTCCCTTTGGTCCTGCTGCTTTCTTCCTGAAGTCGGTAGCGCCACCGCACATTACGCTTCCTGACATTTTCAAGGGCTTCATCCCCTTCATCGGCATCCAGATTCTTGTGCTGTTGCTGGTGCTCTTCTTCCCTGAGCTGACAATGCTCTTCCACTGATCAACCAAACAAACGGACCGGCTTCTCAATTGTCCGGTCCGCCACCCGCCCCCCGGCGGGCAGAGACCCTTCACAATAACGAGGTTTAAAATGGCAACCAAAATTACAAATGTCGTTGTACGCGATATCCGCTTCCCAACGTCGCGCAACCTTGATGGCTCGGATGCCATGAACGCGATTTCCGATTATTCAGCTACCTATGTCACGCTCCAGACCGAAGGCGATCTGGAAGGCCATGGTCTGACCTTCACCATCGGCCGCGGCAATGATCTTTGCGTTGTCGCCGCTCGCGAGCTGGCCGAAATGTTCGTCATTGGCGAAACCCTTGAGGACATCACGGCTAACTTCGGCGCCTTCTGGCATAAGCTGGTGGCGGGTGATTGCCAACTGCGTTGGGTTGGGCCGGAAAAGGGGCTGGTTCATCTGGCAACTGCAGCTCTGGTCAATGCGCTCTGGGACATGTGGGCAAAGTCACAGGGCAAGCCAGTCTGGAAAATGCTCGTCGACATGACCCCCGAAGAACTGGTTCGTTGTGTTGACTTCACCTTCATTTCTGATGTGTTGACCCCATATGAAGCAATCGGATTGCTGCGTAAATCTCTTCCCGGCAAGGCTGCCCGTGAGGCGGAAATGCTGGAAAAAGGCTTTCCCGGATACACCACCGCTGCAGGTTGGTTGGGCTATTCTGAAGAAAAAATGCGCCGCCTGGCACGCGAAGCTGTCGCTGACGGCTGGACTCATCTCAAGCAGAAAATCGGGGCTGATATCGACCAGGACGTTCGCCGCGCCCAGATCCTGCGCGAAGAGCTGGGGTGGGATCGCCAGTTGATGATGGACGCCAACCAGAATTGGGATGTGGATCAAGCCATCGAGAATATGCGCCGTCTGGCAGAATTCAATCCTCTCTGGATTGAAGAGCCAACCAGCCCAGACGATGTTCAAGGCCATCGTGCCATCAAGGATCGCATCAGCCCGATCGGTATCGCCACCGGTGAACATGCCCATAACCGCGTGATGTTCAAGCAGTTCTTCCAGGCTGGCGCTATGGATTTCTGCCAGCTTGATCCGGCTCGCCTTGGTGGTGTCAACGAAGTGCTGGCTGTGTTGCTGATGGCTGCCAAATTCGGAGTGCCTGTATGTCCGCATGGTGGCGGCGTTGGCCTGTGCCAGTATTCTCTCAACATTGTGTTGTTCGACTATATCGCTGTGACCGGCACTCTGGAAAACAGGGTTCTGGAATATGTCGATCATTTGCATGAGAATTTCAAGGAACCTCTGACCGTGAAGCGTGGGCGCTATTATCCGAACCCGCTGCCTGGCTATGGCGCAACGATGAGGGCTGAATCGCTGGATCGATTTGAGTTCCCGAACGGGGTCGAATGGGCTGAGGAAGCCAAATAGCCAAATTTATCAGAAAAGGGTGGAGGGGCACGCCTCTCCATCCTTTTAGCCAACCGGGAAGGAAAAACCGGAGATGTGCTAAAGCGCTAATTGGTTATTTGTAGCTGATACCAAGAGCGCTAGCCCGGTGTCCTCATTTGGAATTCCCCCTCCCTGCTGGGGTGTCAACGCGTCGGAACGCTAGGGAAGAGCAGAGCCCTTCGAGCCGATGCGTTGACTTGAGTTTCGGAAGTTCGGTAGAGCTACCATCGTGTATACATATATTGAATGTCACTGAGAACTGACCCGGTATTTTCACCGCGAACTGACTCTGACACACATTTTCTGAAGTTAGTTGGCATTCTTTCGCTGGTTCAAAGTAGAATCAGCTATGCATCATCGATTTCAGCGTGCGAGCCTAGCGCCAGAAGGCTTTTCAGTTAGTTCAGTGAGGATTGTCGGCGGGAGCGTGCAAATTCAGTTGCATCCACGTTCATGTTCAGGGATTTGTCCTGATTGTGGGCGGCGCAGTCAGCGCGTTCAGAGCCAGTATATACGTCGGCCCGCGGACCTACCGCTGGGCGGTCGGCGGCAATGTCATTGATCTCACGCTTTTGACCTATGCGATTGCAATATGAAGGGTATCTGCGCCGACAGGAAACGAATGAGGCAATCTGGGAACTCAAGAAGAAGGGAACGTCCATTCGGCAGATTGTCCGGCAAACAGGTCACAGCCGCAAGCTGGTTCGCGATGTTTTGCGTGGCCAGCGTCTTGATGTGTTCCGAACAAAGCCAAGCATATTGGATAGCTGGCTACCGTGGCTCAACAGCCGATGGGACGAAGGAGCTCGAAACGCCTCGGCACTTTGGCGTGAGATGAAAGCAAAAGGCTTTCCAGGGCAACGCGGTATCGTCTCACAATGGGCGCAACGCCGGCGTTTAGCAGAGAAATCTGGGCTTTTGGGCTTGCTACCAAGCGCCGCAGATCCTTGCCAATGCGATTATCCTGTTCACTAATTCCATGAATCAGCCATGTCTTGGCTTTGCCTGCTTGTGGGGCTCTGAACCATTTCCGCATTAAGGGTTTGATGCGGGATCGGTATTTGCACCCCAGCCAGTGCGCCATTTTCCAGAAAGGCGCGACATTCTTCACGGATCTTCATTGCATGGGCCTTTGTTCCTTTGACGATAACAACGAAGTCATCGGCATAGCGACAATAGGCAGCAGCCGGAGGTGTACGGTATCGAAGCAGCTCGCCAAATCACCTTCTATGACCCAGCGACCTCTTGCTTCTCCGCAATCTTGAAGCTGTATCTTCACAGTATGGACAACGTGATGCACGCTGCGCTCAGGTCGGAAGCCATAGGAAAGACGGTGGAAGTCGCTCTCCCATATTGGCTCCATCACCATAAGCATGGCACGTTGGACAATACGGTCAATCAGGGTGGGAATACCCAGTGGGCGTAGCTTGCCATTCGATTTCGGGATATAGATACGTTCGACCGGCTAGGGGCGGTAACTCCCGTTCAGCAGGTTCTCCCGCAAATTAGCAAGATGGTGGTCCATCTCAATTTGGAGATGTTGCTTATCCATGCAGATACAAGAATGGAAATGCCCTAGTTCAAGTAGGGCATCGTCAGCATGTTCGTGCGGTTCAGGTGGACTTTGCCATCAGTCCTTAGATAGAGACGGCAGGACAAGACTGTCCAGACTGCGTCTAAGACACACCCAACCATCCTGAGGATCGCGTTCGTTGCGAGAACACCCGCAATCATTGTAATATCCAGTGGAGTGGCAACGATCGCCTTGAGTGGGAATGCGCTAAGGGCAAACCCGATTGCCATTACTAAAACAATCAGCGGGAGACTGCGCACCAGAGCATAGATGAGAGCTTCGGGAATGCGTCGGAATGCATAGAGAAAACCTGCGTTGCCGCCTGCAATCTTCGCAGCGAACAAGGCATCCAAGATCCCAATGACGCAGCAAAAAATGAAGTAACAACCGATGAGCCAGCCCCATGTGTCCGGAGAGGACTTCCAAGTTTCAACGGCATTGCCCCCGACAAGGAAGGGCGCAACGACATCTGGAACAAACGCATAATAAAACAGAAAGAGAGCAGGAATCACAAACACGAGTATCAGCAGGAACTTTAGCTTGACCTTTATCCAGAAGCGAAAGAACAGCCGAAAATCCAAGTCATACCTGGTCTTCAGAGGATCGGAGCGCAGCACCCCATTGTAGCTTGAGTAAAAGACGAACACACGAGCGACCAAGTATCCAGCAAAGAAGATCAAGGCTCCAACTATACTGGGAATCAGAGAAACACCGAGCAGTTCAGTGAAAGGCAGGATCAGGAACAGAATAAGCTCTAAACACACCAATTGCAGATAGCGCCACTTCAATCTCCAGAACAGTTGCCAACCATCGCGATAAACCACTTCTGAAAACACTTCAGCCTCCCACACTCACTCGCATCCATAGTTCGGTCTCAGATAGAGAAGCCTATCGCACTTGCGCGCTGAACGAGGATACCGGAACAAATTCTCGAAGGTATTTTGCATATTTATGACTAATAGACAGATCGATAAACTCAATGGATGAAATATGTGTGAAGATATCTCAAAAATTGCATTTGCGTGAAGATCCTTTCCTTGTTGTCCATTGCTCGCTTGAGCGTCTAGTTGGTGAGAATGCTGCGCTTCAATCGAATGTCAGGAATGGGGAAATGGAGTTTTGGGATGAAGGCCCCGGCGAGAATCCGCAATGGGCCGCAATTTCCGAGCACCTCTTTCGCGCATGCGAAATACCCCGCAATTTTCAATGTCGAGTTTGGGCTCATTGTCCGAATTTGCTCATCTGGGGGTGTGATTGGTAATCGCGGCCCAAAGCCGCCGCTCGCTCAGAGCAACATCCCAAAAGCAAGCCACTCCATTGCTGCCATTCAACCATACAGCAGCGTTCTCATTTGCGGATGAGACCTTACGGGCGATGCTACTGCCTTGTGATCGTACTTTGTCTCTCTTTCAAGAAAGCAAGAGGCAACTGCCCTGAAATCAGACCAGCCGAATGCTCGCCAGCAAAAGGCACCCTATGTTCTTTGCTGTCTGGGGCAAAAGGATCGATTTGGTCCACGACTATGCAGCTTGCATGCTCCATCATTTTATCTTATTTATAAAGAATCTTACTGGGTGAGATAAATCAAGCCAGAGCTGGAGCCGAGGATGGAACGTGACACGGAAATATTGGCGGTTTCGAAGGCCCTCAAGGGCGTGATCTTCGAAATTGCTGCGGCCAATGAAGCCGCAGTGCGAAGCCAAAATCTCAAGGATACGGATTATCGATGTCTGATGTTTCTGGTTGAGACCGGTGGGCAGTCCAGTCCCAAGGATCTGATCCAGCATCTTGGGGTAACCTCTGGTGCGGTAACTGGCATTCTCGACCGGCTGGAACGCCAGGGCTATCTGGCTCGTTCACCAAATCCTGACGACAGGCGCGGTACCCTTGTGACGCTTGATGCCCGGAAAGGAGCGGGGTTTGTAACGGCTTTCTCTGCCATGCAGTCCGGTTTTGACGACTGCATTCGCGACATGACCGCGCAGGACCTCAAAACGGTATCCCGCTTTCTTGACTATATCGCCACCCTCGCCCGTCAGGCCAAGCAGTCGATCGAACAAGAGGGATGAAAGCAATCCAATGGTTCTTTCCAATATTCATGCAAAAGAGAATGCGCACATGAATGACGCCTCGCCCCGAGAGACCGTGCTGGTAACAGGAGGGTCCGGCTTTGTTGCGGGCTGGACAATTTTCCGCCTGCTCGAGACAGGATATGATGTGAAGACATCGTTGCGTTCGCTTTCAAGACAGGATGAAATCATCGCCTCGATTGCAAGAATGGGCGGCGATGTGAACCGGCTATGCTTTGCGAAGGCGGACCTGTCGGCGGATGAGGGTTGGCAGGAAGCGGTTGAAGGCTGTGCCTATGTCATTCACACCGCGTCTCCCATCAGCCAGAATGCGGCCAATGGCAACGATCTGGTGGGGCCGGCCCGCGATGGCTCCTTGCGCATATTGAGGGCAGCCGCTTCAGCAGGAGTGCGCCGTGTGGTTCAGACCTCTTCGCTCAACGCAGCCCAACTGCCAGCCTCTGGCCCCAAAGCCTATGTGACCGATGAAACACGCTGGACAGACACAGATGATCGGGGCGTCGGAGAATATCAGCGCTCAAAGACGCTGGCCGAGCGAGCGGCATGGGATTTTATCGAGCAGGACACATCCGGCATGACACTGACCACGATTCTGCCGGGCATGATAATCGGCCCTGTTATGACAGACAGCGTGCATGGCTCGGTTGAACTGATAGATCGCATGCTCTCGGGCCGCATGCCTTTGATACCCCGCCTGGGCTATATCATGTCTGATGTGCGTGATCTGGTGGAGATTCATCTGAAAGCCATGACCTGTCCGGCGGCGGCCAACCAGCGCTTTGCGGCTGCAGGCGATTTCCTCTGGCTGACCGAGGTCGCCGGGATATTGCGGGAGCATTATGGCGAGAGGATCAAATCCATTCCCTCCCGTACCTTGCCTGATTTTGTCGTCCATATCGCAGCCCTGTTCCAGCGGGAAGCGAAGTTCATCGAACCGATGCTGGGCCAGCGCATCGAGGCTGATATTGGCAAGGCCGAGCGGCTGCTGGGTTGGCGGCCGCGCTCTTCGCGCCAGGCTGTGCTGGATTGTGCCGAAAGTCTCCTCTCCATGAAGAAGGCTCAGGCCCGATGAGGAACCAAATGGACGGCCGTGCAGTTGCGGACCAGCAGATTCTTGAAGGCCGGCGAATTCTGATCACCGGGGCCAACAAGGGGCTGGGGTTTGAGACTGCAAAAGCCCTTGCTGCCTTGGGGGCGGAAATCATCCTTGCGGTGCGTGATCCTGCCAAAGGCGAGGCCGCAGCCTCCCAGATAGGCCGGAAAACACGCATCGTCATGCTCGATCTGGCCGTCCTGTCTTCCCCCTTCATGGCGCAAAGCTGCGCCCGCGCCGCGCTCAACCCTGTCTTTGCGGCGACGCATGACTTGCCGGGTGGGAGTTATGTCGGGCCTGATGGTCCGGGCGAACGCAAGGGCCTGCCGTGTCTCGCAGCAAGACGCCGGGCTGCCAGCGATCCGGTTGCTACGCAAAGACTCTGGGCCTTGTCCGAAGAGATGACGGGTGTTTCTTTTCCTCTCTAGCCTGCGCTCTTGATACCAACTACTGCGGAATTCTGCCACTGGGGCTGTTGCAGTTCTGAACGCACAACAACATCAGTTGCGCCTGTTACTTCCGGTCGCAATCGCGGCCCTGAGCTGTCATTGGAAGCTGCGCTGCTGCTGAAGCGGATCTCTCGTTAGCTGCCATTGACATCGGGGGAGTATTTCCGCTGCCTCGACATGAAATTAGGAAACCACATGATTGATGAAATTCCATCAAACCAAACCAGACACCTCTGTAGTCCGTTCGTCACTTTGAACGGTATCTCAATGCCTCTACCAAAAGAGAGAAGGCGGGTGTTGGTTGGCGGCGGCTGGGATAATAGAGATGGTATCCCGAAAATGGTTCGCACCAGTCAGTCAGGACATGAACCAGTTTGCCACTTTCAATCAAAGGCGCTAGCTGGGCTTGGGGCAGATAGGCCAGTCCCAGACCATTCTGGGCCGCTTTCAGAATGAGACTGCCGGTATTGAAAACAAGCTGTCCATCCACTCTTACACTGAGTTCTCGACCTTCTTTTTCAAACTCCCATGCATAAAGGCCGCCATGTCCGGAAAGACGCAGATTGATGCATTTATGGTGCATAAGGTCTTGCGGCTTTAGAGGAATTGAGTGCCTTTCAAAATAATCGGGGGAGCCTGCTACGGCCATGCGCATTTGAGGCCCGATGCGCACAGCTATCATGTCCTTGTCAATCGTTTCTCCCGGCCGGACACCCGCGTCAAACCGTTCGGTGACAATATCGGTCAGACCGTAATCGGTCACGATTTCCACTTTGATATCAGGATATTGCTGTACCAGCTTTGAGACTGCCGGAAACAGGATCGACTCCGCTGCAAATTCTGTGGCGGTAAGGCGAATGACACCTGATGGCTTTTCCTTCAGATCACCAAGCATCATCAGTTCGTGCTGAATTTCCTCAATGCGAGGGCCAATATTGCGCAGAAGGCGTTCACCTGCCTCTGTCGGGGCTACCCTGCGTGTCGTCCTGTTGAGCAATCTCAATCCCAAACGCGCTTCCAAAGCGCGAATTGTCTGGCTCAACGCAGACTGTGACACACCCAACCGCTTGGCTGCTTTGGTAAAATTTTTCTCATGAGCGACAACCATGAACGCCGCCAGATCATTGAGACTCTCTCCAGACATTTAGAAGTTTTCCTTATTGATACATGCTCTATTTAGCATCTAATCGCACAGTCTGTCTTGCGCTATTTTATGGAGAAATGGTTTGAGAAAGGAAACGTGCCATGTCTCTTGCAAGAAAATCTCCCATTGTCATGGTGCTCTTGACCCTCATAGGGGCTACATCCGTCTGGCAGGCTTGGGCAGAAAATGATCGCGTTCAATTTCCTGAAAATTACAAAAACGGCGAGCGCATCAGCAATTTGCAAAAAATCGGGCGCATCGACAGCGATGTCGAAATCTTCCAACAGGTTGGCAGCACCGAGGTGACATTTCAGCTTCTGAAGGACTAGAGCCAGCAGCAGCAAGCATAGTCTGCTTTTGCTGCTATTGGCCGCATATAGAGCGTCTCATGACCGATCAAATATCTAAAGCGGCTGGTGTTTCACCGGCTGTATTCCGCATTCTCACGCCGATCATGACTGCAGTGCTTGCAGGCTTCCTGATCATAGGCATTGCCCTGCCGGTGTTGCCCCTGCATGTGACCGATGATCTTGGGTATGGAGCCTTTGTGGTCGGTCTGGTCGCCGGGGCCCAGTTTATCGCCGCGCTGATTTCCCGCGTCTGGGCAGGTGCCTTCTCCGACAGATACGGCCCCAAGGCCGGCGTCATTACCGGACGTATAACAGCCACTGTGGCGGGGCTGCTCTATCTTCTGTCGCTCGCTCTGGCAGGCACACCACTCATGTCGGTCATCATTCTGATTGTTGGCCGCGCTGTTCTTGGCGGCGCCGAAAGCTTTATTATCACCGGAGGAGTGAGCTGGGGGTTGGGCCGGGTCGATGATGTTCACGCTGGCAAGGTAATAGCATGGGTCGGCACGGCCATGTTTGCAGCCATGGCGCTTGGGGGGCCGTTGGGTAGCCTTTTGTTCTCGTCCTATGGCTTTGTATCCATAGCTCTCGCCACAGCCCTCTTTCCGCTTGCGGTTCTCGTGGCCCTGATCCAAATTCCAGCGGTGCCAATACATCCGGCACAGTCCAAAAAGTCAGCCCTGTCAGTTTTAGGTTCTGTTTGGCTTCCCGGCTTGGGTGCGGCTTTTGCCAGCATTGGCTATTGCGCGATTTTGACCTTCAGTTCGCTATACTATGATGAGCAGGAGTGGCACCCCATCTGGCTGGCATTTTCCGCCTTTGGCCTGACCCTGATTTTTGCAAGGCTTGTTGCAGGTCATTTGCCCGACAAATTCGGCGGGGCGCGAATTGCGCTTTCCTTCGTGCTTGTTCAAACCCTTGGATTGCTCATTCTTTGGTTGGCATCAAATGCCTTCATTGCCTCTTGCGGGGCCGCACTGGCAGGCTTCGGATATGCGCTTGTCTATCCCGGATTGGGTGTGGAAGCGGTTCGCGGCTCGTCTGCCGCCAATAGAGGGCTGGCGATGGGGCTCTACACTGTGTTTCTTGACATTGCCATGGCGATAGGCAGCCCGGCCTTGGGATGGATCGCCGGATGGTCGGGTCTCGACACAGTCTTTGCAGTAAGCGCCCTCATCGTGGCCTCTACTACATTGATCGCAGCTCGCCTGATTGTCCGCGCCCCGGAATGAAGACCCGGCGACCAACGTCGCCTCAAGAATGAATCAATTTCATGGACAATGCTTCCAAATAGAGAAAAGATGGCAAATAGAGCGTCTTTCCTTCAGGAGGCATGAATGAAACGAGAAGATCTCAGCGATCTGGCGGTCTTTATGGTCGCGTCGGAAGAAACAAATTTCACACGGACTGCTGCGCGCCTCAGAATTTCTCAATCCGCAGTCAGTCACACAATCAGGCGTCTGGAAAGCTCGATCGGCATCAAGCTGATGAACCGCACGTCCCGACGCGTTTCTCTCACAGACGCTGGAGAAAAGCTGCTAGAGGCTCTGCGGCCGGGTCTGGAACAGATTGACGACAGGATCGAGGAACTGAGATCTCTTGGTGACGCGCCGAAAGGGCTTGTTAGGCTGACATCGAGCAAACCTGTGGCCAGACTCCTGCTTTGGCCGGTTCTCTCAAAAATCGCCCGGGACTATCCCGAAATCGAGATTGAACTCAACCTTGATGCCCGTCTGAATGATCTGACCGAGGATCGGTTCGATGCGGGCATTCGACTTGGAGAATTTGTCGGTCAGGACATGATTTCGGTGCGCATAGGACCGCCTGTTCGTATCGCAGTTGTTGCCTCTCCCGACTATTTGAAGAAATATCCCGCTCCCAAGCATCCAAATGATCTCGGAGCCCATCGCTGCATCAATCATCGGTTCCATCCCAATGCGGCGATGTATGAGTGGGAATTCGAGAAGGATGGAGAAGAAATAGTCACCCGAGTATCTGGATCATTTGTGTTCAACGACAGTGACATGTCGATCAGGGCAGCAAAGGAAGGCCTCGGCATTGCCTATGTAACTGAAGATGAAGTCATGGACGATATTCGCAATGGTTCCCTTCATCGCCTTCTGGAAGACTGGTGCGAACCGTTTGAAGGATACCACCTATTCTATTCCAGCCGCCGCCAGATGAGCTCGGCGTTGAGACTCGTCATTGATCGCCTAAAAGCGCAAAACGCCTCCTGATATGAAGCCCTTTGACTTCTCTTTGCGTAAACAAAAAAAGGCCCGCGATACGCAAACCGCGGGCCTTTGGGCTCTAGCTGATGGCAATCAGGCTGCCAAATGCTGCTCAAAGAAGGATTGCAGCTTATCAAACGGGATGATGTCCACCTGGTCGTAAAGATCGGTGTGATTGGCACCCGGAATGATCAACAGTTCTTTCGGTTCTGCTGCATTCTCATAAGCCGTTTCACTGAAATACCGTGAATGGGCTTTCTCACCATGAATGAACAAGACCGGACGCGGGGAGATTTCCGCAATATAGGTCAGGATCGGCATGTTCATGAACGGAAAGGCCGTTGTCAGGCTCCATGAGCCGTTGGAGTTGACCGATCGTTTATGAAAACCGCGAGGCTTTTTATAATAGTCCGCATATTCCACGACGAACTGCGGCTCGCCTCCCTTCAATTCGAGAGACTCCGGACCATAGGCAGGGCTGCCATTTTCTGCGTCACGCCAACGTTGTTGGCTCAGACCCTCAAGCGTCTGCGTACGTTGTTCCAGTGTGACACTGTCATTGTAACCCTTCGACATAACACGGGTCATGTCATACATGGTGCTCGCCACAACAGCTTTCACGCGCTTGTCGACAGCAACCGCATTCAGCGCCATGCCACCATAACCACAGATCCCGATGATCCCGATGCGCTCTCTGTCCACGCTGGGCTGCAGGCCAAGACAATCAACCGCAGCACTGAAATCCTCGGTATTGATTTCAGGCGAAGCAGTGTTGCGCGGCTCGCCGCCACTTTCGCCAGTATAGGAAGGATCAAAGGCAAGCGTAACAAAACCACGCTCTGCCATGGTCTGGGCATAGAGCCCGGAAGATTGCTCTTTGACAGCCCCGAATGGTCCACTCACAGCAATGGCTGCAAGTTTGCCTCCTGCATGATCTTTCGGCACATAGAGATCGCCAGCCAGGGTAATCCCATAGCGGTTCTTAAAGCTGACTTTCTTGTGATCTACCTTTTCACTTTTCGGGAATGTTTTGTCCCATTCATCAGTCATATTGCTCGCCTTTGCTTCTGTTTTGTTGAATAGCGAGGTCGCTCCAAGAAATGCCGCGCTGACGCCTGCAAATTTCAGAACATTTCTTCTGCTGGAAATCCCAAATTTACTTGAATTTTGGATACTCTTATCTTTATTCACTGAGGCCTCCTTGGTTTTTCGCTACTCACTGATCCGTTGAAATTCTGATGATACGAATATGGTCTTTAGGAGGGGGGATGGTAGTGAGTAATTCTTGTATGAAGCCATGAATCCCATTCATGCTTCGATAGAACTCAGCCGGGTACTAGCGTAGTCATCAACGGCAACCGCTCAACACCAAGGCTTCTGCTCAATGAGGCGCCAGAGCTGATTGAAGGGGATGATGTCCATATAAGGCTGCATTGCATGTTGGGATTTGCGAAATTTGCTCGAGTCTTTGTCGAATGAGCGTTAACCGGCGGCAGTGATGCAAATAGGCAATATCTTGAAGGCCTTCCCCACGGGGAAAACTCGTCTTAACCCTTGAACAAGTTGCAAAGCCCAACTGTACGTAAAGGTGTCGTGCGTTACTTGAACGGCAGCAATGAGGAGCAATGGTAACTGGCAGCACTTTTTCTGTGGCACTGCAGTTACGATGATCGACGCTGGCATCTGCTTTGGGCTATTTGATGTAGGCATTCTTCCTTTCTCTTTGCCATGCTAGAGCTCACGCACAAAGCGCACGCCGACCCCTTATAGGGCTGCCGGTTGTTCCTGTGTCAGCGCCTGCCGTTTGCGATCTTCTCTAATAAGCACTCCTAGATCTTGAGAACTATCGATGTTGGCAATGATCATACCTTTCGGGACGAATTTGGCATCATCCTGTTAAAATGCACGAAAAAGACCCGAGCGGGACGAAATGTGATGCGCGATTGAATGTAGCAAAAAACATCCCGAACGGGAGTCTTTTGATCTGGTAGGTCTTATACTGAATATCACTGGTTGTTGGGCTGTTACCTTATATAATTCAGACTGTAGGAGACACGATTTGGGCTTCACCATCGAGTGAGGGAGAGCGACCATGTCAAAAACAATTTTGATATTCTCTGATGGCACTGGGCAAATCGGGGGGATGAGACCCGACCAAAGATTGTCGAATATCTATAAAATGTACCGGGCAATGCGTCCCGGCCCAGACTCTCCAATAAAGCCATCTGAACAGATCGCATTCTATGATGCCGGGTTGGGGGCTGGAGAAACAAACGGTATCACCTTTCAGCGCATTAGAAACACGCTTTCTGCAGCGGTGGGAACTGGTATCGATCAGAATATTATTGACTGCTACGAAGCCATAATCGCGCAATACCAACCTGGCGACCGGATTTGTTTGTTCGGCTTCAGCCGAGGCGCCTACACCGTTCGATCACTTGCGAACGTTCTCAACCTGTGTGGAGTACCAACAAAGAGTTCAGATGGAACTCCCGTGCCGCGTCATGGACCCAAATTACGCAAAATTGCCTCGGACGCGGTTCGCTATGTTTACAATCATGGAGCAGGGCATCCGAGAGAGAAGTTCGAAGATGAACGAGAAAAAAAGGCAAGGCGGTTTCGAGAGAAATATGGCTCGCAAGGTGTGTGGGCTTTGACGGAGAAGGGCAGGGCAATGTTCAGCCGGTTTTCGTCGGTGTATTTGATACCGTTGCTGCCTTGGGGAGCCGCACGGCAACGATCGCTGCATCTATCGGCTTTGCGGCTCTTGTGGCAATAAGTTGGTGGCTTTGGTGCAGCGTGCCATGGTTTGTCGCCGCACTTTTCACATTGTTGCCAATCACGGCAGCCTATTGGGTGATCGTCACGATTAAGGGACAGGTGAAGTACTTCTTTGATGATCCCAACTATAAGCCGAAATTCTGGAACCCGTTTGACTGGAAAGCGCTCGTGAAGCATGGGCACTTCGCATGGTGGTCGGGCAAAAATTATGACCGCTACATTGACAAGGAAGTGCGTTTTCTTCGTCACGCGATTTCAATCGATGAAGCTCGTACCAAATTCCCTCGTGTCGGTTGGGGCCGATCTGAGGATGTGTTATGGAACTCTGAGCAAGGTAATAAAGATTGGCTTCGCCAAGTATGGTTTTCAGGTAACCACTCCGATATCGGAGGTAGCTACCCGGAAGAAGAGTCCCGGTTATCGGATATTTCACTTCAATGGATGGTCGATGAACTGGTGACTGCCATGCCAGACCTGAAGCTTCGGCGAGAATTGCTCTATACCTTCCCAGATCCATGCGGGCTCCAACATGATGAACGTGTGGCGGTACTTGAAAAACAGCCTGCATTTCTCAGAAAGCTCTCTGGCGATAGATTGACCTGGACCAAGACTGTCAGAAACATACGAGGAAATGTCGATCTGCATACGACGGTGATAGAGCGCTTCGCTCTTGATACTGTACCTCAAATGGGAGAAGTGAAACCATATCGACCGCCCAATCTTCGCGAACATGCCGAAGTGGCTCACTTCTATCAAATGGAGCCTAACACAGAGCCTTCGAGTTGAGATGAGTTTGGGACAATGCTGTTTGCCAAAGAACAGAGCTTTTGACCAACAACGTATGGTCGGAGACTGAAAACATGTCGGCCGAATAAGGAGAAGTCGGTATCGCATAAAAGCATGCTTGAGATTCTCCATAAAATGCGCAGCGTCTCGTTGCATCCAGATAGCGTTCCTCGGAGAGGAAATCCTCGTCCAGTCTCTGCGCCTGAATTGAGCGATGGGCGCGGGTGCCGACGCCGTGTTCAATCATCAGATCAGCAAGGTGGGTTCCGTCGATGAGGATCACGCGTTGAGGCAGGTTTTTAGCATAATCCTCCGCGGCTTATAGCTTGGTATGCTCATCCCTTCTTCCTCCCTCTTTTCGCCTTCGGTGTGGCGGCGCGTTCGGCTTTGATGCGGGCTAGAAGCGCTGAGGCGGGTTCGTCATTGGGGTCTTGCGGCACGAGTTCGCCACGGAAGGCCTTGGCGAGGATGGCTTCGTCCAGCCGGTCGGTCAGCGCCAGTGCCCGTTTGGCATCAGCCGCCAGCTTGTCGATCCGAGTGAAGGCACTCTCGATACGGCGGACGATTTCGGTTTGTTCGGTAATACTAGGAAGAGGGCATGGGCAGGTTGAGATATCATCTCCACTGATATGCGGAAGGTCAGAACCCGTTGAACGTGTCTGACAATGGTTCAGAAACTGTTCGCTATTGAGGAACCACCAAATGTAATCTTGCGAAATGAACTTGTAACTTCGAAGTCTCGCAACTCGTTGTACTAAAAGAGAATGTTGATCCTTGTTCGAGATTTTGGCTACTTTCAAACCCGTTGATATAACAGGGCGGTCCATTGCCAACACAATATCACCTTCTGCAAGAAGGTAGCGTTGGTATTCCTTTGCGAGCGAAGCATCGACGGACTTAACATCTTCCCAGTCGACGTTTCCGGGAGCAACATTAGCACCTCTCAATATCTTCACACCAGCATCAGTAAACCACGCACTTTTGAAGGCGTATCCAACTAAGAGGTCTGCGGCGACACCAACGACTCCTCGGGACCAACACGTTGGACATTGTGAAAGTTTATCAAGATCAATTTGGTGTGTGCCTGTCCTGGCCCCTCTACGAGACTTCCTGAACTTCATTAACGCTGAATCTATGTGGCTTCTTGTTTCCAAAGACAAATTGGCCACATCTCGATTTCTAGTGCGCCAATCCTTCGTCAGTTCTCCTGAAAAAGCTTTCGAAAGTACGGCTTGTTTGTAGCGTTTGGTGAGGGTTTCGATGCGGGAGAAATGGTCGCGGGCGCGGGCGGATTTCGCGCTCAATGCATCCAGCTTCCCCACAATCCGCTTCTGCTCAGCGAGAGGGGGAAGATGTATGGTAAACTTCTTAATCACTGCTTGACTGATATTCGGTTGTGCTCCTCCTTGCCCAGCAGCGATGAAGTCACTCTTTTTCGCAATTGTGTACTTCCAGAGGAAAGGAACGATATTTCGTGACGTTCCTTCGGACAAAAAAGCTGCACAGGCCTGATTAGTAGCAGCGGGCAAGCCAAGAACCGCAGTCTTCCCAATCGTGGCTCCATACATTGCAATCAACAAAGTATTCTCAGGAAATACTTTTGCTGAGCTATTTTCCAATCCTTCTTGTGTTATCTTTTCAGGAGTTTCCTGAAGAATGCAATCTTTCAAGTCTCCCGTTTTAACCCATGGAATTTCGCCCCCATAGTACTCTGAGTGCTTCCGTGAAGGAGTTCCTCCGCTTGACCATGTTCCGAGTTCCCCCAATTCCGCATCAACCCACCCCTTCGGCAGCTCACTCATAGTGTCCCCTCCGGCTCGGCGTCCTGCTCACTCTCGCCCAGTTCTGCGCTGAGGGCTTCTATCTCGATCATGGCGGCTTGCAGATGCTCCAGAATGGAGGCGGCGATGTCTTCCGGCTCGGTCAGGCCGTCTTCGGCTTCCTCTTCTTCTTCACGCAGCCAGGAAATGTCGAGGTTGTCACCACGGGCAGCGATCTCTTCGCGGGTGAAACAGCGCCAGCGGCCTTCTTCGCCCTGATCGGCCCCCCGTTCATGGCCAAGCGAATCGCCGCCAAAGGCCTTGATGAACTCATCGAAATGAGCCTCGGTCAGTTGATTGGTCTTGCCGAATTTGGGCATCTGGGCGCGAAGATCATAGACCCAAGTCTCATCGGTGTTGCCGCTGTCGCTCTTGCCGCGCGTGAGGAAGATGACATTGGTCTTCACCCCTTGCGCATAAAAGATGCCGGTGGGGAGCCTCAGGATCGTGTGCAGATCGCACCAGTCCATCATCATCTGGCGCAAGGCCTTGCCGCGTCCATCCTCGAACAGAACATTATCAGGCACGACAATTGCCGCCCGACCGCCGGGCTTCAGAGAGCGGATGCAATGTTCAACAAAGGGCAACTGATAGGAGGAGACAGAAGCGGTGATCGTCAGGTCGTCCCGCGTCGGTGCTCCGCCTGCCGGACCAAACGGAGGGTTGGTCAGGATCAGGTCTGCCTTGCCAAGCCGCTGGCCCTTGTCTGATAGGGTGTCGCCGAGATCCACATGCTCACTGTCGATATCATGCAGATAGAGATTCATCAGCAGCAGACGCAGGGTGCCGGGCACATTCTCCATGCCGTGGAAGGCATGATGCTTCTGCCAGTCGGCCTTCTCGCCAAGGTCGAAATAGTCATCCGTCCGGGCTCGCATGAAACGGTCTGCGGCAATGAGAAAGCCGCCGGTGCCCGACGCAGGATCCTGAATGACTTCGCCCGGCTGTGGCTGCATCAGCTCAACCAGCACATGGATGAGAACACGGGGCGTGAAATACTGGCCTGCGCCGCGCTTGGTCTCTTCCGCATTCTTCTGCAACAGGCCTTCATAAAGATCGCCGAACTGGTCGCGCTCCTCGGAATACCAGTCCAGATCATCAATCGCGGTGATGATGGTCGTCAGATTTTGCGGTTCACGAATGAAGGTCGACGCATTGTCAAAGATCGCCTGAACCATGCGCGGGATTTCTTGTCCCTTTGCGTAGGTTTTTAGTTCTTCTTCCGAGGCTGAATCGGATGGCTTGGTAAGCAGCTTATCATCATTGCCCAAGCGTGAATTGACACTGCCTAGTGCAACCAGCAGAGCTCGATAAAGCTCAAGCTGAGACAGACCATCCGACTTGGAGAGATCAGCCCAGCGATAGCCTTTGGGGATGCATCCAGTTTCGCGGTCACGCTCTTTCATCATCTTGAGGAACAGCAAATAGGTGAGCTCGGTCACATACTGCTGATAGGTGATGCCATCCTTGCGAAGGACAGCGCAGAGACGCCAGAGTTTCTGGACGATGGAATTTGCATTCATGGCGGGACCGTTTTCAAATTAGTGAATCAGAATAAAGCTATAGCGGCAGATAAGTGAGTCGGACAGCTCACGCGGCAGGAGACCCCCAGATAGCTTCGTTGAATTCGTGCAGGACTTCGTCCAGAGCGCCGTCAAACTCCTTGGAGATGCGTTCAAAGCCCCCCTTGTCGGCAAAGGAGCCGTGCTCCAACAGGGTCGGGTCGGCAACCGGCTTGTCCTTGAGTGCCCGCCCTATGCGGCTGAGCCACTGGCGCTGGCGCTTTGTCCAGTCGCGGGAATTGTAGAGCTTCTCAAGCGCGGCTTCCACCCGATCCCGGTAAGGCACCAGCGGATCTCCGAGGGCTGCCTGACGCACAAAGCCGATAATGTGGGCCGCAATATCTGCGTTCCGCGCTTTGCCATAGGCTGCGCGAAGCATGGATTCAGAATAGTGCTTCTCATCCAGCAGACCGGCCAATTCTGAAAGCTCCTTGCGGGTCAGCTCTCTCGGCTTCTGGGTCACGGCAATCAGCGCCGGGATGCTGTTCATGTTCTCACGAACATACCGCTCGAAACCTTCGATATAGTCTTCCGGCTTGGTGTTCTTGCCGAAGATTTCCTCGATGCGCAGCAGCTCATCGTCATGATGGGAGATCGTCACACCATCGCCGCCCTTGTAGGTTTTAACCGGCCTGCGCTCCAATAGCTCAACCGCAAGGGGATTGGCCTTGAGCCAGTCAATCAGCTCAAGCGATGACTTCTGAGATAGATCCTGCACGGCTGCAGTGGCTGTCTGGCCCGTCGTGCGCTCAAAGCTCTCCTGCGTTTGCTCATCGATATGACCTGCCAGATTGCGCATCTTGACGATAACCTGGCCGGCGACCCAATCCCTGTCTTCATCATCTGGTGCATTGAACAGATCGGTTACCAACTGCCCCAGCGAAAGGTCAGGCTTGGTGACAACCGGGCGCATGTCCGACATCTCCTGCAATTCCGCATAGACATCGACGGCATCATAGATTTTGAAATGCTCCTTGCCGATGTCAGGGCAAAGGCGCGTAGCGCGACCAATCATCTGATCATAGAGAATGCGGCTCTTAACCCTGCGCATGAAGACGAGGTTGCAGATGGATGGCACATCGATGCCGGTTGTCAGCAGATCGACGGTCACCACGTATTTCGGCATTGCGTCATTCTTAAAGCGCAGAATGTGGTCTTGTGGCTTGTCCGTCTTGCCGGTGATCTTCTGCACCATGGCAGCAGGCACTTCATCGATGCCATACTCGTCCTGCAATTCCTCAAGCAGAAGCCGGACGATATCATCGGCCATGTCATCACGGGCAGCAAAGATCAGCGTCTTGCCCGGTTTGCTCGGTGGGATCTCTCTCGCTAAGGCCTGACAAACCACCCGGTTGAAATTCTCCGAATAGACCTTGCTGTTGAACTGGGCCAGATCATAGTCAAGATCCACATCATCAGGCAGTGAGAACAAATCGAGCTGTCCGGTCTTGCGATCCAGTATCTCCACCTCTTCCCCACCATCAAAATGAATGCCCGCTTCTGCCAGGGCAGTGGTGATGCGTCGGGGCGGCAGATGGTCGATGAGGTATCCTTCGATCACGGCCTGACGATAGCCATAATGATAGACCGGGTGGCCGAAGATCTCACGCGTATGCAGCGCTGGAGTCGCCGTCAGGGCAATCCTGACAGCATCAAAATAATCCAGCACCTGACGATAGGCTGACTGATAATCCTCAAGGCTGCGGAACGAAATCTCGCTTTCTTTGAGGTCGGCGTCCAGAGTGTAACCTCTATGAGCCTCATCCACGATGATGCAATCATACGTCCCCGGTGTCGGGCGAGCGCTGACATCTTCTTCGCCTTCGATCCGTGCGATCATGGACTGAACGGTCGCCACCTGAACGCGCTGCTCTGCCTCTGGCAGCTTTTGGCCAAGTCCTGCGACACCATAGATTTGGGCAAAGTTCAGCAGTCCTTCAAGCTCGGTAGTTTCCAGAGCATCCTCGGTTTGTTTGCCCAAGGCGCGACGGTCGACAAGAAAGAGAATCCGATGGAAACGGGAATGCTTGAGCAGACGATACATCAGTGCGATCGCGGTTCGGGTCTTGCCGGTTCCCGTTGCCATCGAAATGAGGATGTCTTTCTGCCCCTTGCTGATGGCCTCTTCAATGGAATAGACGGCTTCTTCCTGATAGGGGCGTAATTTCCCCTTTCCAAAGCTGTCTTCCGCCAGTCCCTTGGCTGTCGCGTCCACGTTGGTCTTGAGCTTTTGCAAAAGGTCTTGTGGCGAGAACCATTGCGAAAGCGCATCCGGCTTGTTGCTGGTCTGGCGCATATCGCAGTGCCATATCCCGGATTTGTTCTTCCATTGGCGCACATAGGGGCGACTGTTCGTGGCAAAGACGAAGGGAACGCGGAACGGATTTTCCAGACCATGCGTCCAGGGTGCATCTGCGTGAAGGTTTTCGGGATCGAGTTTTATATCCTGCGCATATCTGCGAGCCTGAACCAGTACGCCAGGGACATCCAGCGCTTCCCGCTTGGCTTCAATGACACCGACACAGATCAGGCCGACAAATAGAGCATAATCGACGGGACCAGACGCTGTCGGCCATTCGGCAATTGCTCGATTTTTCCCGGTTTCGGGACGTGCTCCATGGCTATAGCGAAGTGATGTCGAGTCTGTTTCCCACCCCATTTCCATGAGCTGAGCATCAATGAGAATGCGCGTGTCCTGTTCATCAAGCTCCAGCTTGGCAGCCGCGCTACGGGATGCATGCTGCCGCTCTCGATGGGTTTGCTCCGGTTCGGCCTGTGCCTTTTCCTGAAGCGCTGCCAGCTCCTTGGCAAGGGCCAAAGCATTGGCTTCCTGCTCGGCTGCAGTCTCTTCCCAGATCGCGAGGTCTTCGGTGGCCTGCTTGGCCATCTCCTCAAAGGCTGCCTGGGCTTTCTTCAGCTCTTCCGTCTCAACCTGTGCAGCCACCAGTGCTGCTTGCTTTTGCCTGATCTCATCGCGTAGTCGCTCAAGATCCGCCTTGAGGGCAGCGCTTGCGTCTTCCGGTTCTTTGGGTGGGACGAAGGGACCCGGCTTGAAACCAGGGTCTTTGCCAAATGACCAGCGATACCACACACCGAGGGACCGACAGAATTTTAGAGCCGAAAGAGCATCTCGCGCTTCACCATCAAACTGATGCACCGCCTGATTCCCAAGCTTGCGGACTGCGTGGAAGACGCTGGCAACCTCGTGCGGCAGGATCTGCAGTGCCGACAAGCGCTTTATAAGGTCGTGGGTGCTTTCTTGCCGCTGCTCGTCATACTGCCCAGAAAGAGCCGCGACCTCTTTAACCATCAGCTCCATGAACTGACGGCTCTTCATGAGTGATGTGTTGGCATCCTGACTGAAAAAGCGCTCGGCCAGAACGCCCAGCTTATGAAGCTGCGGGCTGAGGCTCTTTAAATGATCAAAGTTCGTTGAAGTCATAACGGCTGCTGCCCTTTATTCGATAACCGAACTGATCACGCTGCAGGGGTGGTGTCAACGGTGGACACAACCAAGATGCCAAATTCCTACAACTTTGCCGGATAGCGCGCTCCTTCATCCAATATGTTTGGGGGCTCCGGCCATAGCTTTCTTCTCAACCGAGCGTTGGTCCTTGGCTCGGAACTTGCCTCTGCTAAACAGTTTAAGCTCCGAGTCACTGATCATGTCCTTCCTGCCATCCGCAAGGACGGGATTTATATACTGGGTGAAGAGAAGGTGCTGACTGGCGATCTTTTGCTTTATCCGACATTTACATTTGAATAGCTTTAAACAGTCCGTATTTCTGGATATTCCATTGTTTTGAAAAGTTATGCTAACATGCTATAAATTATAGTCTTTGTTCCGCCTTTCCAAGCATGGCGCAAACCGCCGGTGAGATATCCTTCTGGGAGACAGCGAGGGATAACGGTGATGCTAAAATGCTGCAGCTCTATCTGGACAAATATCCGAATGGCACATTCGTCGATCTTGCCAGAGTTCTGTTGGAACAAACCGACAAGGGAAATGAAACGCCGCTTAACCATCCGATAGACCAATGCAATCGCCTTGCGACCCATTCCAACGAGCATGATCCGAATGTGGAGCCGGTCGATATGGCTTCCCTTAAGAAACATGCAAAAGAGGCCATAAGAGCCTGCCGTGCTGCCGTCTCAAAAAGGGGAAATGGGCGTGATCATTACCAGCTATATCGGTCCTATCATGCTGCGGGTCTATATGATAAGGCCATCAGTCAGCTGAAAAAAGCCGCAGAAATGGGCCATGGAAATGCCCAATATTGGCACGCACAAAACTATGTGCGCGGAGAAACCGGCGTCAAGCAAGATAAAGCGAAAGGACTGGCTTTGCATAAGCATTACGCGGATGCTGGCAATGGACTTTCTGCTGGAGCCGCAGGATATTTGCTATTCGAAGAAGGCAGATACAAAGAAGCCCCCCCCTATCTCCTAGCTGGAGAAAAAGCGGGCAATATGGACGTGCATTATCCGCTTTGCATTCAATATTCAAACGGTTCGGGAGGGGAACTATCCGACAGCAAAGCGCACGATCATTGCATGGCTGCGATTGAAAAAAACAGCTATCGGTCCAGTGATGCCTTTGCGTTTATTGTCGATGAGACCATGAAACCATTTGAGGTGCCGCTCAATGACTGGACATACTATAATCTGGATGATCTCTTCACGCTTAGAGAGAGCGTTATCACACTTGGTAAACATCTGAACTCCGACAGGGATTATGCCCTTTATAGCCAGTTTTTGTTAGAATCTTTCATGCGCTTGGGACTGTATAGTCAACTGATTCTTGGCGACTATAAAAAGAGTGTCGTTGAAGTTTTGCACGAGCAGGTCAGTGACGAATATCGAACGGTCATGCAGGAATATATAGCCCGCAGATTTAAGCCCAATGAGACTCTGTCTGCGGATGAAGCTACGAGTAAAATGAAAGAATTTTGGGCCTTTAACGAATTGATGCTCGCTAAGCTCAAGCCATATCTCACCAAACTGCGCAACCGGACAAAGGTGAGAACCGAAATCCTTAAAATCGACCCATCATCGACAACAATTAGCATTGCCCTCAATCGTTGCGTAAACATCTCTGATCACCACTATTCCGGCTTGGTACAAACAACATTTAGGAACACATGCGCGTTTCCGCTCAACCTTCATGTCGTCGCTGGATACAAGACCAGCTACGCCATTCAGAACAGGCTGGAACAATGGATCGAAGTGCCTGCACAAGACAGTAAATCTGTGGAATACAAAGAAAATCCAAAAGCAAGACGAAAAGACGAATACGAACAGTATCAAGCCTGTTTCACGGTTGATGGAAGTCCGGTCCTCAAAGGCAATCGATATATGTGCCTGCCAATGGGAAGCTACAAGCAAGAGATTGATGAAGACAGTGCGGCTATTGACCGACTGATAAAGCAATTAGCCGAGGGCCTTTTCCCTGAATTTTGACTTGAGAGGAGACAATTTTTTGATCAGTTTTCAGGTGCTACTCTTTGGCCGCGGCATCTCCTTTGATGCGATGCCGCAACGTCAACTCGTAGCGATAGGTCAACTGCTGTAATTCTCCAAATTTTTCTATGGTTTCATAGAGCGTGACGGGCACGCTCATATGGCCACACTTTTTCTTGGTCAAGCCTTCAGAAAATTCATCAAACGCAATGAAGTGATCATGGTTGAAACCGTCGACCCAGAAGCCTTCCGGGATAGGGGGTGGTCCTGAATAGTGGCGAATTTCCTTGCCTCTTTTGCCGCTTTCGGAGCTGCGATAAAGAGAAATCTCAAACCACTGTTCGTGCGTTTCTCGCTCCATTGCGAGGTTTGCCCTGCGGCGAAAAGAGGCCGCCAGTCCCACGATATAGACAGATGCGTTCACCCCGACCGGCAGGGACCATATCAGGAGCCAAACGGATAGACTGTCAGCCTGCTCATTTTGGCAATGGGCCCGCAGAGCTTCATGAAAGCCGATGGAACAAACAATCGCATAAAGAAAGCCGACAAGGGGCGGGTAGGGTTTGATCGTGCGGACATATAGACAGGCCGAAGCTGAAACGCCGAAGACAGCCAAGAGCATAAGCTTGTCACTGGCTGCGTAGCTACAGATGTCCGCATTGCGGTGCGACCATGCGAGCCAAAGACATAGAGGAAGCCAAAGCCACAAGAACCAGTTATGGTTTCTGTCAAGGATTTTCACCATGCCAGCTCAGAGCCCAAGCTTGAAGGAAACAAAGACCCTCTGAGCCTCTATGTCTTTTGGGCTGAACGGGCTTGAAGAGGCTTCTTCTCTGGAAGGTTCAATGATCGTGGGTGAAAGGCCTGCTTTTTCAAAAAGAGCCTTTAGTCGTGAGGTAAAATAGGACCCCACGCCCCCACTTGCATCGTGTTTAGATATATCGGCCTCTTTGATATGGATGAGGAGCTTCATCCTTGTCCAATGGGGGTGCAATTTTTGGGCAACAGCCAGTATCTGGTCAATACGCTTGGAGGTCTCCTCAGTTTCCCGGCCATCCTTGTCTAGGGAAAGGGGAAGCGCCAATGGGCGTCTTTCGTCAGTTAAGGCGATAAGCGTTACCGGAACGCAACTGCCCGTCTGAATAGCGGATAGCAATGCGGGATATTCGCGCCCGTCGCTCACCTGCGTCTCCTTTGGTAGGTCCAGATTCTGCCCCCACCATTGGCTATTCGTGAATGACGATTGGTCTGCAGGCGTAAAGACACCAACAGACCGGCCAGACCCTTTCGAGACAATCTTCACAGTACCGATCTGTTCTTCGTAAATGCAGTGTCCGCCTACGGATTGATAACACCCCGAAAGGCCAAGCAAAACAACAAGAGGCACAAGAAACGAGAAACCTATGCCGATTACGGGAAATGAATTGAATTTGAACATATATGATCCTGTAAGCTTCTCTCGCTTTATGGTGCCGATCCAACAATGAACTAAGTCTATAGTTCTAAAAAGCTAATTCCAAATCCAATGTCAACAAAGGGAAGAAGGACTTGCGAAGACCTTCGCCTTTAGGCGGGGCATACTATGCTTTGGTTTCTG
Source organism: uncultured Cohaesibacter sp. (assembly GCF_963664735.1). Lineage (NCBI taxonomy): Bacteria > Pseudomonadati > Pseudomonadota > Alphaproteobacteria > Hyphomicrobiales > Cohaesibacteraceae > Cohaesibacter > uncultured Cohaesibacter sp. The sequence continues at coordinate 1,846,357 of NZ_OY761553.1, read as the reverse complement.
CTGTTCCCGTTGCGCGCGCCCTTTCTCTCTCTCCATCCTCTGCCTAACAAGAGCAGGGCCAAATCTGAACGTTGCCATGCGACGGTGTTGAATGGCACATATTGAGGCAGAAAAGCGGGTTTTTACTGAGTCTCGCAGATGCGACATCGGATCGCAGCATTGTAAATTTTACCAAGTATTTGTTGAAACTCTTGGGGCTTTCGGAAATCTCGCAATAGTTCCAAGACTTCAGTTGTGTTTAGTTGTCTTGCAATTGATGGCGGGTGCCCAAAAGTGAGTCACCGCACGGTCCCGCACGCACGAATGCTTCCGGGAGAACGCCACCATGCAGCACGTTTTTTGCAAAGCGAGCAATCAGCCGTCCAAGCACGTCTTTACGCGGCCTTGTTTTTTGACTGCAGTTCTTCTGGCTTCCTCAGCGCTGGCGCCCGGAGCTGCTGTTGCTGGCGATAGTTTGCCAACCGGGGCGAGCGTGGCTTCCGGCTCGGTCGGTATCAGTTCAACCAGCTCCAATATGACCATCACCCAGGGCACATCAAACGCCATTGTCAACTGGAACAGCTTCTCCATCGGAAAGAACAATGCGGTTACCTTCGTCCAGCCCGATGCTGCGTCATCCATTCTCAACCGGGTAACGGGAAATACCTCCTCCACCATCGCCGGAACCTTGTCCGCCAACGGACAGGTCTATCTGGTCAATCCCAATGGCATTGCCATCACCCCGACAGGATCGGTCAAGGTCGGCGGCGGCTTTGTTGCCTCGACGCTAGACATCTCGGACGAGGATTATCTATCCGGCAATCTGGTCTTTTCCGGTGATGGATCCTCAGCATCTGTCAGCAATGAAGGCGTGATCACCATCGGCCGCGGTGGCTATGCGGCCTTGCTGGGCGGATCGGTTGACAACTCCGGCACCATCGCAGTGCCGCTAGGCACGGTCGGGATGGGCTCGGGCGAGCAGATCACGCTCGATCTGTCCGGAGACGGCTTTCTGCAGGTGGCCCTTCCCAGCGATGGCGAGGGCGATGAAGCGCTGGTCAGCAACTCCGGCTCCGTCTCGGCAAACGGTGGTACGGTGATTATGTCTGCGGCCACGGCCAGACAAGCCGCCCGGCAGGCGGTCAACATGTCTGGTGTAATCGAGGCCAAATCTGTTTCCGGCCATAATGGCTCGATTGTCATTGGCGGCGGTGCAGGGGGCAAGGTCTCTGTGTCGGGATCGATCAATGCCAGTTCCGAGGATGGCGACGGCGGCAGCATCAAGATCACCGGTGACGCAATCGAGCTGACTGGCGCGACACTCGATGCCTCGGGGGCAACTGGTGGCGGCACAATCAATGTTGGCGGTCTCAAACATGGGGCGGATGGCCTCCAGACGGCAACCACCACGACGGTTGATGAGGGCACCACAATCAGCGCCGATGCAACAGAGGATGGCGATGGCGGAGCTATTGTTGTCTGGTCGGACGATCTGACCACCTATGCCGGTTCCATCACCGCCCTTGGCGCAGGCGACGGTTCTGGTGGTGATGTGGAAGTATCAGGCAAGGAGTTGCTGGCCTTCGCCGGCACGATCGATCTCAGCGCCGAGAGTGGCAACTATGGCACCCTGCTGCTAGATCCAACGAATATCATCATCGGAGATACCCAATCCGGGTCGTATGTGAAGAAAACCTCAGCGCCCAACAGCGAACTTTATGCGTATGGTGAAACAACCTATTTTTCCGTAGACACAATCGAGAGCCTTCTTGCAAATGCCAATGTGCTTGTTTATGGAAGCGCCTCATCTTCAGGCGAAGGAGATCTCACTGTAACCAGGGCCATCTCCTGGAGTGCAGATACAACCCTGAATCTGCGGGCTGCCAATGACATCACTGTCGATGCCACCATAACGGCAACGGGCAATGGGGCGGGGCTGGTTCTGGAAGCGGATTCCGACGGCGATGGGAACGGAAGCATCAATATCAATTCCGACATCACCATGTCGGGAGCCTCGGCGAGCCTAAGCATGTCCTATGGCTCAGATGGCGACTATGTGCTGGGCCCTGATGCCTCGATCAGCTTTGGCGATACGAGTTCCTCACTTGCCATCAACTCCCGAGCCTATACGCTTATAGACGACCTCAAGGATGTTGGCCTTTCTGACTATTACGCCCTGATCGAGGATATCGATCTCTCTGGCATCTCCTATACTTCTGGCGTTATAGGGACGAGTACCAATCCCTTCACCGGCACCTTCACGGGCCTTGGCCACACGATCTCCAATCTGACGGTTGAGGGCAGTAGCAACTATGCCGCTCTGTTTGGCTATTCTACGGGGACCATTCGCAATATCGGGCTGGTGGATGCTGACGTTGCAGGAAATACATACGTTGGAGCGTTGGTTGGTTACAATGCCGGAATAGTCTCGTATTCCTATGTGACCGGGGAGGTGTCTGGTCACTCCTACGTAGGTGGACTGGCCGGTATGAATAATGGAGGCACAATCAGTTATTCCCATTCGGATGCAGAGGTAACTGGTGATAGTTACTCTATCGGTGGGCTGGTTGGTTACGCGATAGGAGGAGGAGCGATAAGCTATTCCTATGCGACTGGTGCGGTGGAAAGCGGCTCGTTTGCTGTTGGTGGACTGGTTGGCTATAGTGAGGCAACAATCAGCTATTCTTATGCGACAGGTGCGGTCAATGGTGGCGGCGAGTATGTCGGCGGACTAGTTGGTCAGAATTCTGAGGGAACAATCAGCAATTCCTATGCAACTGGCACGGTAGAAGGCGGCGGCAATTCTGTCGGCGGACTGGTGGGGATGAATGATGGAACGATCAGCAATTCTTATGCAACAGGCGCGGTGAAGGGCCACAACGACTTTGTCGGCGGATTGGCAGGCGAGAGTATCGGGGCTGGAATCAGCAATTCCTATGCAACAGGCGCGGTGGAAGGCGACGGCGATTCTGTCGGCGGCCTGGTCGGCTTTAACGCGGCAACAATCAGCAATTCCTACGCAATAGGGGAAGTGGCAGGTTACAGCGATGTGGGCGGGCTGGTCGGTTACAATAATGATGGCAGCATCAGTAATTCCTATTTCGACACCGACACAACGGGAACTTATATAGGAATTGGCGGCGGAACCCATACCGGTGTCACCGGCCTGACCACGGCCAAGTTTCAGGATAGCGACTATTTTTATATGCTGGCTTCAGCTGCAGGATGGGATTTTACCACCAACTGGGCTCCATCGAGCGAAGGCTATTATCCGGAGCTTTATGCCCTGTCTGCAGTTGTCTGGGTCAGCGCGGGGTCAACCTCCTCCACCTATGGTGACAGTACGGCCAGCCTGGACGCTGTCACCTCATATGTGGGCGGTACAGATAGTTATGTCTTTGGTCAAAATGGCGACAGTCTAACATTGACGGATATTAATATCTCCTTTGATGAAACCGCTGCCGCGGGGACAAAAACGATAACCGTGAATGGCGGCAACGGAACCGCGACCAGCACAAACGGCGTCACCTACCGCGTTGTCTATTATGGCTCGGACAGTGCAACAATCGATAAGGCTGCGCTGACAGTCACCGCCACGTCTACATCAAAGACCTATGGCGAAACCGCTTCGCTGACCTATACAACATCAGGATTGCTCAATGGAGATAGTCTGACAGGTTCCCTGTCCAGCGACGGGGCTGCGGCTGATGCAAATGTTGGTTCATATGCGATCGGGTTGGGAACGCTTAGCAATTCCAACTATGACATCACCTACAAGGCTGGCACCCTCACGGTGGATGCGGCGTCTCTGACCATTACGGCTTCCGATGTGACCAAGACCTACGGGCAAGACACAGACCTCGACTATGCGGTTTCAGGCCTTCTCAATGATGACACGATCACCTCGGTCAGTCTCAGCTCTGTTGGCGCTGATGTCAGCGCCAATGTCGGCAACTATTCCATCGCAGCCAACAACGCCTCCGGGACAGGTCTGTCCAACTACACGATTTCCTACAAGACCGGAACCCTGACTGTCGACCCTGCCGCTCTGACCATCACGGCGTCTGATGCTACCAAGACCTATGGCGAGGCGGCAAATCTTTCTGGCTACTCGGTCTCCGGCTTGCTCAATGATGACACGGTCACCTCGGTCAGTCTCAGCTCTACCGGTGCTGATGCCAGTGCCAGCGTCGGCAACTATTCCATCGCAGCCAACAACGCCTCCGGGACAGGTCTGTCCAACTACACAATCTCCTACAAGGCAGGCACTCTGACCGCCGATCCTGCCGCTCTGACCATCACGGCGTCTGATGCTACCAAGACCTATGGAGAGGCGGCAAATCTTTCTGGCTACTCGGTCTCCGGCCTTCTCAATGATGACACGATCACCTCGGTCAGTCTGAGCTCTACCGGTGCTGATGCCAGTGCCAGCGTCGGCAGTTATTCTATTTCTGCCAGCAGCGCGTCCGGGACAGGTCTGTCCAACTATACGATTACCTACAAGGCAGGCACCCTGACTGTTGATCCTGCTTCTCTGACCATCACAGCGTCTGATGTTACCAAGACCTATGGCAAAACCGCTTCGCTGACCTATTCGACATCCGGTCTGGTCAATAGTGACGCGGTCACCTCGGTCAGCCTGAGCTCCACCGGTTCTGATGCCAGTGCCAGCGTCGGCGACTATTCCATCGCAGCCAACAACGCGTCCGGGACAGGTCTGTCCAACTATACGATTACCTACAAGGCAGGCACCCTGACTGTTGATCCTGCTTCTCTGACCATCACAGCGTCTGATGTTACCAAGACCTATGGCAAAACCGCTTCGCTGACCTATTCGACATCCGGTCTGGTCAATAGTGACGCGGTCACCTCGGTCAGCCTGAGTTCTGCCGGTGCCGATGCCAGTGCCAGCGTCGGCAGCTATTCCATCGCAGCCAACAACGCCTCCGGGACAGGTCTGTCCAACTACGCAATCACCTACAAGACCGGTCTGTTGACGGTAAACAGTCAGAATGGGGAAGCGCTTGCAGGCTTGCTTCTGGGCAGCCTGTCCAATGAACATACAGGCGCCTTCACCACCGTATCCGATGGGCAGATGATGTCCTTTGACCGGTCTTTGGGGATGAGTGACGATGAGGAGACTGACAACAATTCCGAAGGCCTTCTGCTCGAAGATCCCCAGCTAAGCAGAGCGGTTTGTTTTGGCGGCAGCGCCAACGTCTTTTCTTGCGGATCAGCCAACTAGAAGGTGGATAAACCGATCAAGTCTCATAAAGTCAACGGATTTCCTCTGGTCACTGCTCTGATGTGCGTCACGGCGCTTCCCGCCTTTGCCCAGACCGCCAGCCAGATCACCGACGACAGCTACGCCCCCGATGTGATCAAGTCATCTGGCCATGGCGTAAGGATAGCAGGGGGAGGTGGTCAGGCTACGCCAGCAGGAGCCGAGAACCTGCTGATTACCCCTTCGAAAGTCATCGTCGATGGCCGGAAGGCTTCTTGGCGCAGAACCAATTAGAGGTTATAGCCTTTTGCGGTATCTGCGGGGGAGCCCCCCGCAGATCGGGTGTTCAGATGCAGGCTTAGCCGCCAAAGCGTTGGGTCAGGGTGAACATGATCGTCCTGCCACGAGAATTATCCGTGAAACCGTATGGCTTGTAGGTTTCGTCGAGCAGGTTATCGACATTCACGGAAAGGGACGTTCCTTTGCGTGGTTCATAAGAAGCGAACAGGTTTACAAGATCATAGTCTGAACTGTCAGTATTCTCCTGAGCCTTGATGGACTCCCACTGGACACCAAAGTCCGCCTTGTCTTCCAGCGCCCGGAACCCAACTGTCGTTACGAACTTGTTGGCAGGCACGGAATCCAGATAGCCGCCTTCCGTTTCATTGTAGCCTTTCTGAATGGTTCCCGTGAAGTTGCCATAAATCCAACCCGCGTCGTAGGAGGCTTCAATCTCGAACCCTTCAATGCGAGCATCATTGATATTCTGATACTGATATTCCGGGTAAATGGTCGTGCCATAGAAGCTGGTTGGCGTTCCGATACCGATCTGTTCGATATAGTCAGAGACATTATTCTGGAAGGCTGCAGCCTTCAGTCGCAAGCCATCAGTGTCGGAGAAGATACTATCGACCTTGTAGTTCAGGCCAGCTTCAAAGTTACGAGATGTTTCCGGCTTCAGATCTGCGTTGGGGATCATCGCGAACATGCCGCTATGGGACCAGCTCACAAGCGTCTCGGTGAGGGCCGGTGCACGAAAGGCTTCCGCATAGGAACCATAAATCTGCAGACCATCAAGAGCTCCGCTTGAGAATGGAGACACACCGACTGTGACTTTGGGCGACAAATGATCTCCGGAATTGTCTACGCCATTACCATCCAGATTATAGGCATCGTAACGCAGGCCGCCGGTAACTTCGAGCCAGTCATCAAAGCTGATCGTATCTTGCAGGAAGGCACCATAAACCGAGCGCTCTCCAGACGGCGTTGCGCCATCTCCACCAGAATAGGCTGGGTCGCTGTTATCGACCGTGTCCAGATAGCCATCAACACCATATGTCAGTTTGTGCTCAAGGGCGTTTGTCGAAAACAGGCTGTTGTTGACGACACCCGCTCCGATCGTGTCGATTGAGAAGGTTCTTGTCTGGCCCTTATATGTGGCATTGGTGAGGTAGGTTTGTTCTAGGTCAGTGCTTGTCCAATAGCCATTCAGCTTAAGATCGATCAGATCATTATCCAGACTTGCATAGCTATATTGGGCGGTCAGGTTATTGGTCTCAACCACATTGTCATAGCTGGAGCTGCCAGATTCATCGTGGTTTCGGATATAGCCGAGTACCAGCTTCTGTTCTTCGCTGAGCTCGATTTCCGCTTTGATCATGCCGCGCACAATCTGGCTATCTGAATTGGCAACCTTGTTGCCGTCGCCGTCCTTGTAGACATCATTATCTCGATAGATGACAGAACCGAGAACCGAAAATGCATCATTCACCCGAGCTGAGGCCGTCTGGCCAGCAGCCCAGCCATTGTTTGTGCTATAGCGCAGCATGGTTTCTGCGGCCCAGGTTTCATCCTCTTCGAGAAAATCGCTAGGGTTTTTCGTTCTGAAACCAACAACCCCGCCAATGGCTCCTGAACCGTAAGCATTTGCAGATGGGCCCTTGATGACCGTGGCGCCTTGCAGGAACTCAGGCTCGACAATGAAGGAGCCACTCGTCAGACCGTGGCTTGATTGCTGGTAGTTTTGACGTGCTCCGTCAACCGTTACGGCGACGCGGCCATAGCCTTCCATACCGCGGATATTGACAGAGGCTGCTGTGTCTCCCGATACCATTGTAGTGCTCAACCCGGGAACAGCTCGCAAGAGTTCCAATACGGTATTGGCGCCGGTTTGTTCCTTGGTTGCTTCATCGACAACGCTAACCGAAGCAAGCTCGTCGATCGCCGCGCCCTCGCCCTTGGAGGCGGTCACTGTGATTTCGTCAAGTGTGGTGACAACGGTTTCCTTTGGGGAATCCTGCGCTTCGGCTGCTGTATACAGACAAACTGCTATCATTGCAGTTCCAGCACGGAACATCGCTAACCGCATGGCATGGGTGTTCATGATACTCTCCTGGATTTTCAGTTCGGGACCTCATTTGCTCAAATGGCCCAAGTGAAAAGGTGTTAACAAAATATGAATGAGGGGTAGCCTAAAGCCTGATTGCTGATGGCTCGTTCTTGCCTGTCAGCCCCATCCTGATAAGGGTTTGGAAATTTCCGCATCCATGTTCAGGGGGTGGAAAACAAGCCGTTGCAACGCCGGACCCGCCAATGCAATTCACTGCTGATTGCATATTAACCTCTTGTATTTTAGCGATTTTTGGCTGGCGGTGTCGTTTCGCCGAATAGGCAAACGAACGGGCTGGCTGTCGTTGTGCTTCACAAAATTGAGCAAGAACAATGTGCACTATTTTGAGAAGTCTCTTGCGTTAGGTATTAAACTTGAGTAAATGAGTCAACAATAAATTTATGAGTTACATACTCATGAATTATAGCAACTTATCTCGGATTGGACCGCCGAGAAAGATGAAATCGACCGCTTTTTCCAATGCGACGGAAAGAAAAAAGCTGATGATGACTAAAAATGACAAAGGTCCGGACGCCATTCATTTCTCTGATGATGAGCGGCGCTCTTTTCCCGTTATTCTTGATACTGAAAAACTGTTCGGAAAAGAGCGCGAAATAAATCTCTCCCATCGAGGGGTAATCTATCGTTTGCGCATCACCGCGCAACAGAAACTCATCCTGACAAAATAAGACATATCCACTTTCCTGCATTTTGCTGTTGGGAAGCTGTGGTCCCCGAACCGGTGCGCTGGAAGTCCTGATTATGGGCGTGCGGGAAATTGAGGAATAAAATCAATGAATCTTGATATGCAGCCGCATCCCGATGCGGAGAAAATCGCCACGATTATAGAGCAACGCCTCCCTGACGTGGCTGGAAAAAGAGCGCGCGACGCAGCTGCTACGATGGGAATTGCTGAAGGCTTGTTGCTTGCTGCTCGTGTCGGCAAGGATGTGACGCGGTTGAAACCGGCAAGCAAACAGATGCTGAAGGCCTTCATTGATCTTGGGGAAGTGATGGTCCTGACACGCAATGAATCCTGCGTGCACGAAAAGGTCGGGCACTATGGGCGCGTCGGTGGTGGGGATGCCGTTGCCATCGTCCTCAACAAAGAGGTGGATTTACGGGTCTTTCTCAAGCATTGGCTCCATGTCTTTGCAGTTGAGGAGCAAACCGAAACAGGTGTGAAACGCTCTATTCAGGTTTTTGATGCAGAAGGGCAGGCTGTTCACAAGATCTATCTTCGGCCCGCTTCCAATCTGGAAGGCTTTGAAAAGCTGAAAGCCGACTTTGCTCATGACGATCAACTCTCGCTTTTTCGCACGGAGCAAATCGAGACAGACGATGCTTTTCCCGAGCGAGATGATGCAACTGTCGATGTGGCCGGTTTTCGTCAAGACTGGCGTGGCATGACCGATGTCCATCAATTTTTTGGCCTGCTGAAAAAACACAAACTCAATCGATTGCAAGCCCATCGCCTGATAGGCGATGAGTTCGCTTGCAAACTGGATAATGGCAGCGTGCGAACGGTGCTTTCTTTGGCCTCAGATATGAAGCTGCCCATCATGGTCTTTGTTCCCAACAAGGGGTGTGTCCAGATTCACACCGGGCCCATTGAGCATCTCAAGACCGCCGGTCACTGGTTCAACATCCTCGATCCGGGTTTCAATCTGCATCTGCGCGAAGATCACATCCACGCGGTCTGGCTCGTGCGCAAACCCAACAGCATCGGCCATGTGACGTCAATTGAGGTCTATGACCGGGATGGGGGCATGATCGTTCAGTTCTATGGTGTGCGGGACGAGAAAGAAGATGAAAATCCGATCTGGCGCAATCTGGTTGAGAAACTTCCCAAAAAACAAATCACTTCAGAGTTGAAGAGGGAAAACGTGTAATGGCTAAAAAATCAATTATTTCTCTTTCAAACGGTGTTTTTGCCCTATCTCTGGCCCTAACTCTGGCCTTGACTCTAGCCTTGTCGGGGCTCTGGCCGGGCAGTGTGTCTCAGGTTGAAGCTTCGGAGCCAGACAGCCGGCGCATTGTCTCGATTGGGGGCTCCGTGACCGAAATCCTGTATGCGCTCGACTTGCAGGATCAGATCGTTGCCGTGGACGATACCAGCACCTATCCAGCCCAAGCTCTGACCGAAAAACCCAGCATTGGCTATATCCGGCGTTTGAATGCCGAAGGGGTGCTTGCAGTAGAACCGGGCATGATCATTTCAGAAGCTGGCGCAGGTCCCCTTGAAACTGTCGATATTCTGAAAGCGGCAGGCATTCCTATCAAGTTTATCCCTACCTCCTACAGTGCTGAGGGGATTATCAAGAAGATTGGGGCGGTTGGAGAGGCCGTCCATGCCGAAGAGGCAGCCGCGAAACTGGCCGCAAGCGTGAAAGCTGATCTGGACGCGGTTGCTGATGCCATTTCCCGGATTCCGGATCAAGACAGAAAAAGAGTGCTCTTTGTTTTCTCCGTACGCGATGGCCGATTGATGGTCGGGGGGAGCAACACTCATGCTGCGGCAATCATTGCAATGTCTGGCGGCCTCAATCTCATGCAATCCATCGAAGGATACAAGATGGTGGATGACGAAGCGTTGCTCGGCAATCCGCCCGATGCAATCTTGATGATAGGCTCGCACGGATCTGTCGCGAGCAATGAGGATCTGGCCGCTCTCCCGGCTCTGGCAAATTCTCCTGCAGTCAAGAATGGCAACATCATTCGAATGGATGGCATGTATTTGCTTGGCTTTGGTCCCCGCACCGCCAGTGCTGTTGCGGATTTGGCAAAGCAACTCTATCCCGATCAGGAAGCGATTGCCCAATTATCTCTTGAGGCTGCTCAATGAGTCTGGGGGAGATCTCAGAGAACCCAAGAGAGGGGAAAATCGATTTATTGGGCGCGATCAAACGCGCTCGAGGTGATCGCTCCCCGCTGGCACGTCTTGTGCTTTTGGGCTTGGCGCTATTGTTGGTGGTAACGGCCGGTCTTTCACTGGCGGTTGGTGCATCCGATCTGCAAATTCCGCAATTGTGGAGTTATTGGGTTGGCGGAGAGGAAATGCCTCTGCGTCACAGCGTCATTCTCTGGGATATACGACTGCCGAGGATGGTGCTTGGCATTCTGGTCGGAGCCGCTTTGGCTTCGGCCGGAGCCAGCATGCAGGGACTGTTTCGCAACCCGCTTGCCGATCCTGGCATCGTTGGCGTATCGGCAGGGGCCGCGCTTTTCGCAATTATCGCCATTATTCTTGGTGACACGTTGCTCGCACCCGTCCAGTCATTGCTTGGCATCTACATGTTGCCGCTCTTTGCGTTTTTGGGTGGGGTGTTTAATACGCTGCTGCTCTATCTCATTGCCACCAGAGGCGGTCAGACGTCGGTCGCCACCATGCTGCTGGCAGGTATAGCCATAGGGGCTTTGATGGGAGCCTTGTCCGGCTATCTGGTCTTTATCTCCAATGATCAGCAACTAAGAGATCTCACTTTCTGGAGCATGGGATCTCTTGCGGGTGCCAACTGGATAAAGATCAAGGCCGTTTTGCCTTTTATCCTCCTTGCTCTTGCTGTCATGCCATTTTCGGCTCAAGGGCTGAACGCCCTCGTGCTGGGCGATCATCAGGCGCGTCACATGGGCGTGCCGGTCCAGCGTCTCAAACGCGTAACCATTACATCCATCGCCTTGGCAGTTGGCGCGTCGGTCGCCGTGACCGGCGGGATTGGTTTCGTGGGGCTTATCGTCCCCCATTTGCTGCGATTGGTTATCGGGCCAGATCATCGCTATCTGCTGCCTGCCTCGTCCTTGCTGGGCGCAATTTTGTTGTTGTTGGCGGACACGGTCGCCCGCACAGTAGTTGCCCCTGCGTCATTGCCCATCGGTATCGTCATGTCGGCAGTGGGCGGCCCGTTCTTCCTTTGGCTTTTGTTGCGAACGAAAAGGGACGTCTTGTTGTGAGATACACTTTTGAAATGAAGAATGCATCCGTCAAGATCGGCAAGAAAGTCCTGCTTCAGCCTGCCGATCTGACGATCAAGGCCGGAGAGTTTGTTGTCATTGTCGGACCGAATGGCGCAGGCAAGTCCACACTGCTCAAGTTGCTGACGGGCGACTATAACCCGGCAAGCGGTCAGGTTCTCTATGATGGAAAGCCATTGGCCAACTGGCCTGTTGCTGAAATGGCTGCCAGACGCGCCGTCATGCCCCAGTCTGATCATCTATCCTTTCCCTTTACGGTGTTGGAAGTGGTGCGACTGGGGGCACGGCTGTTCGCACGGAACTTGCACGAAGCAACGAGGCGAGCCGTGCAGGCCCTCGAAAGGGTGGACTTGGCCGGCTATGAAGGTCGGCTTTATCAAGAATTGTCCGGAGGCGAACAGCAGCGGGTGCAACTGGCCCGTGTTCTTTGTCAGGTCTGGACTCCGGTGGCGCAAGACATTCCACGCTATCTCTTTCTTGACGAGCCGACTGCCAGTCTCGATATCCGGCATCAGTTGGATATTCTAACGCTCGCCCGAGAGTTCGTCTCCAAGGGAGGGGGCTGCGTTGCCATTCTCCACGATCTCAATCTTGCCTCCATGTTTGCCGACCGCCTGCTGGTTCTCAGCAAAGGTAAAATTGTGGCTGACGGTATCCCCGGCCAAATCGTGACCGACCAACTGATCGAGGATGCATTCTGCGTTCCGATCCGTGTCAACCATGCCCCCCATGCAAAACTTTGTCCCTTCATCCTCCCCCAATCTTGCGTGCTTCGGTCGGGCATGTAGGCAACATCTCCTTTAGAAACAATCCCATGACAGCAAAGATCGATTTAACCCCCTATTTTGCACAAATCTCCGACGACCCATTGGCCAACGCCTTTGAAGAGGGGCGGCAGGCCCATCCGCTCAGAAGTCAGATGCCCGTTCGCGAGGAAGACAAGGCCGCCGTTTGGGAGACGTGTCTCGATACTCCGCGCACTGCTCCGGGTATGGCTTATGTGCATATTCCCTTTTGTGAAAACCACTGCCTGTTTTGTGGCTTCTATCAAAATCCCTGGCGTCCGGAAGCCGGTCCCGCCTATGTTGATATGGTCTTGAAACAGGCCAGAAGCTTTGCCGGGCGGAAGGTTCTTGAAGGCCCTCCCTTGCGCGCGCTGTATTTCGGGGGAGGGACGCCAACCGCGCTGACGGCTAAAGACATAGCCCGTCTCGTGTCCGGCTTGCGGGAGGTTCTGCCGTTGGCCCCAGATTGCGAAATCACGCTGGAAGGGCGTGTTTTTTCCTTCACGGAAGACAAGATGGAAGCGGCCTTCAAGGCTGGCGTCAATCGTATTTCTCTTGGGGTTCAGACATTTGACACCAAAATTCGCCGCGCACTGGGCCGCAAACGCAGCAAGGAAGATGTCATCAAGGCGCTGGAAACCCTTGTTGCCATGGATAGCGGAGCCATCGTCATCGATCTGATCTATGGTCTGCCAAAACAGACTATGGAAAGTTGGCATGAGGATCTGCTTCTTGTCGATCAGATTGGTCTGGACGGGGTTGATCACTATGGTCTCAGCCTGATTCCGGGAACGCCGCTGTTGCTTTCCATCGAGAAAGGCAAGCTGGACCCAATCTCCCGCAAACAGTTAGGCAGCTACTTTGTCGAGGGCGCTGCTGTCATGCAGGAATTGGGCTGGGAGCAGATTTCCTCCATGCACTGGCGCAACAAGGGCTATCGGGAACGCTCGGTTTACAATTTCGGAGCCAAGACCGGTTGGGATTTCTTTGCTCTGGGGGCTGGTGCTGGTGGCAAACTCAATGGTTTGAGCCTGTTCAACACCCCTTCTTTGAAAATGTATTCCAATCAAATGGAAACGGGAGCATTACCGATTATGGGGCTTTCCCGGTCGGGGCAACTTGCTCCGTTGGCCGATGCGATCCGCACCTGCATAGAGCATATGCGCCTTGACCCGCTTGCCATCCAGAAAGGTCATCAAGAGAGCGGCGTAGGTGGGCCTGATGTCATGCAAGCCCTCACGCCACTTCTGGACCAATATCAGGAAGCAGGCCTCATCGAGCGGAAATACCGCTTCTATGATCTCACCATTGCCGGAAAATTCTGGCATGTCCAAATAACCCAGAAAATGACGCAATTCCTGTCATCCCTTTATCTTCCAAACGAGCAAAAGGGCCACATGACACGCAGTCCGGCAGGGATGGCGCATCAGACAAAAAATACCGAGAGAAAACATGAACATGTCTAATGATCTAGCTGCACGTATCATCGCTGTACAAGAAGAAAACCCGATGCATTCGCTTGAAGACATCGCTCGCCTTGCGGAGGCTCGGGTTAGTGATGTCGTTCGCAATCTTCCCGAAGGCGAGGCCATTTGTATTGATGGGCGACATTTTGTTGAAGCGATGCAGGATATGCGCAATTGGGGCGAGATCACATTCATCGTCAACACCGGCAATGTGGTCTTCGAAGCCAGAGGAGAAATCCCTGACGGCAAAATTGGCCGCGGCTACTACAATCTGCATGGAAAGCCGATTGGTGGCCATCTCAAAGCCGAAGCTTGCGAATTGATCGCCTTTGTTTCACGCAAATTCATGGGGTCGGACACCCATTCGGTTCAATTCTATGCTGATGATGGCTCATGCATGTTCAAGATCTATCTGGGGCGGGACGCCGAACGCAATTTCCTGTCGGGACAGGTAAAAGCCTTTGAAAGCCTACGCGATCGACTTGCAGAGCTCTGAACTGACTTAATCATAGCCTCTTGATCTACTTTGAAGGACGCACAATAAGGTGCGTCCTTTTTGTTTGTTTAAGTGCTTCTTCCATATTGAGAGTGAAAGATCCTCCTCACGCGGAGCGGGGCGGCTGAGTGGGAGAGGCGAGGAATGCGGGGAAGGCCAGAACTATCGAGAGAAGTTTATGGGAAGGGTAATCGTCAGGCTGCTCTTGCCGGTACTCTCGGGAATTTTGGGGAACGGAGCGGCTCTCTTGGCCATTGCAAGAGCCGCGTCGTTAAGGATCTCGCTGCCTGAAGATCGAACCAGACGCAAGCCTGAGATGCTTCCTGACTTCGCAATGACAAAGGATATGACCGCAGTTCCTGTCACGCCCCTGCGTCTCGCAGCAGTCGGATAGCGTTTCTTTCGAGCAATCCGCGAGCGGACTTTACCCATATAGTTAGACGTGAGCGCATCGCCATTGCTGGCGCTCTTGCCGCCATTGCCGCCAGTGGCTTTCGCCGAGCCTTTGGAATTGGAGCTGTTACCCCCCTTCCTTGAGGCAACTGACGCCACGCTGGCTGACTTTCGTGTGGCCTTGATCTTTTTGGCAGCAGCAGGAATCGTGGGCGTTTCGGCTTTGGCCATCGGGAGCCGCGATACCTCGGAGACCGGTTCCAAACTGGTTGATTTGCTCGGTTCGACTGGCTTTGGGGGCGCGGTCTTTCTCTCTTGTGCCGTTATCGGAGTAAATGCAGCCGAAAGCTCTCTGGCTGGGAGAGATTTGACCGCGCGTGGTAAAACGGACTGAGGTTGAAGGATGTCTGGCGACTTGAGATTTTCATTCCTTGTCAATTCCAGAGCTTTGGTTTCTAGGGCCTGTGCTGGCGATATCTGAACCAAAGACGTAACCGCCGGAACAACCGCTTCTGCGGCTTTCACTGGGGTAACTGCACGTACGGGTTCCGTTTCGACTGCCTCCGCATTGGCCTTTGAAGGTGCCACCGGGGTCGCCGTGACCTCGAACTGTTCCAGTGAATCAAACGCGCGGCCAATCTCCAGCGCTGCAGTTCCGGCACCCCGTTCTTCACGCGCCTTCTCTGGATTTTGCACAAATACCCATGCTCCTGCGGTATGCAGGGCAACTGACAGCAATAGAAACAGTGCAAGACCAAACCTTTGCATCAATGGCTCTCTCTTAGCGTAACGAGACGAATATTCTTGTGTCCGGCGGCACGAAAAGCCTGAAGGATTGGAATGAGGCTGGCAGTTGACAATTCTTTATCAGCCAGTATGTGCAAAGTGCGTTCATCGGATGCAGGGGCTGGCTGAGGGGCTTTGTGTGATGGATCATAACTTAAGGCAGGGAACTGCGCGATTGCCTCTTCCAAGGAAAGCCTAAGGCCTTGGTGAATGAGCGTTCCATCCTTCAGAATTTCAAGTGCATTGCCTGCTGGGGCGGTCTTTGGCAAAGCCTGGGACTGCGCCGGGTTCAGATCAGGGGAAATCGATGGCGCTATCGTGCCTGCGATGAGAAAGAAGATAAGCATCAAAAAGACGATGTTGATCAGTGGGATAGTATTATCCGGCAAAACCTTTTTATGTGCCTTCGCCTTGTGCATGCGCATGGTGATCTGCCAGCCTTTAGACCAGCTCTCCTTACTTCAGTTTGACAGGGAAACCGCTTCGAGCTTGCTGTGTTTCAGGCGTCCGAGAAGATCCACCAGTTTTTGCAATTTCACATCGCCGCGAGGAACGACAACAGCCGTTTTCACTCCCTTGAGCAGGAAGGGCTCCAAGGCCAGCTCCAGCTCTGACGGGGACGAAGGCTGGCCGTTGAGCCGAACAATGCCATCGTCCGACAGAGCGATAATCAATTTTGGCATCGAACCGCGTGCGGAGCCTGCACCCGAGACACCGAGATCAAGCTGGCTGTATTGGGAAAAAGTGGAGGACAGCATGAAAAACAGGAGCAGCAGAAAAATCACGTCAATAAGAGACGTCAAGCCGACGATCGAGCGTTTCTTGCGCGCTTTGCTAAGTCGCATGTGCGAGGTCCACTTGCAGCGATGGGGCACTACGCAATTGCTCTTTCGCTGGATCAGTGATTTTGCCTGTCAGGACGGCTGTGACCAGCTCTTCCATGACTTCCTGCTCTCGCTCGACGCGGGTTGTAAACCAGTCAGCAAAGAGGCTTGCGGGGATGGCAACGGCCAGACCAACCGCCGTCGTGAGCAAGGCAACCCAAATCCCTCCAGCCAGAACAGACGGGTCTACGGTTGCTCCGGCCTCCTGAAGACGCTGGAAGGCCTCGATCATCCCGATGACCGTTCCGAAGAGGCCCAGCAATGGAGAAATCTGGCCCACGGTTTCCAGAAAGCGCAGCATGAAGCGGGTTTTTGACAAGGATGAAACGGCAACCCGTTCGATATCTTCCCTTATCAATGCCGGTTTGTTTGAATGGTTCCTTTGTCCTCTTACGGCATGCGCGACGACGACAGTAACCGGAGATTTGCCTTTTTCCAGCAGGGATAGAGCCAGATCGCCTCTACCGCTGAGCCATAGGTCAAGTGCCTTGCGCGCGCGCCTGTGTCGCCCAATGCCAATATAGGAAAATTGCCAAAGCTTATAGAGAATGACGGTTAGCGAGAGGACCGATAGAATGACAAGCAGCAGAACGACAGGCCCGCCCATATCAATCATTCCATAGAGCTGTTCAACTAAGATATTCATATTCAATTCCTGGGATTAAGTGTCGGAAAATGCTTCGGTCCTGTCTGCTGTAAAAGATGTCATTTGCTGGCCTGGTGCCCATCCATGCGAGATGGCCCAGACCATCGGTCCCATCAAAGGCCGAGCTTTATATTTGTCTTGTGGGTTGGGCGGATGACGTCAAGGCAACTGGCTGCTGTCATGCCGTCTGCTTGACATTCGGAGACATCATTGATCAGGATTTCTCCGATCTGGCCGCAATCGGTCTGCGGCAGGTCGAACTGGCGCAACCGTCTTTTGCCTTTGCGCAAGGAGCCAGTCTTGAGAACCATCAACTCTTGTGCCAGCCCGTCACGATCAAGGACAACAATTTCAATGCCAAGCTCTTGCAGTGGTGCTCCAAGATCATTGCGAACGATGAAAGAGATTCGACAAGCATCTTTAAGCGGTTGAGCTTTGTTCAGCTCGATGCTGATGGATTTTCCATGCTCTTGTGCCAATGCCTCTTGTGGCAACAACAAAAATCCGCATCCCGCCATCAAGAGACATGCAATGCCTGATCGGAAGTATCTATAGAATTTCATTTTTGCATTCCAAAAACTCAAAGACCAATTAAGCCAAAGCCAGCCCAAAAGCTGGCTTCTCAGGCCAAGCCTGTTGGCTTAGCCAATGAGGGCCATTCTTTGCCAGACCCAACTTGCCATGAAAGATGCCCAATAGCTGCCAGCATGAGGACAGCCAAACAAGACCAGAACGTCTGCTCGCCGACAAAGTCAAAGAAGCGGAAAGATGTATTGTTTCCATATACTTGAGATCACGCGCCCAGCTTCCAGCCCAAGAGTGAGGCTAGATGGATATTTAAGTTGAGTAACAAACTCAACTATAGGCACAATTATTCTTGTGTCAATAACTCATATTTAAAATCGTTCATAGCCGTATCTCATGGCCAGAATGCATTTTCACAAGAGAAGAGCTTTGCCGCGCTGGCCATATCAAGCCGGAGATCGCCAAGAGCCTTGCTCGATACGTGACAAAAGTCCTCAATCCTTCTCCGCAACGGGCGCGTAATTTCAACAGGGCCTATCGCGAAATCGTCAAGGAGCAGAGCTTTATCAAGGGGCGTGACGCCGTCTTACATACGGCGAAAAACGTCCATAAAGAGGTGGAGCAAAATCAGTCTGCGGGAATTGAAGAGCCGGCCACGGCCACCATTGGTAGGGCGCTTAATCCACCTAAGAAGCTGCGGAGCGACCAGATCTTGGCCGCTTCTCCTTTCTTTGAGCAATTGCTGTGAGATCATCGCGAAACTATTGGCAATTCCTTCCAGAATTGCTAAGCTATCTATATGATTTTATTGTAATAGTTCGGATTTTAAAATGGTCGATTTAGCTAAGTTGGAATGTGCCCTAGATGCACTTCCCCATCTTCATCCGGGCCCGGGTGGTGTCGCCGGTGTTGTCAAGGATGGAGAGGTCATCGCCCTTCGTGCCTGGGGTTACTCAGATCTTGCCGCCCACCGGAGAATGACAACCGCAACCCGGTTGCCGATCTGCTCGATTTCGAAGCAATTCACATGCGGTGTCCTGTTGGATCAGTTCAAGGATTTTGCTCCCCTCAACGCGCGGCTTCCCGAGTTGCTGCCTCATTTTGAAGGCCCCTTGCCCAGCGTTCAGGAGCTGTGTCACAACCAGTCGGGCTTGCGCGACTATTGGGCTCTGACAATCTTGCAAGGTGCCAAGGCCGAGCAGACCTTCACGCGCGATGATGCCTATGCGATGTTCTCCCGTATGAAAACCGGCCACTTCGAGCCGGGCACCAGCTATTCCTATTGCAATGGCAACTTCCGGCTGGTTGGCGAATTGATCGAGCGGGAAACCGGCCGCAGGCTCAAGGGGCTGATCAGCGAAATCATCTGGGGGCCAGCGGGTATGAAAACTGCCGCATTGCTTTCCGATAGTCGCGTGACCGCCGACGGTGTGGTCGGTTATGAGGGAAGCCCAACTGCCGGTTACATGCCTGCGGACAACGGCATCTACTGGTTCGGTGATGCAGGTATTTCCGCCTCCCTTGAAGACATGATGGCTTATGAAAGCTGGATCGACAAAACAGTCGGCAATCCTGATGGGCTTTATCAGCGCCTTTCTGTTCCTCCGACCTTCAAGGATGGCACACCGGCCGCCTATGGCTATGGACTGGCCCATATGGAGGTGGCTGGCCGCAAGGTGACCGGACATGGCGGCGCCCTGCGTGGCTTCCGTTCTTTCCGCATGCATTGCGCTTCGGAACATTTGTCTGTCTATGTCAATTTCAACCATGAAGCGGATTCCTTCGGTGCCGCAGCATCCCTTTTCAAAGCCGCTTTGGGCTATGAAGATCCGGCATTGGAAACCGTGCCCGACAGTTGGGAAGGGCAGTGGATCTGTCCGGAAACCGGTTTGCTCGTGAACATCGAAACCGGCAAGAAGGGCGCACTTCTACACAATGCCACAGGCAGTGATGCCCTCAATATGAGTGCGGATGGCTGTCTCAAGGGGGGCGATGTAACCGTCGCTCACGATGGCGATAAAACGGTTATGACCCGTGCAGACGAAAATCTGACATCTGTTCTGGAACCGCTAGCAACCGAACCTTATTCGTCAGGTGGAGACCTTGCCGGTCGCTATTACACCGACGAGCTGGACGCAACCCTCACCATTCTGGCTGAAGATGGCGGATTATATGCCGTTTGCGAAGGTGTTCTGGGCGAGGGGATCATGGAACGGGTTCATCCGGTCGGGCCTGATACATGGGTGATGGTTACCCGCCGCTCAATGGACGCTCCGGCTCCGGGCAACTGGACCGTTTCTGCCAAACGCGATGCTTCCGGCAAAATAGAAAGTCTGGTTGTTGGCTGCTGGCTGGCGCGTAAACTTTCCTATCGTCGCCTCTAGTTCCGCAACTGGCAGGATAAAATAGGTAAGCCCGCAGCAATTCATCTGATTGCTGCGGGCTTTTGAGTTTCCCGATCGAGGAATAAATCAGCGCACCGCTAAAAAGGGGCTGTGCGCTGAAAGGTCTTATTTGGCTTCTTTTACAGTGTCTTCCAGGAAGAAGCGACCAAGTGGATTCTGGTCGAAGTTTTTGACATATTTTGCGGAGACGTTGATGAACGGGCTGTAGTACAGGTCGATCCAGTGCGCGTCGGCTTTTGCCAGTTTCTGGATTTCGAAATACATTTCTTCGCGTTTTTTCGGGTCCAGCACGAGACGGGCATCAGCTACCAGCTGTTTGACCTTTTCATTGTTGTAGCGGGTCATGTAGTTCATGTTGACGTCATGACCAACAACAAAGGTCGTTTTCTGGTCAGGGTCGAGAATGTCGTTGGTCCAGTAGTTCATGGACAGATCATAATCGCCATCAACAAGCATGTCCCAGGTCTGGCTGGCGTCCATCTTGATCAGATTAACGGTGATGCCAACGGCAGCGAGCTGCTGCTGGATGAGAACGGCTGTCTGCTCTTCAACTTCGTTACCAGCGCTAACCAGATAGTCGAGAGAGATGTTGTCAACGCCAGCTTCTTTCAGCTCAGCCTTTGCCTTTTCAACGTCATATGGACGAGCGCCATTGTCATCGCTGTGGTAAAGAGCGCCTTTTGGAATGTAGCTGTTTGCAACGGTGCCCTGACCGAAGGTAACGGCATCAACGATGCTCTGCTTGTCGATTGCATAATCGATAGCTGCGCGTACATGAACATTGTCGAGCGGAGCATGTTCGTGGTTCATCAGCAGATGGTCTTCACGGGTTGATGGCTCGATGTGAAGCGTCAGGTTCGGGTCTTTCTTGAGCTCGGTCACGCGGGAAAACGGAACATAGATCGCTGCGTCCAGCTCACCAGCCTGAACAGCCATCATACGGGTGTTGTCGTCTGGCATGGAAATCCATTCAACGCCATCAAGACTTACCTTGTCAGCCTGCCAGAATTCCGGATTTTTCTCCAGAATAACGCGGTCGCCGCGGAGCCATTCCTTGACCGTAAATGCACCAGAAGCAACCGGGTTTTCGGCATAGGCTTCCTGACCCATCTTTTCAAAACCAGCCTTTGAAATGATGGAGGTGCCCGGCATAGCAAGGGTGGAGAGGAACGGAGCGGACTGGCCGGACAGAGTGATCACAACGGTTTTGGCGTCCGGAGTTTCGATGTTGGTGATGATTTTGTAGGTGTCGGACCACAGAGACAGTTCGTCGTCGCGGATGCGTTCCAGAGAGAATTTTGCATCTTCAGACGTGATCGGTGAGCCATCAGAGAATTTGGCATCACGAAGATGAAGTGTGTAGGTCAGGCCATCGTCGGAAATGTCCCAGGATTCAGCAAGACCAGGAACCAGCTTGGAACCGGATTTGTCAACGCGAACGAGCACGTCATAAACGTTCATGAATACCCAGAAGTCGATGTTCTGCGCGGTGTTGATCGGGTCAAAGGTGCTGGAGTCCTCGCGGCGGCCGATGGACAATACGCCTGCAGCGTCTGCCACGGTAACCGCGCCCATAGCAAGGGTGAGCGCAATAAGGCCCACTCGCGAAATCTTTTTAAGCATTGGATCTGTGTTCCTTCTGTTCAGCATTATGGAAAGGCCCTATTCTGCGAGGGCTGCCAATTTGGAGCCAAGAGGCTTGTCCGGATCGATATTCGGGATCGCGGAAAGCAGATTGGCGGTATAAGCTTGTTTTGGATTTTCAAATACTTCTTCGGTGCTGCCTTTTTCTACGATGCGCCCGTGATGCATCACGATCACGGATTCGCAAAGCTCGCGGACGATTGCGAGATCATGGGCGATGAAAATGATCGTCAGGCCCATCTTTTCCCGCAGGTCCTTGAATAGGGAGATAATCTGCGCCTGAATTGTCACGTCGAGTGCCGCGACACATTCATCGGCAATAATGGCTTTCGGATTGACCGCGAGGGCGCGCGCGATACCGACGCGCTGGCACTGGCCACCCGATAGGCTTTTGGGTCGTCTTGGTCTGAAGCTCCTGTCAAGGCCGACCAGATCAAGCAGTTCGTCGATGCGGCCATCGATTTTGTCCTTGGTGCACTCACCTTGGGTGATCAACACTTCGCGCAAGGCCGCTTCAACAGACATGCGCGGATTGAGCGCGTTGAACGGATCCTGAAACACCATCGCGACTTCTTTGCGCAGTCGCTTGAGTGCTATTTCCTTTTCCAAGGTCAACACCGAGCCGTCATAGGTGATGTGGCCCGATGAAACCGGCGTCAGGCCAAGCATGGCGCGCGCCATGGTGCTTTTGCCCGATCCACTTTCGCCTACAATGCCGACCGTGTCGCCGGGGAATATCTGACAGCTGACACCTGCAAGCGCCCGGAAAGCCTGCTTGCCACTAAACCAGCCCTTACTGGTGTTGAATTCCACCACAAGATCGTCAACCTCGAAAATCGGCTTGATCGCGCCGTGTTCATCTTCAGCCTCGCCATGTTCATCATGGGCGATGTGTGCATCAAAGGAAGGATGAGAGCCTATGAGCGTCCTTGTATATTCATGGGTCGGGGAGGCGAGCAACTTGCGTTTCTCGTCAATCTCGACGATCCGCCCATCGCGCATAACCGCAATCCGGTCGCAGGTTTGTGCAACGACGCCCAGATCGTGGGTGATGAGAATAATCGAAAGACCGCGCTTTTGCCGCAGCTCCACAAGAAGCTCCAGAATTTGCGCCTGAACTGTCACGTCAAGAGCGGTGGTGGGCTCGTCGGCGATCAGGATTTCCGGCTCGCAAGATAGAGCAATTGCGATCATGGCACGTTGGCGCATGCCTCCGGAAAATTCATGAGCATAGCTTTTGAAAGCCCTTGCAGGGTCGGGGAAACCGACCTGATCAAGAAGCTCGATCGCCTGCTCTTTGGCTTGCGCCTTGGTATAGGATCCGTGCTGGATCAGGCCTTCGCAGATCTGATCGCCTATGCGCATCACCGGATCAAGGTGGCTTGTCGGGTTTTGGAAAATCATGCCAATCCGGCGTCCGCGTACCTTCATCATGGCGCGATCATCAAGCTCGAGCAAGGATTGCCCTTCCAGATCGACAACGCCACCGGTGACGGAAAGCTTGGGAGAGGGTAGCAGCCTGATGATGGCGCGGCAAAGAAGGCTCTTGCCGGACCCACTTTCGCCCACAAGGCCGAGAATTTCAGACTGTCCAAGCTCGAAGGTGATGTCTTCAAGCAAAGACCGGGTTTCCACATTGTCCTGATAGGCAACGCAAAGATTGCTTACGGAGAGAATGTTGCTCATACCTTGGCCTCCCACAAGTCGCCGAGAGCATCGCCCAGCAGGGAAAAACCAAGCGCGAGAATGACGATGGATACCCCGGGGAAGAAGGTGATCCACCAGGCCTGCGAGATGAAGCCTTGACCTTCAGCAACCATGATGCCCCATTCTGCAATGGGGGGCTGCACGCCCAGACCAAGATAGCTGATCGCCGCACCGTTCAACAGAACCAGAATGACATCGGACATGGCAAACACAATCGATCCGGTCAGCGCGTTCGGCAGGAGGTGCTTGAACATGATGCGCATATTCGAATAGCCAAGGCTCTGAGCAGCAACGGCAAAATCCATGGTTTTCAGCACCAGAATTTGCGCCCTCACCAGACGGGCATAACTGACCCAGCCAACCAGCGCCATGGCGATATAGAAGCTTACCAGCCCCGGCCCCAGAATGGTGATGATGGACAGCATCAACACCAGAAACGGAAAGGCCAGCACGATATCGATGATGCGCATCAGGATCGTATCAACGACGCCCCCCATAAAGCCGGCCAGTGTGCCCAGTATCGTGCCGATGATCATCGGGAAAAGGACACCGATAAGCGCAATTTGCAAATCGATATGTACGCTCCACATGACGCGGGAGAGCACATCGCGCCCGAAATTGTCCGTCCCGAATGGATGAAGCCACGATGGCCCGACAAGCCGTGCACTGGCATCCTGCAAGATAGGATCGTAGGGAGCCAGCGCAGGCGCAAGGAACGCCATCAGAACGAAGAATGCCAGAATGCAGAAGCCAAGGGTCAGCGTCAGGTTGCGGCTCATCAGGGCACGCCATTTGGGCATAGGGATGCGGAATGCTGTTGTTTGTGCCATCAGAATTTCACCCTCGGATCAAGAGCCGTGGTCAGAATGTCGGCCAGGAAGTTGATCACCAGCGTTGCAACGGCAAACACCATGGCCACACCTTGCACGACCATGTAATCGCGGGAGAAAATGCCCCGGACCAGCAATTGGCCCATGCCGGGCAAAGCGAACACGCTTTCGATGACCACCGTGCCGCCGATCAGCCACCCGATGTTGACTGCAAGCAGGTTGATGGTCGGGACCAGAGCGTTTGGCACCACATGGCGCCAGAAGACCTGGTTTTCAGACACGCCACGCGCGCGTGCAGATGTCGCAATGTCTGAACTCAAACCGGCAATCATAGCCGACCGCAGGCTGCGCGTTATCACCGAGGAGAGCGATAGTGCGATGGTAAGGGCAGGCAGGATCAGGTGGGTCAACTTGTCGGCATAGGTTTTGCCATAGCCCGAAACCGGAAGCCAATCGAGATAAATCGAGAAGAAAATGATCAGCATGACGCCAAGCCAGAATTGAGGGAAACCCAATCCTGCCGTTACGAAAATACGGGTCATGTGGTCGGGGGCCTTGCCCTGATTGCGTGCAGACATGGCCGCCAGAGGAACTGCAATCAGCAACGACAAGAGCACCGCGAAGAAGACCAGCATCAAGGTCGGCTCGATGCGGGTCGCAATCAGCTTGAGGACGTCAACCTTGTAAAGGGTTGAGCGCCCCATCTCGCCGTGAAACAGATTTTTGATAAAGTAGAAATATTGCATCACCATCGGTTCATCCAGCCCATATTGGGCCCGGATTTTTGCCAAGGCTGTCGGGGTCGAGCGCGTACCAAGCAACACGCGTGCAGGATCTCCGGGAATGAGCCGCACGAGGATGAAGGTGACAACCGATATGCCGAACAACACCGGCAACAGCTGAATTGGGCGAAACAGGATAAAGCGATAGCGACCTAGCATCAGTTACTCACTATCATACTTTGCCAAAAAGGCTTCGACGACTGCCATGCAATCTTCTCTCTCTTCTACATGTGGCATGTGACTGGAATTGGGGAATACGTGCGCCGTCACATCGGGGATATTTTCCCAGAATGGCTTGAGGCATTCCGTTGTGGCTTCATCATAGGCACCGCGAAAAGCAAGGGTCGGGGCCGTGATATTGTGAAGGCGGTCTATAACCGACCAGTCCTTCAGGGTTCCGATAACATGGAATTCGGTTGGACCATTCATGGCACGATAGACCGTGGGATCTTCGTCCATCGCATCAAAGGTAGCCTTCACTTCAGGCGGAGTTGGCTGCAACCGACAGACATGGCGATCATAAAAGGCCTGAGTGGCTGCCTTGTAATCATGGTGGTCAATCGTGCCCGCCCTTTCGTGCAACAACAAGGTGTTTTGAACATCCTGCGGTAGCTCGGCCCTGAGGTCTGCGGCCCCTTTGAGCCACACCTGCATTGAGCAAGGAGAGTTTGCGATTACCAGAGCCTTGAGCCCTTTGGGGCGGCGTACGGCATGTTCGGATCCCAGCATTCCACCCCAGCTCTGACCCAGATAGGCGTAGCGATCCTGAATGCCCAAATGCTTAAGTAATGTGTCCAGTTCGCCTAAAAAAAAGTCAACTGTCCAAAAATTAATCCCTTTTTCAGGCAGGTGCGTGGATTTACCGTTGCCAATTTGGTCATAATGAATGACCGGACGCCCCGTTTTTGCCAGATCTTTGAAGCTGTCGACATAGTCGTGGGTACAGCCAGGCCCCCCGTGGGCTACAATGAGAGGTAGTTTCTCTGAATCCAGAGATCCACTGATACGGTACCAGGTTTTATAACCCTGATAGGGGGAAAAGCCTTCTTGAACTTCAAAATCTGACATGGAATGAATCCTACTATTCAATATTCGAAACAAATCAGATCACATTTCTGCATCTGCTAAAAGCTATGGAATTTTATAGGTTTTGCTGTTTCTAGTTGTAGGTGTTGAGCAGTTTGTAGTGAGAGGCGAGTACCAGAGCATGAAAGCGATTGCGCGCTCCGAGCTTCTTGGTGGCTGAGGTGAGGTGTAACGTAACGGTGGGCACCGAACGGTTAAGATAGTGCGCGATTTCTTTGGCTGTCATCCCTTGGCCGCAAAGTTGAAGGCACTGCTTTTCCCGTTTGGTCAAAGAAACATAAGGTGTCTCAAAGGCTTGTTTGGGGAAGCCGGCAACGATGGCATCGTGCAAGGCATGGGCCAGATAACCCATTGAGGAGAGGGCGTTTTCCAGATCTGAATTGCCGATTTTGGTCGTGCTGATTGCCGTGAAAGTCGCTAATGCGCCATCTGGGCAGCGAATGGGGGCTGTAATGCCGCATTCCATGCCAGTGTCGCACAGATAGTCGATGACCCGGCCATGTCTCTCGTCCAGCACCTTTTCCATGATGTTGCTCTGACGATCATGATATGTCCAGTAAAAGGGACGTGTAATTTCGCGAGATGCATCCATGACGGGATCATGGGCATAATAGCGCTCTCCGCACCAGAGATCTTCCATATCGCTTGGTGCGTTCTGCATAGAGTAGACGGTCGGAACGATAAATTCGCCTTCATACGTCAGCGGTACAGGCGAATAATCGTAGGTTGATACATCAAAGCCAAATGGCTGCAAGATTGACTGGACGACAGTCATTGCATCTTCGATGAATATTCCGGGATAAAGTTTGTCCAAAGCTTGCTGCAAGGTGCTCATAATGAGTTCCTCTTATACTTGATCCGATATTCAAAGCAAGATTCGTACCATACTATCGTCGCATAAAAAGGGAGTGCCCACTTTTGGGGGCTCTCCGGACCGTCATGCGAAAAAGCCACCTCCACTGAATTGGAGATGGCTTTTGCCGGAATTTACTTTTCTGCTGTTTGCAAGGTTAGCGAATGCGTTGTTCGTTCTGGTCAAACAAGCAGATATGAGCTGCATCAGCTGTCAGTCTGAGCACTGAGCCGCGCTTGGTAATTGCTTCTCGTTCCACATTTACCGTGCAGCTCTTCTCGCCGATGGTGCCGTAGAGATAGCTGGCGCCGCCCAAGAATTCCGAGAAGCCGACGGTAAAGGGAACCGCCTTGTCGCCTTCACCAGCCAGACGCCAATGTTCTGGCCGTATGCCCACATGAACCGCAGTGCCGTCAGCTGGACGGTTCCTGATGGCGCGGATTTCAAGCACGACACCGGCCACCTCAACCCCGTCCGGGCGCATGATGCCATCAAGGAAATTCATCTTCGGGCTACCAATGAAGCCGCCGACAAACATATTGTCCGGATCATCATAGAGCGTGGCAGGAGAGCCGACCTGCTCAATGCGTCCGGCGCGCAGGACCACGATCTTGTCGGCCAGTGTCATGGCCTCCGTCTGGTCGTGGGTTACGTAGATCATCGTGTTGCCGAGCTTCTGGTGCAGGCGAGCGATTTCAATGCGCATATCCACGCGCAGTTCGGCGTCAAGGTTGGAGAGCGGCTCGTCAAACAGGAAGACGTCCGGATCACGCACGATCGCGCGCCCGATGGCCACCCGTTGCCGCTGCCCACCGGAGAGTTGACCGGGGCGTCGATCCAGATAGTCGTTGAGTTGAAGCACATCCGCCGCCTGGCGTACCTTGTCTTCGACCTCAGCTTTTGACCTACCCGCAACCTTCAGTCCGAAGCCCATATTCTGGGCGACTGTCATATGCGGATAAAGCGCATAGGTCTGAAACACCATGGCAATACCGCGGTCTGATGGGTCTTCGTCCGTCACGTCCTTACCGGCAATCATGACATCACCGCTCGTCACTTCCTCAAGACCAGCGATCAGGCGCAGCAAGGTGGATTTGCCACAGCCCGATGGCCCGACAAAGACCACGAATTCGCCACCTTCGATTTCCAGATCCACGTCGCGGATCACATCAACAGCGCCGAAAGACTTATGGACCCGACGCAGACACAATCCGGCCTGACGCTGAATGCGTTTGAGGTTTACCTGTTCGTTCATCGTCATGCCTCCCTGCGGATCCAGACGAGCATTTCGCCCGGTTCGCGATTGTCCCACAGATAGTAGGGGATCGCCTTGAGTGTTGCAGACTTCCGTAATGGCGGGGTTGTGCTGTAAAGGGCGTTGTCTTGGCGATATTCGACCCATGCGTCCACCGACAAGGCAACAGTATTCGGCCAGCTGGCACATTCGGTCGTCGCAATTGGAACTGCATCCTTGACTATGTAGCTGTTCAGCGGGGCGTCGTGATCGGCGCTCTCGATGCAATAAACCATCGGTCCGCGCAGCAATGCGGTGCGTCCCTGATCCGGTGCGATCTGGATGTTGCCATAGAGTTTGTGCGGCTGCATATCAAACGCAAGGGTCAGCTTGTCGCCAGCCTGCCATGTGCGATCAAGGCGAAGATAGCCCTTTTCCGGTTTGGCATCGAGCGCTTCGCCGTTAAGCGTCAGACTGTAGCCATCGGCCCACTCCGGGACGCGAAGCGAAAGCTTGAACTCTGTCGGCGCTTTCGGATCGATGCCAAAGGTGACGAGACCATCGGCAGGATATTTCGTGCTCTGTGATAGCGTCAGATCAACACCGGCAACCTTCAGTTCAGCCCTGTTGTCACAATAAAGATGCACGGCAATTTCATCCTCCGATACACCATAGAAATAGGTGCCGATAGAGGAGATCAGGCGAGAAACGTTTGGTGGGCAGCAGGGGCAACGATGCCAGCGCCACCGGTGATGGTCGCCATGGCTTTCCAGCGGGTTGTCATAGAAGAATTGGCAGCCGTCATCGGAGAGGCCTGCAAGTACGTTGTTATAGAGCGCGCGCTCCATGACATCGCCAAAGCGGGCGTCGGGCCCCCGACCCAACATACGGCTAGCCCAGAAAACCAATGCTACCGCTGCGCAGGTTTCCGCATAGGCGCTATCGTTGGGCAGGTCATAATCAAAGGTCAGACCCTCATTGTCTTTTGAGGGGCCAAAGCCGCCGGTCACATAAAGGTTGCGCTCGGTGAGATGGGTCCAGAGCGCTTCAAGGGCCGGATCAAGGCTGGCATCGGAAAATTCGGTCGCAACGTCTGCCATGCCTGCATAGAGATAGGCTGCGCGCACTGCATGGCCGACCACTTCTCGCTGTTCCCTGACGGGCTCGTGTGCCTGACAATATTTCAACGTCGAGAAATGGAAGTCTTCGGGTTTTTCTCCGCGGGCCAGAGCCTCTGCATCGAAATAGCTCGGTTTTTCGCCTCGTACATCAACAAAGAATTTGGCAAGATCCAGATAGCGCTGCTCACCGGTCACACGGCCAAGTTTGATGAGCGCCAGCTCAAGCTCCGGATGCCCCGGATAGCCGCGCTTCTTGCCAGCTTCCGGCCCGAAGGTGGCGTCGATGCAATCCGCATAGCGGCATAGGATGTCAAGGAACTTGCGTTTGCCGGTTGCGTGATAGTAGGCAATGGCCCCTTCCATCAGATGGCCAGCATTATAAAGCTCGTGACGGTCTCTCAGGTTCGTCCAGCGCTTGCCCGGCTCAATGCGCAAATACCAGCTGTTGAGATAGCCGTCCTCGGCCTGCAGGCGGCCATAGGCGTCAATCACCTCGTCGACACGGGCTTCAAGCTCGGGGTCGCGTTTTCTATTGAGCGCATAAGCTGCCGTTTCGATGCTTTTGCCGAAGTCTGAGTCCCAGAACATCTGGGTGGTGACAGTGTTGTTATGCTGGAATGGTATCACAACGCCCGGATTGGGCAGGTCGG